>CAZGMQ010000014.1:0-55702 GCA_964526745.1 uncultured Verrucomicrobiota bacterium
ATACGCAGGGCCGTGGAAAATGTGGACCAAAATCCCGCGTTCGGAAAAATGGTCGGGGCGACTGGATTCGAACCAGCGACTTCTTGATCCCGAACCAAGCGCTCTACCAGGCTGAGCCACGCCCCGTTCCCCGCACTTGCGGTGAATCAGGGGGCACTATAGACGGTTCCACGTCTGGCGCAAGCGAATTATGTTGTAGGAGCAAATGGGTTGTTTTTGCGGCAGGGGTTGAAATCGGGCGCGGGGTGGGGCATAGTAGCTCAAATTATGTTGGAAAGTCGCCGGCTTAGCTCAGTTGGCAGAGCAGCTGATTTGTAATCAGCAGGTCATCGGTTCGAGTCCGATCGCCGGCTCCAGCATCAAGAAGAAGAGGAAGGTCAGTATGAAATATATGTTGGATATCGCATTGATTATCGGAATGCTCTAGATTGGATACCTCTGGAACGGGGAGAAGCAGATCGGTCTGGATCTGGAAGACGAAATTGACACGCTGAAGGCGCAGATGGCCCAGGTGCAATTGGATTTCAACAAAGCCAGTGAAGAGAGTGCCAATGCCGCCCAGAGTGTGGAGACGCTGCAGAAGCGCCTAGATGAGACTGGAAAAGATTTGATGACCCGGACGGATGAGTTGACGGCGAAGAAGGACGAAGCCGACAAGATGAAGACCGCCCTCGCGGCGTCTGTGGCGCGCGTGAAAGAGCTGGAAGGCTACAAAGCCAAGGCGATTGTCGCCGAAATGCCGAAGCCGGTGAAACAGGCTCCCTGACGGGACACCTCCAGCCCGCGATAGAACCTGAATACGGAACGGATGAGCGTATGAACCGAAAAATTGTGGATGGCATTCATTGGGTCGGCTATGTGGATTGGAATATCCGTGATTTTCACGGCTATGTGACGGAGCGGGGTTCGACCTATAACTCCTATCTGATCCTGGATGATGAACCCGCCCTGGTGGACTCCGTCAAGGCTCCGTATGCCGCGGATCTGCTTGGACACATCTCGGAGTTGATGGACCCGGCGGACCTCCGCTGGGTGATCTGCAACCATGCGGAGCCGGATCATTCCGGATCCCTGCCTGCTGTGATGAAGGCCTGCCCCCATGCCACGCTGGTCTGTGATGAAAAGTGCAGGGTGGTGCTGTCGAATTACTACGACACGTCGGCCTGGACCTTTAAAATCGTTAAAACCGGAGATTCTCTGTCCCTGGGCAAGCGTACGCTGGAGTTCATCGAAACCCCGATGACGCATTGGCCGGAAAGCATGGCCACCTGGATTCCAGAGGACAACCTACTGTTCTCAATGGATGCCTTTGGCCAGCATTATGCGACCACCGGACGGTTTGACGATGAAGTGCCGGATACGGTTCTGTTTTTTGAAACCAAAACCTATGTGGCCAATATCCTCATGCTCTACACCATTCCGGTGCAGAAGGCCGTGGCCGCGGTCCGTTCCCTGGGCCCGAAAATCATTTGTCCGAGCCATGGGATTGTCTGGCGCAGCCGGATTGATGAGATGCTGGATTTCTATGACCAGTGGGACTGCTGTACGCCGACCCGCAAGGTGGTCATCATCTACGACACCATGTGGCAGAGCACGGATATGATGGCTCATGCTATGGTCGAAGGGGCCATGGAGGAGGGCGGCTCCGACCTGGAGGTCAAGCTGTTCCATGTGGGGGCCACCACCATCACGCGGCTCGCAACCGAACTGCTCGATGTGGCGGCCTTTGCCGTAGGCTCTCCCACGCTGAACGGCACCCTGATGCCGGAGGTGGCCCATGCGTTGACCTACCTCAAGGGATTGCGCCCGGCGAACAAGGCCGGATTGGCTTTCGGCAGCTACGGCTGGGGCCGTGGGGGGCCTGAAGAGGTGGAAGAATATTTGAAATCCATGCGCGTCGAACTGCTTCGTCCCGTGTTGAAGCTGCAGTACAAGCCGACCCCTGAAGGGCTGGAAGAATGTCGTGAAGCCGGCCGTCTGCTGGCCCGCCATGCACTGAAAACCTGCCCGCTCAAGGACTGATTGTTGGCTGGACTGCAGGCGTGACTCCGATTTTGAATAACCCGTCCGGTTCCGGTTTCCTCCTGACTCCTGACTCCTGTATTCTGACTCCTGCGCGACTCAGTGTCGCTTGCGACAATGGGAGCGCCTGATGTCCAAAGTGCTCGGTGTGGATTTTGGAGATCGTCGGACCGGAGTGGCCATCAGCGATGACTCCCGCGTCATTGCTTTCCCCCGGGAAACGCTGGAGTGTCCGCGCCTGGAACAGGCGGCTGCGGCCGTCGTGCGTGTGGCCGTATCGGAAACGGTCTCCGACATTGTCGTGGGCTACCCGCTCAATATGAACGGCACCGAAGGTCCCCGTACCGAACGAACCAACCTCTTCATGGCCGAACTGGCCAAACGCACGGCCATCCCCCTCCACAAGTGGGATGAACGCCTCAGCACCAAAATCGCCGAATCCGTTCTGATCGAGGCCGGAACCCGCCGTGAAGACCGCCGCCGGGTCATCGATAAACTGGCGGCTCAGGTCATCCTGCAAAGCTGGCTGGATGCGGCCGCGGGTCCGCTGGGCACCGATGATTTTCTGGAGGAGGAGTGAGCCCCATCCCCGCATCGGGTGAAACCCCTCGAACGGTTCCTCCCAAAGGGGGGCGCCGGTACCGGATGACCATTGCCTATGATGGGACGGACTTCTATGGCTGGCAGGCACAGCCTGCACATCCAACGGTACAGGAGGCTCTTGAGACGGCTATCCTTCAGCTCACGGATGAAACGGTGCGTATCCATTCTTGCGGCCGTACCGACACGGGTGTCCATGCGCGGGGGCAGGTGGCCCACTTCGACCTGAAATGCCCATGGGAAGCCCGCTGCCTGCTGAAGGGGCTGAATGCATTCCTGCCTGATTCCGTCCGGATTCCTGAACTGCGCCGGACGCGGCCCGACTTTCATGCCCGATACGATGCGACTGGGAAGGAATATCGGTATTCGATCTGGAATGCGCCGATTGCTTCACCGCTGCATCGCCGGCAGGCGCTTCATGTGCGCCAGCCGCTGGATCTGGAAGCGATGTGTGCAGCGGCGGCTTTGCTGGAAGGATTGCATGATTTCTCGGCTTTTTCAGCCAATTCCCGCCAGCAAATAAGAACAAAGGTGCGGACGCTGTGGCGGCTGTCCGTCCGGAAACAGGGGCCGATGGTGACGATTTCCGCTCTGGGCGACGGATTTCTCTATAAAATGGTCCGCAGTTTGGCCGGTCATTTGATCCATGTGGGGATGGGGGCAACTTCCGTTGAAGAAACCTCCATTCTTCTGGCCAATCAGGAACGAACGGCCCGGGTGAAGACGGAACGGCCCCATGGATTGTGCCTGTGGAAAATCCACTATGGAGCCATCCCGGGGCTTCCCAAGTCCCAAACGCTGTGATACGGTCAGACAGAGCTGGGTAATGCGCAGGTAAGGAAAGAACGCGAGGAATCTGAAATGGCCGATATTGATTTCAATTGTCCCCATTGTGGACAGAACCTGAATGGACCGGAAGAAATGGCGGGCGAAAGCATCGACTGCCCGGTCTGCAACAAGAGTTTTGAGATTCCGGGTGGCATCATTGAAGTGCCCAAGAGTCAGATGGCCCCCATCAGCGCACCGAAGCCTGCGGAACCGGCCCCCGCTGCCCCGCCCCCGGCTCCGGAAGCGGCCGCATCAGTCCCGGCCCCGGAAGTCGCCGCACCGGCTCCCGCTCCCGTTCCGGCTCCAGCCGAGCGGCCGGCCACCGATGAGGAAAAAGGCAAGACCGTGCGCATTGAGCTCCCGCCGGAGTTCTTGGCAGAGCCCGAAAAGCACATTTTCAAGATCAAGCGGATTCAGCATTAGAATGCGCCGAAAGACGACGGTGGGGGATGTGGACACAGATGTCCTCGCCTATACGGCAGGTCAGGACCGTGTGTTGGATCTGGCGCTGGTCGAAGCCGACTGCTTCGGCACCGCCGCCCATGTCACGATGTTGTCCCGGGTGCCTCTCAAACCCCGCCTGTTGACCCCGGCCGATGCCAAGCGCGTCATTGCCGAGTTGCGTCAGATCTTGACCGATTCGGCCGCGGGCACTTTTTCAATTACGCTGGCCGATCAGGATGTCCATCTGGCCATCGAACGCCGCCTGACCCAGAAGCTGGGCGATCTCGGCAAGCGCGTCCATGTGTGCCGCAGCCGGAATGATCAGGTCGCCGTGGATTTGCGGCTCTTTGCCAAATCCCGCCTGCTGGAAGCCGCCACGACAGCCTCCGATTTGGCGGGTGCCCTGATTCTTTTTGCGAAGAAGTATGAGAAGGTGCCCATGGTAGGGCGCACCCACATGCAGCCGGCCATGCCTTCCAGCGTGGGCCTCTGGGCCTCCGCCTGGGCCGAAGGGTTACTCGACGACCTGACGCTGCTGATGGCGGCGTATGAACTCAACGATCAGTGCCCGCTGGGTTCTGCCGCGAGCTATGGCGTGCCCATTCCCATCGACCGTCAGCTCACCAGCGATCTGCTGGGCTTCTCCAAGCCGGTGCACAATGTGCTCCATGCCAATCAGGCGCGCGGCAAGCTCGAATCGGTGATTCTGTCCGCCCTGAGCCAGATGATGCTGACCCTGTCCCGCCTCGCGCAGGACCTCATTCTCTTTTCGATGCCGGAATTCGGCTATTTCAGCCTGCCGTTGGAATTCACGACCGGCAGTAGCATCATGCCGCAGAAGCGGAACCCGGATGTCCTGGAGCTGATGCGGGCGAAAGCCGCCAAAGTGTTGTCCCATGCTCACATGGTGTCTGAGATTGTTCGGGCGGCGCCCTCCGGCTACAACCGGGATCTGCAGGAGACCAAAGAGCCGTTCATGGAAGGCTTCGACCTGACCGTGTCCTCTCTGAAAATTCTGATCCCGCTGATGGCCGGAGTCCAGGTCAACGAGGATGCCTTGCGGGCTGCCTTTGGTCCGGAGGTGTTTGCCACGGATTACGCGCTGGAGCGCGTGGTGGCCGGGATGCCATTCCGCGATGCGTATCATGAGGTCAAAGCCACTCTCAATCAGTTAACTGGAAAAAGTCCAGATCAGGCCCTGGCTGCCAAGCGGCATTTGGGCGCACCCATGGGGCTCGACTTCACGGCGCTCGCGAGCCGGGTCAAGGAAGCCAAAGCGTGGGCGAAAGAAGAGCAGACTCACTATACGGTTCACCGGAACCGTTTATTGGGCCTGAAAAAGAAAAAAGCCGGCCGCTTCGTTTGACAGCCCTATAATATGAGGTAACTTGACAAACAGAGGTGGATAGGTTTGCGCAGAAAATCGGAGTATTATGACGACGACTCAGTATAAATTTGGTGAATACAGCGTGTGCCTTGGCTTGGATCATGAGAACCCCTTGGGGAATCTGGATGACTTGCATATCTGTCATCTCGGCATGAAATTCATCTCTCATCGTCAGCTGCCTGAATTCAGCGTATATGAATTCGACATGGCCATCAAACCGACTCAGGGGGGCGAAGCGGTGTCGGTGCATTGCAGCGGTATTGTGGTGAGTTGTCAGCCGGAGGGGGACGGGTTCCGAACGGTTATTCATTTCTCTGGGCTGGGCGAGTCCGAAGCCAGTCATCTGGAAACCGTCACCAAAGATAACAAGATGCGCTGCGACTATTGCGCTAACTGCTGACGTTGTCGCGGGGCGTGCGGAGAGCGAAGCGGATGCCGCACAGGGGGCATTTCTTTTTTTCAGCACCTTCATAGAGATTGGCTTGTGCATCTCCTGTTGATTCCTTTTCCGAATCGGGTTGCGAAAATCAGCATTTTCGCATATAAGCATTCGACTGTTTAAAGAGGAATAAATCCAATGAAAAAAATCATCTTGTTGTGTCTGGGATTGGGCTTGGCCACGCTGTCGCAGGCAGCGGGGGACCGCAGTTATGTGCTGTCGACCGCCGGTCCGGTGGACTTTGCCCTGGTGGACGCCGTCCGTAATTATCTGGAAGAACAGACCGGGACCCGGCTGCGTCTGGGGGAGCCTATTTCCATGGAGGAAGGCGAGACTTTGGAGGAAGTCGGCCACGCCGCCGTACGGAAGCTGGGTGAAAAAGACCACAGCATCATCGTGTTGGCCCGTCCGATGGACAACCAGCCGCAGGGCATTTGTCTGCCGCATGAGCGGTTTGCCGTCCTCAATATCGCCAAGCTGGAGGTTGGGGCTGATGAGAAACAGCTGGAACGACGGGTCGACCGGGAAGGGCTGCGCGTGATGGCCATGCTGTTGAACATGTCCCAGTGCCCGTTCCCCCTGTGTGTGCTGGTGAGCTACAAGAACGTGGAAGATCTCGACTCGATGAGCGCCAACTACTGCCCGCCGTGCCAGGACCGGTTCCATCGCCTGGCTGTCGCCGCCGGATTGAATCTAATCGCCGCCGATTCCGTCGCCGCCGCCCCTGCGGGTCCTGCGCCCGCCGCGGCAGAATAAAAGGGTTTCCATGCTCGACATCAAGCTCATCCGCGACAACCCGGACGGGGTGCGTGCCGGACTCACCAGCCGCCGTTCTCCAGTGGACCTTTCCGCGGTGTTGGCCCTGGATGAGCGCCGCCGTTCCGCGGTCACCGAACGCGATGCCCTGAAAAGCGAGCGCAATACGATTTCCAAACAGATTGGTGCCCTGAAGAAGGCCGGTGAGGACACCTCCGAGATCCAGCGCCAGACCCGCGAAATGGGCGAGAAGATCGCTGCGCTGGATACGGCCGTCCGGGAGATTGAAGAAGAGCAGGAGACCCTGCTGCTGGCCATCCCGAACCTGCCTCACGAGAGCGTCCCGATCGGCGACGATGCCGAAGGCAATGTGGAGGTCCGCCAATGGGGAGAAAAGAAAACCTTTGCCTTCGAAGCCAAAGATCATGTCGCGCTGGGCGAGTCGCTCGGCCTGTTTGATTTTGAGAGGGCCGCCCGGATGTCCGGAGCTGGCTTCCCGCTGTTCACTGGCGCCGGTGCACGACTGGAGCGCGCGTTGATTCAGTTCATGCTCGATCTGCATACCACGGAGCACGGCTATACTGAAGTGTCGCCTCCGCACGTCGTGACCACCGCTACGATGACCGGCACCGGCCAGCTCCCGAAAATGGCCGATGACATGTACCATATTCAACAGGATGACCTGTGGCTCATCCCGACCGCGGAAGTGCCGGTCACCAATATTTATCGCGAAGAAATTATCCGCGAGCCGCTTCCGATCAAGCTGGTGGCGCAGACCCCGTGTTTTCGGCGCGAAGCCGGAGCCGCCGGCAAAGATACGCGTGGCCTGATCCGGGTCCATCAGTTCGACAAGGTCGAGATGGTGAAGTTCGTGCAGCCCGGCACTTCCTATGACGAACTCGAAGCGCTGGTCGGCGATGCGGAAGACGTCTTGCAGAAGCTGGGCCTGGCCTATCGCGTCCTGCAGCTGTGTTCTGGCGACATGAGCTTTGCCGCCGCCAAATGCTATGACTTGGAGCTATGGGCTCCGGGCCACAATGATTGGCTGGAGGTTTCCTCCTGTAGCAACTTTGAATCGTTCCAGGCGCGCCGTGCCAACATCCGCTGGAAGAATGCGGACGGCAAAACCGAATTCATTCACACCCTGAACGGGTCCGGTGTCGCGCTACCGCGTCTCGTCGTGGCCATCCTCGAAAACGGTCAGCAGGAAGACGGCTCCGTGGTGTTGCCCGAAGCTCTGGTCCCCTATATGAGAGTGGATCGGCTCCTGCCCAAGAAATGAGCACCCGGTGATCCAGACGGTCCAGCAAACCGTAGCCACGCGCTTCCCGCGACTCCGCGGAAAGCGCGTTTTGGTTGCCGCCAGCGGCGGGGCCGACTCCACCGCGCTGGCCCTGGCCTTGAAGGAATTGGGGTGCAACATCGCTCTGGCGCATATCCATCACGGCATCCGTGGCAAAGCGGCCACAGCCGACGCCCGCTTTGTGCGGGCCCTGGCCAAGTCGCTGAAGGTGCCTTTCTTTTTCGAAAAATTCAACGTGCCCGCCGAAGCAAAGAATAGCGGGGACTCGCTTGAGATGGTCGCCCGTCGCGTGCGCCGTGATTTTCTGCGCGCCACCGCCCGGGCGGAAGGCTTTCGGCTGATTGCGACCGGCCACACCGCCGACGATCAGGTGGAAACGGTTCTGATGCGCATCGTGCGCGGCACCAGTGTCTCCGGACTGGCCGGAATCGCCTACTCCAGCAAACGGGGGGGGCTGACCACGATCCGTCCGCTTCGCGATGTAACGCATGATCAGGTGATCGCCTATCTGAAACAGCAAAAGCAGGCCTGGCGCGAGGATGCGTCCAACGCCGATGACTTTGCCATGCGCAATCGCGTGCGCCATGAGATCCTTCCCCTGCTGGAGAAGCGTCTGAACCCGTCGGTCCGTCAGGCTCTGCTGCGGCTTGCCGACATTGCCGCCGCCGAAGATGAGGTGATGGCGGGTCTGGCAAAAACAACGAAGAATGCCGACAAGGCCCCCCTGGCCATTCGCCGTCGGCTGGCGCTGAAAAAACTGCAGGCAGCCGGCACCCCTCCGCAGGACATCAACTTTTCTGCCGTAGAAAAATCTTTCCATGGTGTGGAAACATTTCTTCCAACCCATGGAAAAAATGCGAAAATCTTTTCCATAGTATGGAAAAACGGGGAACGGCCGAAGGCGATCGTGCAGATTCCAGAAGCCGCAACTCAACTGAAGATCCGGAAGGGGCGTGGGTTTTCACATCGGGAGGATGAGGTGTGTCTGTCGGTCGCGGCCGTGGCGGGGCGCGATTTGCTTTTCCGCAGTTGGCGGGCCGGGGACCGAATGAAGCCGCTCGGGATGACAGGCAGTAAAAAGCTATCGGATATCTTTACAGATTTGAAAGTGCCGCGTGCGGAGCGCAAGGCCCGGATTGTGGTGGAATGCGGGGGAGAGATTGCGGCCCTGGCGGGTTGGCGCGTGGCGCGTAGTTTCGCGGTTCAGAGTCCGCGGGCGGTCTCGATCCGAATCCGGACTCAGGCCATGACACCGAGGTCGCGGAGTTCAAAGTAGGCCGCCTTGCAGGCGCGGACATCGGCGAGCGCGTCGTGGGCGCCGTCAAAGGATTTCTTGAATAGCTTGCGGTGCAGTTCCATCAGATTGGGATACTTATAGCCGTAGCGACCGGGAATGGCACAGAAGTCGGTGGATTCCTTCATGGTGCAGCGCAGGGGCTTTTTCCCGTAGGGGAGCGGCCGGCCCAGACGCAGGCATTCCGCACCGAAAATCTTTTCGTCGAAGGAAATGTTGTGGGCGATGAGGCAGGCCGCTTTTTCAATTTCCGGTAGGGCTTCGTCGATGGCGTCGGCCAGGGGGATGCCTTCTTCCATGGCTCGCTCGGTGGTGATCCCGTGGATCTCGGAGGCCTCTGGGGGAATATAGAATCCGTCGGGCCGGATGATGCGAGTGGCACCGGCGCATTCATTCCCGGCCTCGTCGCAGAGCATCCAGGCCAGCTGGATCATGCGCGGCCAGTTGTCGAGATCCGTGACCGGCGCTTTCCAGCTGCGGGGGAGCCCGGTGGTTTCGGTGTCGAAAAAGAACAGCCGTGTGTCGGACGGCCCATTGAAGTTGAGTACCATTTCATCCATGCCGCCAGTATAGGGCAGGCAGGGGGCGCCCGGCAATCCCGCAGGTATGCAAAATTGATTTGGTGAGGCCCTGCGCGGAGGTCTATACTGTGGCGATGGAAAAAGACGCCTTGAATTCTGGAGCCGAGACCCCCGTTCTGCCGAAGTTGCGTGTGCTGTTTGTCGCATCGGAATGCGCGCCCTATGCCAAATGCGGCGGGCTGGGGGATGTGGTTGCCAGTCTGCCCAAAGCGCTTCGTCTTCTGGGCGTGGACGCGCGTATTGTGATCCCGCTGTATGACTCCATTGATCGCGATTTCTATGGTCTGAAACCGGAACCATCCTGCCTCGTGCATGCCGGCGGAACCGAGGTGAACGGATGCGGAGTCTGGAGTGGCGTTGCAGATGGCGATGTGCCGATCTGGTTCATCGAGCATGACCGCTTTTTTGCGCGGGCCGGCGTATATGATGACCACGGCATCGAATTCGGGGATAATGCCTTCCGGTTCGGTCTGCTGTGTATGGCGGCGGCACAGGTCTGCCGGGACCGCGACTGGCTTCCGGATGTGATGCATGTGCATGACTGGCCCACGGCCGTGCTACCTGTGCTGATGGATGTTTGGCGAAAGCAAGGTGCTCCGCTGGGTCATGCCGGGAGTGTGCTAACCATCCACAATCAGGGGTATCAGGGATACAGCCATGCCTCCGCGCTGGGCTATCTCGGGCTGGGACCGGAATATTTCACCGCCGATACGTTGGAGTCCTATGAGAAAATCAATTTGCTCAAGGGCGGCATCGTGTTTGCGGATGCGGTCACGACGGTGTCGCCGACCTATGCCAAGGAAGTGCTGACCGAACCTGGGGGCCAGGGCTTGGCGGCCACCTTACAGACCCGGGGGGCGGACTTCGAAGGCATCCTGAACGGGGCCGACTACAGTGTCTGGAATCCGGAGATGGACCGGGCTATTCCGGCGACGTATCGAGCCACCTCGCTGATCGGGAAAGGGCTGTGTAAGCAGGAACTCCAGTCGCAGATGGGATTGGAAGAGGATGCCAGTGTCCCGCTGTTCGGGATCATCTGTCGACTGACAGAGCAAAAGGGGACGGCTTTGATGCGCGAGGTGCTGCCTCAGGCCGTGGAGCAGATGCACATGCAATTGGTGGTGCTGGGATCGGGGGACGCCCAGGACGAAGAATTTTTCCGTGGGCTGGCCGAAGCCTTCCCTGGCCGTGTGGGGGTCGAGATCGGTTATGACGAAGAGCTGTCGCATCGCATTGAAGCGGGGACCGATTTCTTCTTGATGCCGTCGCTGTTTGAGCCGTGCGGGCTGAGCCAGCTCTATGCACTGCGCTATGGCACACTGCCGGTGGTGCATGCCACCGGTGGATTGGAAGACACCGTGGAGCCGTATAACGAAGACGAAGGAACAGGCACCGGCTTCAAGTTCGATCGTCCGGATGCACAGGCCTTCCATGATGCGATCCGGCGAGCGGTGAGCACCTGGTATGACCGGCCCAGTCACATCACTCAGATGCGGGAGCGGGCGATGATGCAGCGGTATGACTGGGAGACTTCTGCAAAGCGCTATGAGGGGATCTATCGCCGGGTGATCGCACAGCGGGCCTGGGCCTGAGTCCGACGATGAAAGCCACTGGCATTGTTCTCGCCGCAGGGGCTTCACAGCGGATGGGGAGCCCAAAATCTCTTTTGGCAGGGCCGGATGGAATTCCACTGGCCGTGAAACAGGCCGATATCCTGAAAACAGGGGGCTGTTCATCGGTGGCCGTGGTCCTTGGCTCTGGCGCGGAGCTGATTCGTGCCCAGCTGTCGGAGGAGTTGCTCACGGTGGAAAATCCCCGATGGGAGGAAGGTCGGGCCACCTCACTGCAGGCCGCCGCCGCTGAATTACCCAGAACAGATGGCTGGCTGTACATGCCGGTCGATGCAGTGGGAATTCAAGTCCGTACCATCCGTATGATCTGGCAGGGGATAGCACAGGATCCCACCCTGATTTGGCGCCCGGTCTATCACGGAGCCAAGGGCAATCTCTTGTGGATGCCGCGCAAGATGAGGCGGGAATTGATGCAGTTGCCTCCGGATGCCCGCGTGGATGAATGGGTGCGTCCGTACGCAAATGAGATTGAGGTGGATGACCCTTCAATCCTTCGAAATGTGAATACGCCAGAGGACTGGAAGGCGTGGTTGCAGGAGCTGCTGAGCCACTAGTTCGCGGGCACAAAAAAACCGGCGGGCGAAGCCCACCGGTTGTTCAACCGCGTTGAGTTGCTTACCAATAAATCGGCTCATTCCAGTCGTTCACGGAATCCGAAACCGCAGGTTTCAGTTTGGCCTTCTTGGTGGATTTGCTCTTCTTCGCAGAAGACTTCTTCTCAACCTTGGCTTTCTTTTCGCATGCAGCCTTTTTCTCTGCCGCTGCCTTCTTTTCAGCCTTGGCTATCTTTTTCTTGGCCTTCTTCTTGGCCTTGGCTTCCTTTTCAGCCTTGGCCTTCTTCTTGGCGGCAGATTTCTTCTTGGCTGCGAGTTCCTTGTCCTTCTTGCTCACTTTAGACTTCTTCTCGACCTTGGCCTTAGTCGGTTTTTCGGCCGCCATGATCGGGACAACGGCAACGGCCGGTGCCAGAATGGGGAGGGCCTCTTCGGCCATTTCTTCTTCAGCGACAGCTTCTTCAGCAACTTCTTCCTCGATGACGTCTTCGACCACCGCCTCTTCGATCACTTCTTCTGCAAGCGCTTCTTCGACGACCTCTTCGGCCACAGGAGCGGCTTCAGCGGAGGTGTCGCCCCAATCATCGCCCAGCAGGTCGGCAAACGGATCTTCGGCAGGAGCTTCTTCGGCCACAGCTTCTACCGTGGCGATTTCTTCCGCCACAGCCGGGGCTTCCACGACCTCTTCGACCATAGGTTCCTCAACGATCTCTTCAGCCACAGGCGCGGCCTCAGCGGGGGTGTCGCCCCAGTCATCGCCGAGCAGGTCGGCAAACGGGTCTTCAGCGGGGGCTTCCACGGCGGTTTCTTCGATGACTTCCTCAGTGACAGCTTCTTCCGTCACTTCTTCCGCTACAGAAGTAGCTTCAGCAGAGGCTTCGCCTGAGACATCGCCGAGCAGGTCGGCAAACGGGTCTTCAGCGGGGGCTTCCACGGCGGTTTCTTCCACGACGACGGCTTCCACAGCTTCTTCGACCGCGACGTCTTCCACGGCGACGGGCTCATCGCCGAGACCGGCGAGCAGCGCATCCAGATCATCATCCTGAGCGGACACCTGGACAGCCAGGCCAAGCGCACAAATTGTCATCAATAAATTACGGAACATAACGGAACTCCTTTAGTATGTTGCAACAAGCGGGAAGGATAGCCGAGGGCGGCCATGGAACGCAAATCTTTTTGGGATAAATAACGGGGTAGAAGGCATGCAGAAGCCTCAGGAAAGGGCTTCCAGCGCATCGCGGACCAGACGGCCCGAGACCCAGCGCCGGTATTCGGCGGAAGAACGGATATCCGCAATAGGCGTGACGGTTTCCTGTGCAAGGGCTTCCGCCTTTTTGATCAGGGTCGGGGTCAGCTTTTTGTCAGTCAGGAAGGCTTCCACCTTTGTCAGGCGGACCGGGGTGGCGGCCACGCAGCCCAAAGCAATCGCTGCCGACACAATCTGGCCCTTGGTGAGCTGAATGCGGGAGGCCGCCATGACTTTGCTGATGGCTTGGGCCTGCCGAGTTCCGATTTTGCGAAAGCGTTCTTTGGCTTTGCCGCGTTTGGGCAGGCGGAAGGCCAGAATTATTTCATCCGGTCGCGCAGCGATTTGGCGATAGCCGGTCCAGAACTCGCTCAGTGGCACTTCGCGGACGCCTGCGAGCGAGGCCAGCAGAACGGAGCCGCCGGATACCAGCAGAGCCGGGGCGGTATCCCCGGCAGGCGAGGCATTGGCGGCATTCCCGCCCAGGGTGCCCCGAGCCTGAATTTGGGCGGCGCCCACTGTTTTGGCCGCGGCGATCAGCGCGGGCAGGTGACGTTGGATTTCTTTGCAGTCGCGAAGGAAAGCGTGAGTCACGCCGGCGCCGATCTCGACCCAGTCCGGGAACAGTTCAATGCTGGACAGCTCGGGCAGATTCCACAGCGAGGTGGCCCGCTCCGGCGTGGGGACTCCGGCGGCCCACTGCACCATCAGGTCGGTGCCGCCGGCCAGCAAGGTGCCGCGCGTTTTGGCGTTGGCCTGGAGTTGAAGGGCCTCCTGAAGGCTTTTCGGGAAGCGGATGTCGATGGATTCGGTGGTTCTCATAGTCGGCTCCCGATTAGGACTTGTTGGAGGGGAGGCGGGAAGCCGCGAGTTTCACGGCCGCGATGATTTTGGTGTAGCCCGTGCAGCGGCAGAGGTTGCCAGCGAGGGCTTCTCTGATCGCTTGTGTGGAGGGCTTTGGATTTTTGAGGAGGAGGGCATAGCTGCTGACCACCATGCCGGGAATGCAGAATCCGCACTGGACCGCTCCGGCTTCGATGTAGGCCCTCTGCAGAATGCGCCCTGCTTCCTTTTTCTCGATGCCTTCGATGGTCAGAATCTCGGTGCCGTTGGCCAGCTGGCCAAAGGGCACGATGCAGGAGGTGACCGGTTCGGAATCGATCAGGACGGTGCAGGCACCGCATTCGCCTTCGCCGCAGCTTTCCTTGGAGCCGATCAGGCCCAGGTCTTCGCGTAGCACATCGAGCAGGCGGCGGCCGGCGGGGGCGCGGACGGTGACGGAATTTCCGTTCAGTTTCCAGGTGCGTTGGATCGGACTCATCGGGGGTCTCCTTGAGAGGACTGCAGGGCTTCGAAGATGGATTCCGGCGAGATGGGCAGGGAGCGGATCCGTACGCCGGCGGCCGCTTCGACGGCGTTGGCAATGGCTGGCGCGAGGCCGTCCATGGGGAGCTCTCCGAGTCCTTTCGCGCCAGGGGGGGCGAACGAATAGGGATATTCCACGAACTTTACATCATAGTCCGGAATATCCAGAGCGGTCGGGATGATGTAGGTCTGGAGGCGGGAGGCATCGTAGAGGCCATCCTTGCCGGTCCCCATCTTTTCCATGATGGCATAGCCGAGAGCCTGCGTGAGGCCGCCCTCCACCTGGCCGGTGGCCGAGAGGGGATTGATGATGCGCCCGACATCCACCACAGCGGTGACTTTGGTGACCGTCAGCTCGCAGGTGAGCGGATCGACTTCGACTTCCGCGATATTGGCTGACCATGAATAGCCGGGATAGGAATCACCTTTGAAGTGGAGCTGGTCCCAGCGGGTTTGCGGTGGCAAGTTGAATTCGAAGAAGCCGTTGACCTTATCCTGGGCTTTCAGCATAGCCGCCGCCACTTTGGCGAAGGGGACTGATTTTTGTCCGCGCGCGGTGAACTGCGAGGAGCGGAGAGTCACCTTTTTTCCATTGAAGAACGGTTCCGAAGCAAAGGCCTCCATCTGTTCTTTCAGATCCAGCGACGCCCGATGGACGACATTCCCTACAACCATAGTCGTGCGCGAGGCCACCGTCGGGCCGGAATTGGGCACGAGGCCGGTATCCGCCATAGGATAGTGGATGCGGGCGGGCTCCAGAGAGAGGGCATCGGAGGCGATCTGAGTGAAGACGGTATGGACGCCCTGGCCCATTTCGGTGGAGGACACGCGGATGTTGACGCCGGGTTTCCCGTCGTCGAGCAGCGCCAGTTCCATGCGGCCTTTGGCCTTGAACTTGGATTCGCCATCACCGGTGAAGGCCGCGCCATGCGCGAAGAAGGAGAGGCCGATCCCCTGCCACTTCTTCTGCCCTTTGCGCAGTTTGCCGTGAGAGGCCTTCTTAAGTTTGTCCGCAAATTTAGAACGCTTAATGGCAAGCTCCAGGCATTCGGTGCTTCCGTTCTCCTCGTCGAGGATCTGTCCGGTGGGTGTGACATCGCCGGGACGGGCGTGAATCTGCCGCCGGTAGGCATGGGGTTTTTTGCCGATACGTTCAGCAATGGCATCGATGTGTGACTCAAGGCCCCAGATGGCCTGTGGGGCGCCGAATCCGCGGAAGGCGCCGCAGGGAAAGGAATTCGTCCGGGCGACTTTGCCGCGGATGGTGATGTTGTCGCACCGGTAGGCCAGGGCGCAATGCAGGATGCCGCGGAACATCACGACATCCGAAATCGTCAGGTAACCGCCGCCATCGAGGATGAAATCGCATTCAATGGCCGTGAGGGTCCCGTCTTTTTTGAATCCGGTTTTGAAGCGGAGCCAGACCGGGTGGCGTTTGGGCGTATAGAGGATGTCTTCGTGCCGTTCATAGGTCAGCTTGACGGGCTTGCCCGATTTCATGGCCGGCAGGGCCGCATAGCCCGTCAGCATGGTGGGATATTCCTCCTTGCCGCCGAACGCTCCCCCGACCACCGATTGGCGGACGCGGATTTGCTCCGGTTTGAGTTGCAGAGGATCGTTCAATTCATGAACGGGGAAATAGGGGCACTGGAGGGAGCCTTCCACCCGGATGGAGCCGTCCGTTTCGGGAAAGACGATCAGTCCCTGGTTTTCCAGATAGAGCTGTTCCTGATGGCCGGCCCAGTATTCCGCCTCGATGATGTCGTCGGCGGCAGCAAAGCCCTTTTTGATGCTGCCCTTCACGATGTCCTTCTCCTGCATCATGTCGAATTTCTTCGGGGTCTTCTTGTAGACCGTCATGGCGTCGTCCAGCGTCAGCAGGGCGGGGCGCTTGGTCATGTTGACCTGGATGTGCCCGGCGGCTTCCGTGGCCAGCTCCAGTGTCTTGGCGGCCACCACGGCCACCGGTTCGCCGCGATAGCGGATGAGGCCGCCGATTTCCGCCAGCAGCGGCATCGTGCGGTCGTGCATGTGAACGACATTTTCGCCGGGGATATCCTGGGCGGTGGCCACCGTAATCCCTTTCCAAGAAAAGGCGGGATCCAGCGTGATGGCTTTCAGGATGCCGTGGGGATGGGGGGCACGAACCACAACCCCGTGGAGGAGCCCTTTAACTTCGCTGTCGTTCAGGTATTGTGTTTCGCCGCGAACCTTGCCGTCGGCGTCCACACGGAACATACCTGTACCCACTAAACGTTTTGATTTTGAAATGGATCTTGTCATCAAATTCTCCTGCACAGTTGCAACCGAAAACTATATGCCAGTGTGACCCCTGAGGCAAATCAGGAAATTCGATTGGAGCGAAGCGTTTTATTCCATCGGGCTGCTGGAAAATCTTTTACCGATGCGCCCAGCGGCGGCTTGATTTCTGCCGCCCAAGTCTTGCATGATGGTGCAGAGGAACACACACCACCTGACGAGGGAAAAATGAAGACACTGTCTCACCTGTTTGAAAAGAACCGTCAATGGGCCGCTGACATGAAAAAGGCGGATCCCGTCTTTTTTGAAGGACTGGCCAACCAGCAGGCCCCCGACTACCTCTGGATTGGGTGTTCGGACAGCCGTGTGCCCGCAAACGAGATTGTGGGGCTGCCGCCGGGGGAACTGTTTGTGCACCGGAACGTCGCCAATCTGGTGGTGCATTCTGACATGAATTGTCTCTCCGCCATTCAATATGCGGTGGAGGCCTTGAACGTTCGGCATATTATCGTCTGCGGCCACTATGGCTGCGGCGGCGTCAAAGCCGCCATGGAGCGATGCCCTCACGGGCTGGTGGACAACTGGTTGAGTCATGTCCGGGATATCTCGCGCCGCAGGCGGGCTGAACTCGAACCCATCGAAGACGAGACGCAGCGCCTGGAACGCCTCTGCGAATTGAACATCGAAGAGCAGGTGCTGAACGTCGGTCGCACTACGCCGGTGCAGGCGGCATGGGCGCGCGGTCAGGATCTTTCCGTGCATGGTTGGATGTATCACCTCACCGACGGCCTGCTCAAGGATATGGGGTTGTCGATCGCCTCCGACGAAGACCTCCGCGATCTAGAAGTCAGCTGATGAACACCAAAACCATCCGCACCTCACGGCTTGCCGCGATCAATGATGGCGTATTCGCCATTGCGATGACCCTGCTCGTGTTGGATATCAAGGTTCCACAGCTTCCCGCCGGCGTCTCCCATCAGGAATTTATAAGCGCGTTGCGCCTGGAAGCACCCAGTTTTATCGGGTGGCTCATCAGCTTTGCCATTCTCTGCCGCCTGTGGATCACCCAGCACGGATTGCTGGCGGAGGGGAAGGAACGATCCAAGGCGTTTGCGGGTGTTAATTTCTTCTTCTTGGGTGCCATTTCCTTCATTCCATTTCCCACGGCTCTGATGAGCGAGCATTCAGACCAGGCCCTGGCCGTCATTATTTTCTCTGCGACTTATGGCATTGCCAGCCTGGCCCTAGGTGGCATGTGGTATTTGCTGGTGGATCGGGCAGGGGATGGCTCCGCGCAGCCCGCCTATGTGGGGCCCACGGCCAAACGCGTCATCATCGTTCTGCCCATTACAGCCCTGCTGGCCAGCCTGCTGGCCTTGATCGACCCCGCTTGGGGGATCTGGGTCTGGGTTCTGATTCCTTTTGCAATGCACGCGCACCGCATCAAAGGCACCCGTTATGCCTCCTCAAAAAATCCGCCTGAAAACTGATCCAATTCCTCTTCCTGCTGCCTGAAGGTGCCCCACAGGTTTTTGGGTAAATAATGCGGGGGAAGGCCCCTTTTTATCCATATGTGGCCTTAAAATGGCCTTTTGGGCGTGATTTTGGGTTAGGAGGCGAGCGCGACGATGATGCCATAGATAACGCGGGCGACAGCAGGACCAGCCAGCCGAGCGTTGCAACGGACGCGGGTCGAAGATTTTGGAGAACCCATCTCCCTGACGGTGGAATATGTCCCCACCCTCATCGAGCGAGTCACCGCGGAAGGCGGGGGCGGGTGACTCTCCAAAGCGTGAAGACGGGACTTCGCCGGAGGAATAGGGCACTTTGATTTCCTTGCCATTTGCAATTAAGAAGACGGTCGGGTAATCTAAATGACGAAGTTCAACTAATACAAAAAGGTGACGCATATGAAATGGATGAGTCTGTTGATGATGGTGATAGTGATGGTGATCGGGGTTGGTTCTGCTGTTGCACAAATGGATACTACAGCGGTTGCGGAAGAGTCTGCACCTATCCAGATTTCTGACACCGAAGCAGGCAACATTGTTAAAACGATCAATGGCTATATGCAGGGCGCCTTGAACCGCGGAAACCTGGTGATCTTTGATCGGAAGAAAGGTGCGAATGTCACCCTTCGTATGGATCGGATTGTCACCGATGATCCCACCCGTGTGATCTTCCCCGAGGATGGCAAGGTAATCATTTGTGGCGAATTCACGCAGGTTGAAGGTCCGAAAGTCGATCCGGACAGCAACGAAGCCGACCTGTATCAAATCTGGTTCGTGATAAAGCGAGGCAACATGGTCACAACGAAGGTCCTGGACACCATCGTTAAGAGCGTCAACGGCAACCCCATGTATAAGTGGACTCAAGATGCCGCAGGTGCCTGGACCTCCACGTTGGTTCCAGACGCCGAATAGGATTAGATCATTCCGGACGCCACCTGTTTGAAGCGGGCGGCTTTTGAATCAGCGGGGCCTGACCGGTCCCGCTTTTTTGTTGCTCTGACCGGACTGCAGGTTGCTCGCTTGTCCACCGAAGCCTTAGCGAAGGCGGGCGCCATGAGTTCAAAATCGATGATTTGGAACTAAAAATGGTCAAAAATGGATAAAAAACAGCCAAAAGTGATGAAAAATGACCGTTTTTAGGCATTTCTGGCTTCAAAATGGCCTTTTGGCGCCATTTTTCGCTGTCAGGTCATCCCCGTCGCCATATGCTTCACAGGTCTGGTTGGGTAGCTGAATTCTTATTCATATTCCGAAGAATATGTTTCTCGATAGGAGTGGGAATAGAGCTCAAAAAGGTTGCCGAATGGATCTTCTAAATAGACCATTTTATAGGGCTTCGTGTCATCATCAGGGTGATACCGCATGATATCCATTCTTGTCTTTCCGCCGTATCGTTCGACTCGATCGATTACGCCCTGGAAATCATCTGTTTCTAAACAAAAGTGGAAAATCCCGATCTTAGAGAAATTGACCTGGTGTCTCTCTTCTCTGTCCTTCATTTCAAATAATTCGAACCCAATACCATCTGTCGTTATCAGGTGGGCAATGTTGAAGCCTTTGAAGCCCTCTCCGAATACAGCGATACACATCTTTCCGATGGCCGTTTCCCGTTCTTCCGTGACAACCGCCTTATCCATGACGATTTCGAGCCCCAGCGCCTTCGTATAAAACTCTACCGCTTTATCCATATCTCCAACCAGTATCCCGACATGATTCATTTTCATCGTGGCCTCGCTTTCAAATTCTGTTTGACCGAACAATCTGTTTCATCTGTTTAAATTACTTCACTTGTTGAACATCGTCTAGGGGCTGTAGATTTACAAATGCTGCGACTTTTATACTGAAAATGGCCCCAAACGGAAAAAACAGCCAAAAATGATGAAAAATGACCGTTTTTAGGTATTTTTGGCCTCAAAATGGCCTTTTGGCGCAATGTGGGGGTCAGGAGCCGATCGCAATGATGATCCCGTAGATGACGGGGGATAGCAGGACCAGCCAGCCTCCGGCGGCCACGAAGCAGCCGGGCGTCGAGCTGTTGACAAACGGGCCGCTTGTGGAACCCCCCATGCCCTCGCTGAACCAGATGCAGGCCATCGGGAGAATCAGAAACAACCCGGTCTTGAAGGCCGCTTCGCCGCCGCCCATGAAATACGCGCCACCTACATAGATGATGGCGATGATTCCGGAAATGACTCGGCTGATCATGAGTTTATCATGTGTGGAGGACGGGACGTATTCACTCTTCAGCCTTCTTACGGCCGGCTGGCTCGGAGGTGATAGAACGCGGCGCGGTTAGAGGGGGGGATCTCGAACAGGAAGCTTCCATTCTGGAGGCGGTTGGTCGTGGCTCTGAGCTGCCAGACGATATCGTTGCTGATAAACAATCCCTGATACAGGCGCCAGGTAGAGCCGGTGGTCAGCAGGCCACAGCCCATTAAGAGGTTGTCATTCGTCGTGAGGGCGATAGAGGTCTGAAGGAAGGAATTGGAGTTGGCCGGATCGGTCCCGGCCACGGCTTCGTAGGTCGCGGTGGAGCCGTCTCCGTCCGCATCGGTGCCCCAGATCTCTTCGGCCCATTCGGGGCGGTCGATGAAGGGGTTCCGGTTGTGTTGGAACTGGGTGAAGATGAGCTCATTGCGCGTACGCTCCCAGTCATCGGGGGGATCGGCCAGATGCCAGGCGAGGAGGGTAGTGAGGATGCCCATTTGATTGGTCGTGTTGGGGGTATTGGAGAGTTCGAGATATGTGGTGTCGGGTTCGGTCCCATCGTAGCGGGTCGCCATGTAGAACAGGGCCCGGGCAACATTTCCTTTTGAGGCCAGAGGTGGTTCCCAGGAATTGCTGTCCATGCTGCAGCCGGGAGCATTCGAATGGGCAGACGCCACATACTCGAGATCGTTCGTGTCGCTGTAATCGAAGATCAGGTCGTTGCGCAGGCTGTTGACGCTGATGCGCTCGGCGTAGAGATTATGAACATCGGCTCCGTCGGGACCACTTTTCAAGCCATGGGAGTCAAGCCAGCAGTGTTCTTTGTTCCAGCCACTGGGCTGATCGTTGTAGGTGGACTTGAGCATGGAGTCGCCGGGGTTGTAGAGCAGGCGGACGTTGTTGTTATTGGCGGGATCGGTATGGATGTCCTTCATGGCGTCGTTCACCTGATCATCAGTGAGCTTTACGGCGCCGTCGGAGATAATGTCATGGAGCTTGGCTTTGAGTGCTGCTCCGGTCAGGCCTTCGGCATAATGATAGTAGGGGTAGATCGGCGTGACTTCGATGGAGAAGATTCGCGAGTTCGTGCCGTCCTTGTCCCCGGCATAGAACACAACATCCCAGGTGCCGGTTTGCGATTCGGTCGGGGGCCATTCAAAGGTGCTTGCCAGCGGCGTGAGGCCGGTGCTGCCACCAAAGGTGGCGCCGTCGGGAAGGCCCATGGCCCAGAGCTGGACGGTGTCTTCATTCGGCTCGGTGGCCGTCACTCCCAGCGAGACCAGTGAACTGTGCTCGGTGAGGACGCTGTTGGTATTGGGTACAAATAGCAGTTCTGGCGGCTCGGGATCAGCCCCGCCATAGAGCGTCCACACAATGTTGTCGATGGCGACCTGACCGGACCGATTGTCGTTCTGAATAAATTTCAGTGTGAAGTTGCCACCCACATTGATGGCAAGGTCGCCGGACTGATTGGTGACATTCTGCACACTGGTATTGAGGGTGTACCGGACAGAGTCATTCACGACGACATCCACGACAGAGGTATGGGTGAACAGCTGTTTGTATTCGAAGGAAAGAGTGCCACACCCCCCAGCGATGGTGCCAGAGGCTACATAGGCGAGGGGAACCTCATCGTTGAGTCCGGGGGTAGGGGCATCAATGACTTTATTGCCCCGGCATTGGAGATAGGTCCAGGTCGAGCCATCCCGACCGGTGAAGGTGCCGTCGCCATAAGATGATTCGGTTTCCGGGAAGTTGGCAAAGTTCTCGCTCCCGGCGCGGGCGGGTTGCGCTAGCACGCCACAGGCCCCTGCGAACAGCAGAATTCGGACAGCCAAATGGACACGAGACAACATACCTTTTATATATCGCCTCTGAGCCTAAATCAAAATCGAATAATTCAGATATGACCGATTTTGAAGGAACGACCCCCTCCGCATTTTGAGATCAATGGGGGTGGCTTACCACCCGCAGCCCCGACTCTGCAAGAGGTCGGGACGAAGGTGTGGACGGGAGGGGACTCGAACCCCTACTCCTTGCGGAACCAGCTCCTAAGGCTGGCGCGTCTGCCAATTTCGCCACCCGTCCGGCTGCGAACAGGTGCTATTAGAGGGGGAAGCGGGATGGAATTCAAGCCGCATTGTTTGGAGGGGGCGTGTTGTTTTGGGGTTTGTCGCACTACGGGGGAGAGTGGTAGTATGGCACGGTTTAACTGAAGGAGACCCCATGGAAACGATTTTAGACACCAAAGCCATTATGGACATTCTGCCGCACCGGTATCCCTTTCTTCTCGTGGACAAGATTGTGGAGTGCAATGAAACCGATACGATTGTTGGCATCAAGAACGTGACTGCAAATGAACCCTGCTTTCAGGGCCATTTCCCCGGACTGCCGATTTTCCCCGGCGTTCTGCAGCTCGAGGCGATGGCGCAGACGGCAGGCATTCTGCTGAACCGCGTACTGAAGCAGGAGGGCACTGTTTCCTATTATCTGGGCGTAGACAAAGGGAAATTCCGCCGTCTGGTACAGCCGGGCGACCAGCTCCGTATGGAGATCAAGATCGACCGGATCAAGATGGGCATGTCCTGGGTGACCGGCCGCGCGACGGTGGACGGGGAATTGGCCTGTGAGGCCAAGATGATGTTTGGCGGCGGGGGCAAGTAGGCATGGCGGTATCGATTCATCCATTAGCGGTGGTGGATTCCGCCGCTGAGCTGGGCGAGAATGTCACCATCGGCCCGTTCTGCACGGTCGGCCCGAATGCCTGTCTGGGCGACGGCGTGACCCTGCGTTCGCATGTGAGCGTGGATGGTCATACAACGCTGGGCGCGGGCGGCGAGGTCTGGCCCTTTGCCAGTCTCGGCGGCAAGACCCAGGATTTGAAGTACAAGGGCGGCGCGCCAAAACTGATCGTGGGCGACCAGGTCGTGATTCGCGAGTGCGCCACGCTGAACTGCGCCACGTTCGACGGGGGGGAGACCCGTGTGGGTTCGAACTGCCTGATTATGGCGTACTGCCATATTGCGCATGACTGCATCGTTGGCGACCGCGTCATCATGGCGAACAATGCCACGCTGGCAGGCCATGTCCTCATCGAGGATGATGCCATTCTCGGCGGGATGTCGGGGGTGCATCAGTTTGTGCGCATCGGCCGGATGAGCATTGTGGGCGGCGTGACCAAGGCGGTGAAGGACGTGCCGCCGTATATGATTGCCGATGGCGACCCGATGCGGATCTTTGGACCCAACAAGGTCGGACTGGTCCGGCACGGGGTGACGCCGGAGGCGCAACAGTTATTGAAGAAGGCCTATAAGATTGTTTTCCGCACGGATCTGACCACGGCGAAGGCGCTGGAGCGCATCGAGGCTGAACTCGAATCGGTTCCGGAGATTGCGGCCTTTGTGGAGTTCATCCGCAAGAGCGAACGAGGGATTGCCAAATGAAAATACGTGTGCTGAGCCTGGTGTGGATGCTGTGGGTGCTGGGGACCTCCTTTGCGGCGGGCTTAACACAGGAACTGGCCCACGCCATGGATACGAATGCGCCGACGCAAAAGGGGCCTGAGGTTCAGTTCAACTTTGAACAGGCGGATATCCGTCTGGTGACCCAGATTGTCGGACGGATGACCGGAAAGAAATTTGTGGTGCCGGAGGGCGTGATCGGCAAGGTCACCATCTTGACACAGGGCAACATCCCGGTGGATGAGGTCTACCCTCTCTATCTGAACATGCTGGAAGCAAGCGGGTATACCGTGGCCGAACAGGGCGGGGTGTACCGTGTGGTTGCGCTTCCGGGCGGCCCGTCCATTCCGGCGGGATCGGGTATCGGCGGGGGATTGGTCACCAAGTTGATCGCGTTGACAAATGTGAACGCGGCGGACGTGAAGAAGAGTTTTGAGCCGTTGGTGCGCGGGGGTAAGGAAGGCGCTCTGGAAGTGTTCGTGCCCAGCAACCATCTTATCGTGACGGATACGGCCTCGAATGTGGAGCGACTGGAAAAACTGGTGGCCCAGTTAGACAAGCCGGGTTCGGGTAGCGTGGTCGAAGTTATTCCGCTGATACATGCCAATGCGGAAGATGTGGCCGACCAACTGCGCGCCACTTTCGGTGCGACCGACAGCGCCGCGAACAAGATTAACCGCCATTTTCAGCAGGTGGCCGGCGGCACGGGCACCATGCCTACAGATTTTACGGTCGTGGCGGCACCGCAGGCAAACAGTCTGATTTTGGTGGGGCTACCCCTGCAGATTAAAGAAACCAAGCGGATCATCGGCCTGATGGATGTGGAAAATGCCCATGGCTTCGGCCGGCTCAACGCGATTTTTCTCAAGTATCTGTCCGCCGAGGAAGCGTCCAAGAGCCTGAACGCGCTGCTGGGCAAAAATGTGGAAAAAGAGACCACGCGCCGGACGATCGCCATCGAGCCGAGCATTGCCAACAATGCGTTGCTGGTGGATGCCTCGCCGCAGGACTTCGAATATGTGCGGCGGCTGGTGGAGCGCCTGGACGTGGTGCCGCAGCAGGTGCTGGTGGAAGTGCTCATCGCGGAAATCAATATGACGAAGGGGCTGGATCTGGGTGTGGAGTGGTTCGGCATCGACCAGCCGGGAGAGGATGGAACGGGCGGCTTTGGCCGGACTCGCTATGGCGAAGAGGATTCCATGATGGGGCTGCTGACCGAGGGCACGTTCCCGCAGGGGCTCGCGCTGGGCGTCATTAGCGGCGTTTTCACGGGGCCGGATGGTACTGAATACAACCAGATTCCCTTTTATCTGAAGGCGGTCGCGAACGACCGGGACATCAAAATCCTGTCGAACATTCCCTTGTGGGCGCAGAACAATCTCGAAGCTTCGGTCAGTGTGGTCGACAACATCCCGATTCTGACTTCCGCGGTGGAAGGCTCGGGGTCCGACCGCGATTTTATCCAGAATATTGAACGCCTGGATGTGGGCATCAAGCTGACCCTGACACCGCATGTAAATCCCGATCGGGAGATTCAACTCGATCTGAACCCGAGCATTGAATCCGTTGTGGAGCAGAGTGGAGATTCTCTGGAATACACCCCGACGATCGCCAAGCGGGAAGTGAAGACCACCGTGACCATTCCGGATCGTTCCACGGTGATTATCAGTGGCTTGATCCGGGAAGACACCGTTAAGATTACAACGAAGGTTCCTTTCCTGGGTGACATTCCTTTCCTTGGGGCCCTGTTCCGCTCGACCAGCGATTCCAAAAAACGAACCAACCTGCTGATTTTTGTGACGCCGCGCATTGTGACGGACATGAAGATGGCCGAGAAGGAGAGGGCCCGTCTGCAGCACTCGACCAGCATGGAGGGAACGCTCCACGAACTGGATGAGCCCCTTCCGGAGCTGAAGAAGGCCGCCGACCAGAAAGAGGCCAGCAAGCGCCGGGCAGCGGAAAAGCTGGAGAAGAAAAAGGCGAAGGCGGAGCGTAAACGATGAGTACGGCCTCCCAGGGCCTTCCCGCGCTGGAACGCATCGAGGAAGAATGGCTGGATCCATCACTGATTGAATCCGTCCCGGTGGACTGGGTTCGTCGCAACGGGCTGATCCCGTTCCGATGGAACGGGCAGGTGGCGATTGCGGGCGCGGATCCTTCGGAGATTCAGGGGTTCGAAGATCTTTCCTTGCTGCTGGGTGTGGAAGCGGTCTGGGTCACGGCTCCGGCCCCCGAAATCCAGCGGGCCATCGACCGCTGCTATTTCAGCCGGGCCGGTCAGGCTGGAGAGGCTGCCGAGCAGGCCGGACAGGCGGCCACCGACGAGGGGCGGGAGGCCCCGGTCCGCCACGAAGCGGATGATCTGCTGGCGGGCAGCGCGGATGCGCCGGTGGCCCATTATGTGAATGTGATTCTGTTGGAGGCCGTCAAGCGCGGCGCATCGGATATCCACATCGAACCGTATGCCAATTCCCTGACGGTGCGCTATCGCATTGATGGCCTGCTCTATGAGCAGCCCCGTCCCCCGCGTCATCTGGAACAGGCGCTGACGGCGCGCCTAAAGGTCATGGCGCGCATGGACCTGGCCGAAAAGCGTCTGCCGCAGGACGGTGTGGCGCGCGTGCGGGTCGGGTCCCGTGAAATTGATGTGCGGGTTTCCAGTGTGCCCGTCGCGGAAGGGGAGCGCATTGTGCTCCGCCTGCTTCACCGCGAGTCCACACGTTACACGCTGAACGAGCTGGGCATGTCGGATGGGATGCTCGAGCAGTTCCGGGGCATCCTGCGCGAACCGCACGGCATTGTGCTGGTGACCGGTCCGACGGGCTCCGGCAAGACCACGACCCTCTATGCCGCCCTGCGCGAACTCGACACGGCGCACCTGAATGTCCTGACCATTGAAGATCCCATTGAATATCAGCTGTCCAACATCGGGCAGATGCAGGTTCATCCCAAAATCGGACTGACCTTTGCCCGGGGGTTGCGTCACATTCTGCGTCAGGATCCGGATGTCGTGCTGGTCGGTGAAACACGCGATTTGGAGACCTCCGAAATCGTGGTGCGTGCTTCGCTGACGGGCCATCTGGTATTTACGACGCTGCACACCAACGATGCGGTGGGAGCGGTCACCCGTATGGTGGACATGGGCATTCCCCCGTATCTGCTGGCGTCGGCTTCGCGCGCGGTGCTGGCACAGCGCCTAGTCCGTCGTCTCTGTCCGTCGTGTCGCCGCGAGACCGTGCTGTCGAAGGCGGATGCCGTCCTGCTGGGTCAGCCTGCTTTGGCGGGCCGCCCGGTCTGGGAAGCCGCTTCGGAAGGCTGTTCGGCCTGTCTAAGCGGCTACAAGGGGCGGACGGGTATCCATGAATTGCTGGTGGTCACCCCGGCTCTTGCCGAGGCGGTCCGGACCGCTGTGCCGCCGGCCGAACTTCGCCGGATGGCGGTCGCCGTCGGCTTCCGCGACATGCTCGATGATGGCACGGACAAGATTTTGGCGGGTGTGACGTCTGTGGCGGAAGTGCTGCGTTCCGCCGGCGCCCGCCGAGAATAGGATCGATGCGCAGGGATGACGACGTTCGAATACAAGGGATTTGATGCCTCCGGGCGCGCCAAAAGCGGTCTGATCGAGGCGGCCGACCTGAAAGACGCCCGCAAGCGCCTGGCGGCGCAGGGACTCCTCCCGGAAACGCTTCAGGCGGTGGGGGGCAAGGCCGCCCGTCAGACGGCCGCCCGTTCGGCTTTTCTGTCCGAAGTACGCACCATGTTTTACCGCGAGTTGGCGGCGTTGCTGGGCTCAGGCGTTGCCATGGTGCCGAGCCTGGATGTGATTTTGCAGGCACCGGAGCTCGACAAGGCGCGGTCACTTCTGGCCGCAGTCCGCGACCGGGTGCGGGAAGGCTGGCCTCTCAGTGCGGCCATGGCTGAGGTGTCGTCTCAGGTTACCCCGTTCGAGCAGTCGGTGATGGAAGTGGGCGAACGCACCGGCGGCATGAATGAAGCGCTGGATCGTCTGGCAGGCTTTCTGGAAGAGCAGGAGAAACTGCGCGAGAAGCTGATGACGGCTCTGCTGTATCCCTGCATCGTGGTGATCCTGGCGGTCGTAATCGGCGGCCTGGTGCTGGTCTTCATGCTCCCGATGGTGCAGCGCCTGTTTGCCGAAACCCATTTGAAGCTCCCGCTGCTGACGCAGGTGATGTTGGTGGGCGGTCGTGCGCTGGGTCTTCTGCTGCTGCTGCTGGCGGCGGGCACTGGCGCGGGGATCTCCTGGTTGCGTCGCCGTCTCCGGACCGATAAGGCCTTGCGCATCCGGATGGATCAGCGGTTGTTTTCTATTCCGCTGGTCGGCGGCGGATGGCGCGATCTGACCAGTCTCCGTTTTGTGCGGGTGCTGGGACTGTTGCTGGAGCGGGGTGTCGGATTGATTGAGAGTGTGCCGATGGCGGGCCGGGCCTCCGGCAGCGCCTGGCTGGCCGAATGCGCGCGTCGTGAAACTGAGGCGATGGGCGAGGGAAAACCCCTGGTCGAGGTAATTCGCGGAATCCGTCCACTGCATCCTTCGCTGGCGGCCTGGGTGCAGGCCGGCGAGGCCGGCGGCAATCTCCCGAGCCTGCTCGATAATGCGGCCCAGCGATTCCAGCAGAGCTGGGACCGGCTGGCCTCGCGCGGGATGCTGCTGCTGGAAATCGGAATGACGCTGGTGGTCGGTCTGTTTGTGACCTTGATTGCGCTGGCGGTTCTGCTGCCGGTGATGCAGATGAATAAAGGAATCATGCCGTGATCTGGTGGGTATATAATCTTCTGTTTCCTGTGGCGTTTGCCTTTCTGCTGCCGCATTTCATCCTGCGGATGCTGCGGCGCGGCGGGTACGGCCGCGATTTCGGTCAGCGGTTCGGGCGCTATCAGGCCGTCGAGTCCGCGTTGCTGGCCGACCCGGGACGGCCCATCTGGATCCAGGCGGTCAGCGTGGGCGAACTGGCCGTGGCTTTTTCCTTTATGGAAGAGGTTCGCCATCGCGATTCCTCCATCCGGTTTGTCCTGACGACGAACACCTCCACGGGCCATCACCTGGCGCTGAAGAGGATTCAGGCGCCGGATGTGACCCTGTACTTTCCGATGGATGTACCCTGGGTGATGCCGCGGGTGCTGCGCCGGATCCGTCCTTCGGCCGTGGTGCTGGTCGAAAATGAGATGTGGCCCAATCTGATTCGCTATGCCCGGAAGCAGGGCATTCCATCGATCATGATCAACGGCCGGATCTCCGCGCACTCATTCAAGGGGTATCAGAAGGTCCGCTTCATCACGCGCAGGCTCCTGCCGCAGATCCACTGGTTCTGTGTGCAAAGCACAGCGGACCGGGATCGTTTGCTCGCACTGGGGGCCCCTGCGGATCGCGTGGAGATGACCGGCAGCGCCAAATATGATCTGGAGAAGACGCCTCCTGAGGCGATCCGACGCGCACGGGCTGTGCTCACCAAAATCGGGGTCAAGGAGACCGACCCGGTTCTGCTGGGCGGATCGACCTGGGCGGGGGAGGAAGAGGTTCTGCTGGATATTTATCGGAAGGCCCGTCGCACCCGGCCCAACCTGATGCTGGTACTGGTGCCCCGTCATGCCGAGCGTCGCGAGGAGGTGCTGACCCAGATCCGGGAGCGTGCATTTACGGTTTGCCAGCGCAGCCGGTTTGCCGACGATGCAGAACCGCTGGCGGCGCGTCCGGATGTGCTGTTGGTCGACACCACGGGGGAGCTGCGCGGGTTCTATGCCGTCTCCGACCTGATCTTTGTAGGCAAGAGCCTGACTCAGACCGGTGGGCAGAATCCCATCGAGCCCGCGAAAGACGGTAAACCCATTCTGGTGGGGCCTCACATGGAGAACTTCCCCACCATTTCCCAGGATTTCCTTGAGGCCAAGGCCTATGTCCAGGCGGGCAATGCCCAGGAGCTGGAAGCGTTGATTCTGGACCTGCTTGATCATTCCGCCGAGCGGGTCCGCCTCGGTCGTGCCGCGTCCGATCTGATTACTCAGAAGGCCGGTGCGATTTCTCTGATGGCAGACCGGGTGTTGTCTGCCCGCCGGATGTAGCCGTGGCGATCTGAATCGACTAGAGGCTTATAGGTCGGGGGCGCGGCAAGACGGATCTGTTTCACATTGTCGCGGACGTTTGCACCGGTGGTGGCTGGATCGGATGGGGAGGTGGGGTTGCATGGGCGAAGAAGCGGGGTATCTTCTTATCCATAAAGAAAGAGGAGCACGACATGAGTTTTACAATCAACCTGGGTGCCACAGCCCCCGAATTCAGTTTGCCGGCGACCGATGGCAACACCTATTCCCTGAAGGATTTTCAGGACGCCGATGTCCTGGTGGTGTTTTTCACCTGCAACCATTGTCCGTATGTTTTCGGCTCGGATGAGGTGACGCGGCAGACGGCCGACAAATTTAAGGACCGGGGGGTTCAGTTTGTCGGGATCAATGCCAATAGTCAGAACACCTATGTGGAAGATGACTTCGATCATATGGTCGAACGGATGAAGGAGCATCGTTTCCCCTGGGTCTATCTGCGGGATGAGTCGCAGGACGTCGCCCGGGCCTATGGCGCCTTGCGGACGCCTCATTTCTTCGTGTTTGATCGCGACCGCAAGCTGGTCTATACCGGCCGCGGTGTCGACCAGCCGCGGGACACATCCAAGATGACCATCAACGACTTGGAGCGGACCCTGGAGGAGCTGACTTCAGGAAACCCCGTCAGTGTGCCCCAGACCAATCCCATTGGCTGCAATGTGAAGTGGGACGGTCAGGATGCCCACTGGATGCCGGCGGACGCCTGCGACCTGGTACTCTAGGTCGCAGCCTGCTACTTACGGATCCGCAAACACGGCCTGCAGGAATAGGCTGCCATGGGCATCCAGATTGGTTGTCGCCACCCATGAGGGAAGTGCACTGGTCGCACAGTAGGTCAGCAGATAGGTCTCCGCGGGCGGGAGGTTGGTATCTGAGACATAGACCAGTGGTTCATTTTGATCCTGATAGGTGTAGGTGAGAGAGACGATTAAATCACTTCCTGCTGCAAGCGAAAGAGGGGCATCCAGATCCACCAGATGGTATCCCCGCTGTTTCAATGTGACCGTTTGGCTGGCAAGAAGGTTGGTTGGATTCAGTTGGGCATCCATCCCGCTATACAGATCGATACTGACTTCCTCATTCGGGTTCACGGTGACCCATCCGATGGCTTTCAGTTCGCCACCGAACAGTGAGGGGAAAACCGCATAGCCTTGCGAATCCTGTCCCCACATGGATGAGCCGGTTGTTTGAAACGCGGTTGTCATCAAGTCGAAGCGAGTCAAGGCACCCGTGTGTGTCAGAAGCCCCGGCCAGTCATAGCCTGCGCTTGATGCCGCCTCCAGGGTATAGAACAGATCTCCGCCCTGCATGAAAGTTTGGTCCTCATATGCAATCCAGTTATACCCGTTGCTGTACACCTGGGTGCCAAGGCTTTCTTTGATGAGCCAGGCTCCGGGAGCAGGGGCTCCCGCGACAGGGAATTCATCATCCCAGCCGATCACGGTGATGGCATGGTTGAGGCGGGGTTCGAGGTTTTCGCGCGGATTATAGATGCAGCAGGTATTCGTGTCATAGAATGTCAGGCCGCTGACATCTGGGAAATCTGCAGAAAGCACCAGCATATAACTTTGAATGGATCCGTATGACAGAATAGTTTCTTTTGCCGCGGCACGGAATTCGGCCAGAGCCGTGTAGTCGTCCGGATCAAATTCATATGCCCCTCGAAGGAGGAACCCCGCAACAGGAGGACTCGGATTGCTCCAGACCAATAGATTGTGTGCCGTCATGTCTGCCACAGGGATCAGAGAATCAGATTCAAGCACAGGGCCGACGCCTGTCAGGAGATAGTCCAGCAGCCAAAAGACCTGTCCTCCGCCCCAACCGTTTGAGTTGTTAGGAGCAAGGTAGCCGTACGTGGTGGGTGGGTCCGTCACAAATAGGGGGATGTCCAGTTCATCGCCATAGTAGGTATAACAGGGCTCATTATAGTGCAGAGGAGGCTGCCCAACAGCATTCCCAAGGTGCCAGGGGGAGAAGGAGGATGCGGCGGCATTCGGGTCTGTGGTGATTCCTTGTTTTAAGAGACTGCCCTCAAAAACAGCCATGGCTGACATGGCCCAGCAAATGCCGATGGAATTACCCGGGTCGGGACTGCCATCGGGTCGGTTCCCAATCTGGCTTTTTACCGGCGTGACCCATCCCTGATCTCGCGCATCGAACCGTGAAGGCACAGGGTTCGTCGGCGGAGTTTCCAACACGCGATAGAAAAACGGTACTTCCGCCGACATGACCGTTGAATCGGCCAGTACGCTTTCGAAATTCTGCCAACCCTGAGTAGGACTCAAAAGGGGAGCCCACTGGATCCAGTTGGTCGTACCCGGTGTGGCGCCACTCCAGTTCAGGATTCCGGACTGGAGGGAGTCGATCTGCAATTCGGCCTGCGCCGATAAGGGTAGCGCTAGGACTAGAATGGCTATTCGCATATGGAGTCTCTGTATCCAGAACATCGGTCAACCTCCTGCATTCATAGGCTACGCAAATGGCGGGTCGTGTCAAGACCCTGGGAGAATGGCTCTGGAGCGGCGCAGGATGCTTACATGCCTAATACGAGCCGCACGCGCGGATCGCCATCCAGGGAAAGGATGGTGTTCCCAATCCACTTGATCGAGGCGTCACCAATGGTGACAATTTTGCCGCCTGCACGGGTGAGAGGGATATCACCCAAGGAAAGAATTTGTCCGCCGATGCGGGTGATGGCGACATCTCCCACAGAGATGATCTTTCCTCCCGCCCGCATCAGGGAGGTGCCACTGATTCCCGTGATGGTGGGGCCGACGCGAATAACGGCGCCTGAAGGCGGTATCACGCCGGAGATCTTTCCCTTCAGGGTGAGGATTACACGCACTTGATTGGGGAGGCTCACTTCAATTCCGGTCACCTCCAGTTGCTGTGCGGGACTGGAGATGACGAAGGCCATCAAGCAGGAGATCATCAGGAGGAATTTCATCTTCGGCTCCTTCGGTTGTTTGGGATTAGCTCAGGACTTCGACGAGGCGGCGAATGCGGTCAGAATCGAGGGCGTTGGCCCAGTGTCCATCCTGCTTGAACGCAGATCCGACAATGAAGGCGTCGGCGAAAGGCAGGTAGTCGACCAGATTGTCCGGCGTGATGCCTGAGCCCACCAGAACAGGCAGTCGGGTACTGCTGTGCACCGCCTGCAATTCCTTGGCGCTGGCGGATTCTCCGGTGGAGGCGCCTGTCAGAATCAGGCCATCTGAAAGAAAATATTCCGCGGCGTGGGCCGTTTGCACGATGTCGACGTCAGCTGTCACCGCGTGGGCCGAGTGCTTCTTTTTGATGTCTGTGAACACCGCTATGTCCTCGGCGCCGATGGCTTTGCGGAACCGGAGGAGGTCTCCCGCACAAGAGTCCATATAGCCCTCATCGGCGACATGCCCGAAGACAAAGGCCTCCGCCCGGATGAAGTCCGCCCCGGCGGAGAGTGCGGCAGACAGCGCCTGTCGGTTGCCGCCGGCGAGAATCTGGATGCCCAGAGGCAGGGAGGGAACGGCCTGTTTGACCGCATGAGCCAGAACCGACATCGCGGCCGTGATCTCGGGGCCGGGATTCTGCACATAGGGGATGTCGTGCATATTTTCGATCATCAGGGCATGGATGCCGCAGGACCGATAGACTTCCGCCTCCGCCAGAGCCTGCTCCAGAATGGGATCCATGCCACCGCTATGCTGCGGGGTGGCGGGAAGGGCCCGTACATGAATCATGCCGATCACCGTATGAGGGCGGTCTCCAAATATACGCTGAAACACAGGGGTTTTCATATGGAGGGTTCCCTTTGTTGCGGTCCGGTGGTACCGGCCTGCTTTTATTTGGACTTTTTCCACCCCGTGGAGATATCCCCTTCGAGGATACGGCGCTGGATATTGACAAGGTCTTTCTTCAGGCGCGCGGGAATCTGATCTTCAAAATCATGGTAGGGGGCCAGGCCGACTCCGTGGTTGTCCAGATTGCCGACATAGAGCGTACCGCCCCAGAACTGGTTCTCCAATGCGGCGGTGACCACCTGGCTGACCGCGCGGTCCATCCGTTTGAGGCAGGATGTCAGCAGGATGTCCTGTTGATCCGCTAGCGTATAATACTGATCGGTATCCACCCCGATGGCCCACTTGCCGTATTCCTTTGCAGAGGCAATCGCACCGTTTCCCGTGATGGAGCCCACACCAAAGATGACATCGGCGCCGTCATCCAAAAATTCTTCTGCGAGGGCTTTGCCCCCATCAAAGTCATTAAAGGAGCCGACATGGCCGCCCAGAATGCGCACGGACTTGTTTTTGATCTTGTTGAAGTGTTCAGCCCCCTTGCGGAATCCCACCACAAACTGATTCACGCTGTCGACATCCATGCCGCCCACCCAGGCTACGGCGGGATCCTTGGGGTCCTGGAGGTAGGCCCAGGCGGCGGCCAGATAGCCGGCGGGAAAGGCGCATTCATCCACCTGGAAGCTGAGCGCCCGGACATTGTGAGGGGGCGTCGGGTCCGTCACATCCACGCAGGCGAAGAGGGTGTGGGGGTATTCCTTGGCCACGACTTCGATGGGTTTGGCCATCCGGTATCCTATTCCTATAAGGAGGCGGTAGTCCCGCTCGGCATAGGCCGCCAGCTTGCGTTCGAAGTGCTCCGGCATGGTGGTCTCACAGAACTGGACGAAAATGGGGGCATCTGCATACATCAGGGATTCAATGCCCTCGCGGCAGGTCTGATTGAAGGACTGGTCGTTAAACGTGCCTCCGTCGGACAGCATTGCCACCCGCATGGGGGCGGTCTGGTCCGGGGCGGCCTGGACGGGTTTCGCAGGCTGCAGCACGAGAATCAGCAGGAAAAGGGCGGTCGAGAGGCGAATCAGATGGTTTCTCATAACAGAAATTCCCGTAATAACAGTCGGTTGAATAATATCAGTCAATAAGCCTAGCGCAGGAGACCCGCGAATGCACGATATTTTCGGGGTGGGCACAAATTTTCAGAAAATGCGAACAAGGGGGTTGCCAAGGGGCAGGGAGCTTGGTACGGTGCGCGCTTATTTGTGTATCTCGATAGAGACAAGAAAGAACGAAAAGAACGATATGCCGACAATCAATCAATTGGTGAAACAAGGCCGGACTCCCTTGCGTGCGAAGCGCAAGTGCCCCGCGTTGCATAAATGCCCGCAACGCCGTGGTGTGTGTCTCCTGGTCAAAACTATGACTCCGAAAAAGCCGAACTCCGCCTTACGTAAGGTGGCTCGTGTTCGTCTGACCAACGGAGAAGAAATCAGTGCCTATATCCCGGGCGAAGGTCACAACCTGCAGGAACATAGCATGGTGCTGGTTCGCGGCGGTCGTGTGAAGGATTTGCCGGGTGTGCGCTATCATATCGTCCGCGGCACCTTGGATTGCCTCGGAGTGGATGGTCGCCGTCGCGGCCGTTCGAAGTACGGCGCAAAAACGCCCAAAGCGGCCAAGTAGGACGGTGAGATATGAGAAGGCATAAAGCAGAACACAAAAGTTTCCCGCCGGACGCTCGTTATAACAGCTCCCTGGTGACCCATCTGGTGAACATCATCATGATCCGCGGCAAGAAGTCCACGGCTCAGCGCACCGTCTACAACATGCTCGAAGAGCTGCAGGAAAAGACCGGCGAAGAATCGCTTGTCGTGTTCCAGCGGGCACTCGACAACATCAAGCCCAAGGTTGAGGTCAAGAGCCGCCGTGTTGGTGGTGCGACCTATCAGGTTCCCATTGAAGTCGCGCCCATCCGCCAGACCAGCCTCGCGCTGCGCTGGATTGTGGATTACAGCCGCGGCCGCAAGGGCGCCTCGATGCAGCGCGCGCTGTCCTCCGAGATCCTCGATGCGTTCAAGAATCAGGGCGCCGCGGTCAAGAAGCGTGACGATACCCATAAGATGGCAGCGGCCAACAAGGCCTTCGCCCATTATCGCTGGTAATGATCGGCCGGATGGATCCGGACTGAACAAGAGGACGCCCTGTGGGGCGTCTTTTTTTTGTCCCCGGTTGCGGGCGGCCGCCGCATGAGGTGGCCGACCGGTTTTTCCATGGTGTGGAAACATTTTTTCCATGCCATGGAAAAAGGACGAAAAAAGTTTCCATGGTGTGGAAAACCGATTACAACCTTTGCTGAGATGGATCCTATTTATCCAGAGAAAATTGCAGCCAGCTGCAACGGCCAGTGGCATCCGCGGATGCCGGTGGTGCCCCTGCGCGCCCTCTGTGTGGACAGCCGCCAGGTGAAGCCCGGGAGCCTGTTTTTTGCCCTGAAAGGGGACCGTGCGGACGGGCATGATTTTCTGGGATCGATCGTCGACGCGGGGGGCTGCGCGGTCGTTCGTGAGGATTTCCCGGTGGCGAAGCTGCCTGTAAACGGGACCTTTCTTCGTGTGGCCTGCCCCTTGACCGCCCTCGGCGCGCTGGTCGCGGCGACGCGGGTTCAGATGTCGGCCCGTGTGGTCGGGGTGACGGGCAGCATCGGGAAGACGAGCACGAAAGAGCTGATCGCGGATGTGCTGTCGGTGCTGGGAAAGACCGTGCGGAGCCAGGGGAATTTCAACAACGAGATCGGGTTGCCGCTGAGTCTGGCAGAACTGACGCGCGACTGCGCTTATGGTGTCTTCGAAGCGGGCATCAGTCATCCGGGCGAGATGGCGGTGCTGCGCGATATCCTGCGTCCGGACATCGGGGTGATGACCCGGATTGCGCCCGTGCATATCGAATTTTTTGATTCCGTGAAGGCCATCGCCGAAGAGAAGGCGGTCCTCCTGGAGCAGCTGCCCTCGAATGGATTTGCTGTGCTGGACCGGGAGGAGCCCTTTTTTGACCTGCTGACCGCCCGTTGTTCGGCGCCGGTCGTGACCTGCTCTCTGCAGGGCGCGGGCGCGGATTATGCCGGGGAAGTGCAGGCGGACGGACAGTTGCGGGTTTTGGAGACCGCCAGCGGCGAGAGGGTGCTGCTGCCTGTGCCGCCACCGGGAGCCTATATGGCAGAGAATGTGCTGCGGGCGGTCGCGGTGGCGCGGCGGTGCGGGGCCTCGTGGGAGGCGATGGCCGCCGCATTGAGCACGAGCCGGCCCGTGGGCATGCGCTGGGCGGTGGAAGCGGTCGGGAACTGGACCGTCATCAATGACGGCTATAATGCGAATCCAGTGAGTATGTGCGCAGCTCTGAAGGCGTTTACCGCGTGGCCGGTTCAGGGGCAGCGCTTCCTGGCTCTCGGGCCGATGCTGGAATTGGGCCGCCTGGAACAGTCGGAGCATGAGGCGCTGGGCCGCTTTGTGGCCGAGGGCCCCTGGGCGGGAGTCGTGATAGTGAAGGCCGAGTCACCTGCCGCCGCAGAGGCCGTGCAGGCGGGAATGCGGTCGGCGGGCTGGCCCGCGGATCGGGTGACGGTGGCGACCGACCCCACGGCGGCCGCCGCATGGCTGCGGGAGCGGATGAGCCCCGGTGATGCTTTGTTGTTGAAGGCCTCGCGCGGCGTGCGCATTGAAGAGGTCTTGAAAGAATTGAAGAAGGAATCCTGAGTCATGCTGTACTATCTGTCCTATCTGACCGACTGGTTCACACCGCTGAATGTATTCCGCTATGTGACGTTCCGCTCCTTCATGGGCGCGGGCACCGCTTTTGTTCTGTCGCTGATGCTGGGGCGCTGGATGATCCGTCGCCTGCAGACCTATGGAATAGGCCAAGTGGTGCGACAAGGGGACGAAGTGAAACTCCTCGGTCACGGAAAAAAGATGGGCACGCCGACGATGGGCGGGTTGCTGATTATTTTCACGACGGTACTATCTTCGGTTCTCTGGTGTCATACCACCAACCCGCAGGTCTGGCTGGTGGTGGCGACGATGCTCTTCATGGGCGGCGTGGGGTTCATCGACGACTATCTGAAACTGAGCAAAAAGAATACGGCCGGTCTGAAAGAATGGCAGAAGCTGGCGCTGCAGGGATTCTGGGTGGTCGTGGCTTTTGTCGTGATTGAATCGGTGCCCGGCACCCGTGAGCATGCGCGGGAGCTGATGCTGCCTTTTCTGAAGACTCCGGTGATTGTGGACATGACGATTCCGGGCGCCCTGATCTTCATGCTGCTGGTGATGGTGGGCACGACCAATGCGGTCAACCTGACGGACGGGTTGGATGGCCTGGCGGTCGGGTGCGTGAATTCGGTTTCCGCGGCCTATCTGGTGATGGCTTATGTGGCCGGTAATGTGATTTTTGCGAACTATCTGCAGGTGCCGTCGATCAGCGGCGCACACGAGCTGGCCGTGTTTTGCGGTTGCCTGCTGGGGAGCGGTCTGGGCTTCCTGTGGTGGAATGTCTATCCGGCCAAGGTCTTCATGGGGGACACCGGCAGCCTGGCGCTGGGCGGGACGATTGCGATGATCGCCATTCTGATCAAGCAGGAACTGACCCTGCTGATTGTTGGTTTTGTATTTGTTGCAGAGGCGGCCAGCGTGCTGATCCAGCGTGCCACCTGCAAAGTGTACCGCCATCGCACTGGCGAAGGTCTCCCACCGGAACGCCGGCCTTTCCGCATGACCCCCATTCACCACCACTTTGAAATCCTTTCCAAGGAGCGGGCCGAGGCGGAAGGCCGTTCCCCGGACCACGCGGAGAATTCCGTGGCCATACGGTTCTGGATTGTATCGATCGTGTGCGCCTTGCTGGGCCTTGCCACGCTCAAACTGCGCTGAGGCCTCCATGTCTGCAGGCGTTCCATTTCTGGTTTGTGGCCTGGGCCGAAGCGGCCTGGCCGCTGCCCGGCTCCTGTGCGGAGAGGGACATTCGGTCTGGGCTGTCGATGAGGGGAATTCTGCGCAGGCGCGCCGGAATGGCGAAACGCTGGAGGCGCTGGGGTGCTGCGTCCAGCTGGGGGTGGCCCTGCCGCCCGAGGGAGCATTCGGGCTGGCGGTGATCAGTCCCGGCCTGGATGTGAATGCGCCGTTTATTTCGGAACTGAAGCGCCGTGGAATTCCACTGGTCAGCGAAATGGAGTTGGGCTGGAGCCGGTTTAAGGGACGGACCCTTGCGGTGACGGGAAGCAACGGGAAGAGCAGCGTGGTGAAAGCACTGGCGGAGTGCTTTGAGGCAGAGGGGCTCTGTGCTGTGCCCTGCGGAAATTACGGCCTGCCGGTCTGTCAGGCCGTGCTGGAAACGCCGGATGCGGACTGGCTGGTGATTGAAGTGAGCTCTTTCCAACTCGAGACCTGTTCGGCCTTCCGTCCCGACATCGGATTGTTGCTGAATCTGCTGCCGAATCATCTGGATCGCCATGGGTCGATGGAGGTCTATGGCGGCCTGAAAGCGCAGTTGTTTGCGCAGCAGGGGCCGGAAGATGTTGCGCTGGCGCCTCCTGGCTGGCGAGAGAGACAGCCGTCGTCATCGACGGGGAAGGGGCGATGGATGACCTTTGGTGCCGGGGCGGACACGGATGTCCGCTTTGAGGCCGGCTGGCTGGTGGAGTCGGGTGGGGAGAGCATTTCCATCGTGGGCTCCTACTTTGATAATGAGGTTCTGGGGCCGAATGCAGCGGGTTGTTGGGGAGCGGCACGGGCGGCCAGAGTGTCGCCCGAGGCGATTCAGACAGCCCTTTGCCGGTTTGCCCCGCTGCCGCATCGCGCCCAGCCGCTCGGTGAATGGGGCGGGGTCCTTTATGTGGATGATTCCAAGGCGACCAATTTGTCGGCGATGCTGGCTTCGATCCGGATGCAGTCCCGCCCGGTTTGGCTGATTGCCGGTGGCCGTCCCAAAGAAACCGATTTTTCGGCGGCGGTTCCGCTGCTGAAGGAGCGGGTCAAAGGGGCCTTGCTGGTGGGGGAGGCCGCGCCGGCTATGGCGGCGGCCTGGGGGGAGGCCATTCCCTGCCAAATCTGCGGGACTCTGGAATGCGCGGTGAAGACGGCCCGAGAACAGGCGAAGCCGCAGGAAGTGGTTCTGTTAGCCCCGGCTTGCACCAGCTATGATCAGTTCCCATCCTACATCGAGCGAGGTGCGTCTTTTCAGAAATTCGTATCGGAAAAGGGTTGAAACCTACCTATCGGTGGGGGCATACTGATTTGTCAGATTTAGAAACCAGTTTATGAAGAAGCAAGGAGTTCGAAAATGAGGGTATCTGTTGTAGCCGGTTTGATTGTCGGCGTTCATGTGGCCGTTATTGGTTCGGTCGTGATGAGTCAAGGGTGCGTCAGCGCCCAGCGTGGCGAAAGCTCAACCACACCGTCCATGGTGGAGGCCCCGCCCCCGCCGGTCCTGGCCCCGTCCGCTTCGGTCGTGACCCAGCCGGTTTCCGTGGAGCCGATCTCCTTCCCGCAGATCCAGCCTCCTGTGACACCGGCCCCCATGAAAACCTCCGTGGCCGCTGAGAATGTCTATGTCATCAAGTCCGGCGATTCTCTCTCGAAGATCGCCGTGTCCCATGGCGTGAACGCCCGCGAATTGGCTGAACTGAACCAGATCACGGATCCGAACAAAATCCGCATCGGCCAAAAGCTGATTCTGCCGGATTATTCAAAACCGTCGACCTCGCAGCCGAGCGCCAAGAAGGCCTCCGCCGCCAAAGCGCCTGCTTCGAATAAAGCGGCCGTCGCAGCCGGCGATGCCTATGTGGTGAAGTCGGGCGACGCTCTTTCGAAAATCGCGGCGCTGCACGGGATTAAAACCAAAGAGTTGATGGCGGCGAACCAGATCAAGGATGCCAACCGGATTCGCATCGGTCAGAAGCTGGTGATTCCCGGTGCGGCGGCCAAGGCAGATGCTCCGGTCCAAAAGGAAGAAGCCGCTTCGAAGAAGGCGCCGGCTGTTGAAATAGCCCCGCTGCCGGCTCCAGTGGTCGCGGCTCCCGCCCCGGCCCCGGTGGTTAATACCCCGGTGGTGCAGGAAGATCAGGAAGCCATGCTGGATTACACGGTTCAAGAGGGCGACACCGCCGAAGGCATTGCCCGACTGTTTGTCGTGCGCAAGGTTGACATCCTGCGCGTGAATCAGATTCCGGCCGGTTCCGATGTGAAGCCTGGCCAGAAAATCAAGATTCCCCCGTCCAGCCTGTAATCTGAAATGCCCTTCGGGGCAGGATATGGACGCCCGGCCCGAAAGGACCGGGCGTTTTGTCGATAAGGAGTGATTCCGTGCGAGCAAGCACAATTCTGATTCTGGTGGTGGCGCTGCTGGTCCTGTTCGGACTGGTAATGCTGGAAAGCACCAGCGGGTTTCAGGGGGAAAAGCTCTTTGGGGATTCCAACCACTTTACTCATCGCCAGATGGCCTGGCTGGTGGTGGGACTCATCGCCGCATTTGCGGCCAGCCGGATGGATTATCATAACTGGCTGAAACTGGCCTGGCCGATTCTCGGGGTGACTCTCGTGTTGCTGGCACTGGTCTATGTGCCGGGGATCGGACTGAATATCAAAGGCAGCGCCCGCTGGATCCGGCTTCCGTTCGGTCTGACATTTCAGCCGTCTGAACTGGCCAAGTTCGCAGCGATTAATGCCCTGGCCGTGTGGTTCGGGACCAAACGGAGAAAGCGAACCGGCCTGGTCGGCGGAATTTTGATTCCGGGTGCCATTCTCGGTTCGCTGCTTGTCCTGATTGTGTTCGAAACGGATTTCGGTGCCACGGTTTTGATCGGGGCAACCGGAGGCCTCATGATGTTCGTGGCCGGGGCGCCCATCGTGTATCTGATTCTGGCTGGGGGCCTCGCGACCGGCGCACTGGCCGGCATGATTGCCAAAAACCCGGAACGCATGGGCCGCATCATGGCCTTTATGGATCCCGAAAAATACTCCCAAGGGGAGGGCTTCCAGCTGATGAATGCACTCTATGCCTTTGTGGTCGGCGGCGCTACAGGTGTCGGATTCGGCGGCAGTCTTCAAAAGCAATTTTATCTGCCTGAGGCGCATACCGATTTCATTTTTGCCATCATCGGGGAGGAACTTGGAATTGGAGCCTCCCTCGGCGTGGTAATCCTATTTGTCATATTTTTGCTGTGTGGACTGCGGATCAGCGGGCGGGCATCGGATGTGAGCGGCCGGCTGATGGCGTTTGGCATCACGATTCTTATCAGTCTGCAGGCCGCCATCAATATTGGGGTGGTGACCGGCCAGCTTCCGACTAAGGGAATTCCGCTGCCCTTCATCAGTTTCGGCGGGACCAGCCTGATGGTCACGCTGTTCATGACGGGGGTGCTGCTGAACATCGCCAGTCAGGGGAAGCGCCCGCGCCGCCGCCGATCCAAATAGACCGAGAGCGCTCTTGCGCTATGGGGCATCCGCGGGTATATTCGCGGCCTGTTTGTTAGAAAAAGGAGTCCAAAATGGCAACAAAAAGTAAAAAAGTTTTAGATGCAGTGGTCAAAGATATCAAGTTGGCCCCTTTCGGCCGCAGGGAAATGGAATTGGCCGAGCATGAAATGCCGGGACTGATGTCAGTCCGGGCCGAATTTGCCAAGAGCAAGCCGCTCAAGGGCGCCCGGATTGCGGGTTCCATCCACATGACCATTCAGACGGCGGTTCTGATTGAAACACTCCAGGTGCTTGGCGCTAAGGTCCGCTGGGCCAGCTGCAACATCTTCTCAACCCAGGACCACGCGGCCGCAGCAATCGCCGTCACCGGCACCCCGGTCTTCGCCGTCAAGGGCGAGACGCTCAAGGAGTATTGGGATTATACCGATCGTATTCTGGATTGGGGGAACCAAGTCCCCAACATGATTCTGGACGATGGTGGCGATGCTACGTTGTTTGTTCATCTGGGTGTCAAAGCGGCCAAGGAAGGCTTGAAGGTTCTCGACGGACCCTATGAGAGCGAAGAGGAAGAAGTCCTTAAGAAGCAGGTCCGTAAGGCCGTGAAAAAGAATCCCGACCGTTTCCTTAAGATGGAGAAGAGCATCAAGGGGGTTACAGAAGAGACCACGACGGGCGTGCATCGCTTGTATCAGATGGCGACCCGCAAGGAGCTGCTGTTCCCGGCCATCAACGTGAACGATTCTGTCACTAAGTCCAAATTCGACAACATCTATGGCTGCCGCCATTCGCTGGTCGACAGCATTATGCGCTCCACCGATGTGATGATTGCCGGCAAGGTGGCTGTGGTTGCCGGGTATGGCGATGTGGGTAAAGGGTCCTGCCAGTCCCTCAAGGGCCAGTGCGCTCGCGTGATTGTGACGGAGATCGATCCGATCTGTGCGTTGCAGGCCGCGATGGACGGCTATGAAGTCATGACGATGGATGAAGCTTGCTGGCTCGGTGATATCTTTGTCACCACGACCGGCTGCTGCGATGTCATCACCGCGAAGCACATGACCAAGATGAAGGATCTGGCGATTGTCTGCAACATCGGTCACTTCGATAGCGAAATTCAGACCGCTGCGATGAAAAAATACCGCTGGGAAGAAATCAAGCCTCAGGTGCACCGCATTTGGACGAAGAAGGACAGCTCCATTCTGCTGCTGGCGGAAGGCCGTCTAGTCAATCTGGGTTGTGCCACCGGCCACCCCAGCTTTGTGATGAGCAACAGCTTCAGCAATCAGGTGCTGGCGCAGATTGAGCTGTTTACCAAGCAAGATCAGTATCCGATCGGCGTGTACACGCTGCCGAAGCATCTGGATGAGAAAGTGGCACTTCTCCATCTGGGCCATCTCGGCGTCGAACTGGATCATCTCACGCGCAAGCAGGCCGCCTATCTTGGGATTTCCAAGAATGGTCCCTTCAAGCCGGATACCTACCGGTACTAAATCCGATGCGGGAGAATTCTTCCCATTCGCAGGACGGGGCGCTTCTGGCGCTCCGTCTTTTCTTTTCGAGGGCGGCATGAAAACAGCATTGCAGGGATACCTGCCGGACGAATTGAAGGCGCTTTGTCAGGAGGCTGGACAGCCCGCCTTCCGGGCGAAGCAGCTCTGGCAATGGCTCCAGGTGCAAGGGGCTTCCGATTGGGCTGACATGGGCAATCTGCCCCGCGCCTTGAAAGAGGCGCTGGACGCGACCACTACGCCGGCGCCGCTTCGCGCGGTGAAGGAATCGGGCGAAGCCAGCGGCACCCGCAAATGGCTGTTTGCTTTGGAGGACGGGGAAACGCTCGAGACCGTGCTGATTCCGGCACGGGACCGCAACACGGTTTGTGTGTCGTCGCAGGTGGGCTGCAAAATGGGGTGTGTGTTCTGCGCCAGTGGCAAAGGTGGATTCGTGCGCGGTCTGTCCGCCGGGGAGATTGTGGCGCAGGTCCAGCTCGTTGCCGGCGCCTTGGGCAAACGGCCCGACAATGTGGTGTTCATGGGGATGGGCGAGCCCTTCGACAACTACGATGAAGTCCTTCGCGCGGTGCGGATCCTGAATCATCCAGAGGGATTGAATATCGGTGCCCGGCGCATGACGCTGAGCACCAGCGGGGTGATTCCGGGTATCCAGCGGCTGGCGGGGGAAGGGATCCAGGTGGAGCTGTCGGTTTCGCTGCATGCCCCCAATCCGGAGGTCCGCCGCCGCCTGATGCCCATAGAGAACCGCTACCCCATGGAAGAACTGCTGGAAGTCTGTTCGGCGTATACGGCGCAGACCAAACGCCACATCACGTTTGAGTACACCCTTATCAAGGGGGTCAACGACAGCCTGCAGGATGCCGAGGAACTGGCGACCCGGCTGCGGCCGTTTCCCTGCCGGATCAATTTGATTCCTCTGAGTCCTGTCGATGAGTTTGAAGGGGATGCGCCTTCTCGTTCTGCCATGGAAAGCTTTCTGCGGACGGTCGAGCGCCGCGGAGTCGAAGGGACGTTGCGGGACTCCAAAGGCAAGAATGTGGATGCGGCGTGCGGTCAGCTCCGGCGACGCTCTCAACCCTGAAGCGGGCGGCGTTCGCCTATTCTCCGGGGTCTGCGGGGAGCTTGGTGCTGAGCAGGTGCTGGATAAATCCTTCGCGATAGTCTGCATCGACGAGCCGCCGGGAGGGGTTATCCAGTTTAATGAGCGGGATGCCCACCTCGCCGACCGGTGTCGCCACCACCGCGACCCGGTCTGGGCCTTCACCGGAGAACCCTTGTAGCGTCCCTTTGTAGAACACCCCGTTTTTTCGGCGGAGCTCGACGGGATCATTGAGTTTGTAGAGCGGTTCCCGGGTGTCGAGCTGCTGACGGAGTCTGCTCTCCGCCTGTCTCTTTTTAGTTTCAAATGCTGCCCGGTCGGCGTTCGCCTGCTGGGCGGCGATTTCTTCCGCCGTAGGGCCGGGCGGGGGAACCGGCTCATCCGCCGGTGCCGGTATGTTCACCTCAACAGCAGGGGGGGGCGACTCAACTTCGAGGGTCTCCACCACCGCCGGTTGGGCGATCGGTTCGTCCGCCGGGAGGAAGGGCTGCGGCGCCTTTGGTTTTGGCCAGAACACAAAGGTGAGGATAATCGCTGAGGAAATCACACCGCCTAGAAGGCTGATGGCGATAAATTTGTTATCGGCGAACCAATTGCGCCCGGCCGCCTTCTCGCCGGTGTTGAAGTTGTAGCCGCACTGGACGCACAGCACGGCGGAGCGATCCACCTGCGTCTTGCAGGAAGGGCAAGCTTTGCCGGCGTTCAGCGTGGGAGCATCATGGAGAACCGTCAGTTCCGAGGCGTTGTCCGAAGGGGCGGCCACGGTGTTCTGTTTCCCGCAATGGGGGCAATCTACCAGGAGGATTCCGCTTGAAATGTCGAAATCAAATGTCTTGTCACAGAAACTGCATTGGATCGGGACGAACATGGCGGTTTTCCTCCAGGATTGTGAATTATCCGATTTCCTTGTCCAGTTTGGCGATGAGATCGGGGATCAAAATGCGCACCTGTTCCATGCTGTCGCGCTCGCGCAGCGTGACGGTGCCGTCTTCCAATGTGTCGAAATCGACGGTGACGCACCAGGGAGTGCCGGCTTCGTCCATGCGGCGATAGCGGCGGCCGATGGCGCCGGACTGATCCCAGAAGCAGTTCCAGCGGCGCTGAAGCGTCTCGAAGATCTCTCGGGCTTTCCCGTAGAGTTCAGGCTTGTTCTTCACGAGTGGGAAGACGCCTAGTTTGATCGGGGCGATGGCCGGATGGAAGCGCATCACGGTCCGCACGTCGGGTTTACCTTTGGCATCCGTGAGGGTTTCCTCTTCATAGGCGTTGCAAAGGAGTGCCAGGGCCAGGCGGTCCGTACCGGCAGAAGGCTCAATGACATGCGGGATGTATTTCCCATCGAAGAGTTTCATGACAAAGTCGGTGGCTTCCTGCTCGGATTTGCCGCGGCTTTCCCAATCCGCGACCACCTTCTTTTGGAAGGCTTCCTTCTGACCGTCATCCAGAGCTTTTACTGCGGTCTTGAGGGCTTCGTCGAAGACTTCCATGCTCTTGCCGGAGTGTTTCTGGTGCTGGCTGAGATCGAAATCGGAGCGGGCAGCGATGCCCTCGAGTTCCTGCACGCCGAACGGGAAGGCATATTCGATGTCCACGCAGGCGCGGGCATAGTGGGCCAGTTCGTCGCCGACCTGCGACGTCAGCTCCAGGTCCGCATCGGGCAGACCGATGGCACGATAATAGGCCAAGCGCTGTTCAACCCAGTAGCGGTGCCAGACTTCCCAGCCCCAGCTGTCTTGCGGGGTTCCCTTCAGATCCGGGCTGTCCTCCAGCGTGGTGACCTTTCCACAGATCAGCTCAATGGCTTCATCCGGTTGGATAAAGAACTCCAGTTCCATCTGTTCGAATTCACGGGACCGGAAGGTATAGTTGCGCGGGTTGATCTCGTTCCGGAAGCTCTTGCCCATCTGGGCGATGCCGAAGGGGACCTTCTGGCGCGAGGTGGCGAGCACATTGTTAAACTGCGCAAAAATAGCCTGCGCGGTCTCCGGGCGCAAGAAAGCGACGTTCGAGTCGTCTTCCACCGGACCGACAAACGTTTTGAACATCAGGTTGAAACTGCGGGGTGCGGTCAGGTTTTTGGATTCACAGGCGGGGCATTGGATGCCTTCGGGCAGGGCAAAGGTGGAGCCTTCCTTGATCAGTTCCTTGCCCTGATCTTCGCACAGCTGATCGGCGCGGAAGCGTTTGCGGCAGTCTTTGCAGTCCACCATCGGATCTGCAAAGCTGTCGGCGTGGCCCGAGGCTTTCCAGATGTCGGGATGCATAATGATGGTGGCTTCGAGCCCCACGACGTCTTCGCGCAGGCGGACCATGGATTTCCACCAAGTGTCTTTGATATTGCGTTTCAGCTCGCAACCAAGCGGGCCATAGTCCCAGAAGCCGTTGATACCGCCATAGACTTCGGACGATTGAAAGATGAAGCCGCGCCGCTTGCAGAGGGAGGCCAGGATTTCCATATTGATTTCTGTATTCATAATGGGGCGTATGTTGCGCCATGCGGGCAGGGGGTGTCAAGCGGAGGAACGTCTTAACCGGGATGAACCGCGGCAAACCTTTCCATGGGTTGGAAACTATTTTCCTGATTTTTCCATGGTATGGAAGAAATGTTTCCATAGTGTGGAAAACCCCCATGCGGCCGGAGCCGACATGGGGGTGGTGCTGTCCGCAATTACACTGGATCAGGGAGCCACATACGGGACGACGATGCGATAGAAATGCATCCGATCCACCGCGTTGGAATCGGTTTGGTCATTGGTGGGGCCAATTACGGTTCCGCCAACATCGGTCCAGGGGACCGGCGGGGGATCCACCAAGTTCGTCGTGAACTGCACCTGATAGACCACAGAGGTTTCTGCCACCCACCAGACTTGGGCTTCATTTGTGGTGGCTCTTACGATGTTGGTGAATACCAGATTGGTGGTGTTGGTCGGGCCATCCTGATAGAGGATGAACGAATAATCCTCCACTTCTCCATCCGAGGCGGCCCCGGTATAGGAAAGGCCTGAAGCGCTGCTTAGGCGGAAGCGGGCAAAGGTCTGGCCGGGGGTCGCACCGAGCGGTACCGGAACCGTAAGGCTGTTGCCGCCGCCGATCATCATCGAGTCGGTGGCGATTTGTTCACCGCTGTCCGCCCAGTCTCCATCCTGATTGAAGTCAATCCAAGCATTGAGAATACTGCTGGCAGAAGCCGTGACATTCAATGTGCCGTTGCTGCCGAGAATCAGACTCCCGGACTGGACGACGCCGTCTTCGTCATCGGTGTTGTCCAGGTCATCGCCGAGGGCATCCGCTTCCGGGAGACCGTCCGGTTCGATATCCGGGGGCACGGCCCCTAGATAAACCGTTGGTGTGATCAGCGTGTCATGGCGCGCACCGTTTGCCGACAAGAGGGAAGGATACGGAGCCGGGGCATCCCCGAGGTCGATGGTCTGGAGATGCACCTCATAATCCTCCACTTCGCCATCGACATAGGCCCCGAAAAAGGAGGGCGTTGTCGGTGCGGAGCTGAATCGCCAGCGGGAGTGGGGGCCACCCGCGACCAGCGCCGGCGGCATTGGCACGTTCAGGGGCAGGACATTGGCGCCCGGTACGAGGGCCTGCTGGGTGAAGACCTGTTCGCCGGGCTCGGCCCAGCTGCTGTTGGCATTCCAGTCGATCCAGGCATCGAGAAAGCCAAAGACACTAGCGGTGACAACCACTTGAGTTGTTGACCCCGCATAGAGAACGGCTGGAATCACCACGCCGTCTTCGTCATCCAGATTGTTGAGGTTATCCCCATCGGCGCTGAAGCTGGGCAACCCGTCCGCTTCAGTATCGATCAGCGTTCCCATGTAAACGCCAGGAACGTAGGTGTGCCGGGCTCCGTTGTTGGCCAAAAGGGTCGGGTAAACCGTCATCAACGCTGAGTCATCCGCATCGCCGAAATCCAACTGTTCTTCGGCCTCGGTGATTTCTATGGCGTAATCCTCGACCTCTCCATCCGGAGCCAGCCCCTTGGGCGTCAGAGGGGTTGTCCACGTGCTGAAGCGGAAGCGGGCATAGCTGCCACCGGCAACGCCAGCCGGGGAGTTGGGAACGGCAAAAGTCAGGTTGTTGACACCGGCGGTGACCGCATAGACGGCATAGATCTGTTCCCCGGCATCGTTCCAGGTCCCATTGCCGTTGAAATCGACCCAGGCCGACAGGTAGCCGGCGACTGAGTTTGTGATTTGGACCGTGGCATTGGTATTCATCTGGATGGGTGTTGTGAATGTAACGCCATCTTCATCATCCAGTAGCATCATGTCGTCGCCTGTGGCGGCCGAATTGGGTTGGCCATCTGCCTCGGCATCGATCAGGCTCCCCATCCTGACGCCGGACGAGATGAGATGGCGGGCACCATCGGAGGCCAGGAAGGTGGGATAGGGCTGGTCGGGAGCATCGCCATAATCCAACTCTGGGGGTTCGCCTTCCCACTTATTGTGGAAGACGGAGACATCACTGCTGCGCTTGGGCGGGTCGGGATAGGCGATGCCGGTGTCGACATCGATGCCGTCAATCCAGGTGCTGATTTTCAACGAGGTGCTCCGATTCAGAAGGATGTCCATTTTGCCCTCTTCAGAAATCACCAGAACCGTGTAGCGCGAATCCGCAGGCTGCAGGCCGGGGGCTGCGATGACAAAGGACAGCTCGCGAGTGACCCACTGCCCTTCTGGGATGGTGCCAAAGTCCCAGGTTGGCACATAGTACCATCCCACCACCCCGTTGTGCTCGGGAGCATCATCTTCAGGGTTCCAGCAGTACCAGGCGGCCTGATCTTCGTTGACAGCTTCGATGTAGGGAAAAAAGTCAAAGTAGGGATCCGTGAACGAAGTCGGCAGATTGACCGGATCGGTGATGGCGAAGTCCGCCGTCAACTTGGTGTCGACCAAAGGCCCTTGATAGGCTTCTGCCTGATACAGGTTGGTTTCCCCATGACTGTTGTCGCCAAAGGCCCAGTCAGAGGGGGTGGAACTGGTGTCATTGGAGACCGTGGCCAGAATCGTGAAAGCGAGAATGGGGGTTCCTGCGCCGGCCGTATAGGTGATGGTGTTGACGTAGCCGGAGATGGCTCTGACGCCACCGGAACCGCCTGCCACATTGTCATAGAATTCGTTGCTCCGACAGGTCTGCACACCTCCTGGATTGATGAACCATTGACCCTGTGCGGCGGGTGGGTCGATCGGTGGCCCGGTCAGTTGGGAGAGCGCCGTGACCGGGGGCTTGGTGATCGGCAGGGAGGGGTCGGCCAGGCTGGACAGAGTGGCCCAGCACAAGGCTGTCAACAGGACAGCCAGAACGGTGAGTCGGGTGGTTTTCATGATGATCTCCTTATTCCGCTTTTATAAATCGGGGGATGCCGCCGGATAGCAGGGGAGAGAAATTGGGTTCTGCAAATGCAGAACGCATCAGGACGATGCGCTTGGTGAGGAGCATGGAATTCGACGCGTCTGAGTCGTCCAGACATCGAGCAGGCCTCCTTTCCCAGCCAATGGAATTTTAGGCTGTAGAGTCGGGGGTGTCAAACATCGTCGCTGGAAATAATGGAAATCAAATAAAATGAGAGAGGCGCAGTTATAACTACGGCTGCACTGGAGATCCGAACTGAAGGAGCCCGGAAAATCAGACTGGATTTGAAAAATCCTCCAACGGTGGAACCAGATGCTGCCGGGTCCCCTGCACGACGATGGCCTTGTCTGGTATAGCGGGACAGTCGACCTGGCAGGCGCCGCATCCGCGGCATGCGTCGGCTTTCACAACCGGACAATTGACACCGTTGTGCTCCACGATGTCGATGGCGAGATAAGGGCAGAACTCATGGCAGACCATGCAGTACTCCCCATCGCGCCAGGCGATGCACTTGCCTCGGCGAATCTGTGCCAGCCCGATGGAGCGGTTCCTCTTCGTCTCGAGTGCCAGCTGTTCAATGGCGCCGGTGGGGCAGACCTTCGTGCACTCGTTGCAATATTCGAAACAATGCGCCTTCGAATAATCGATGACGGGTGAGAGCAGGCCGCCGAGCCCACTGCTTCCGAAATCAGGCTGAAGAATCTGTTCAGGGCAGGCCCGAATGCAGGCGCCGCATCGTGCACAGAGTGCGGTGAACGTATCTTCCGGCTGTGCGCCCGGCGGACGGATGGGAAGGGTTTTCTCTGGCAGTACCTTTCGCAGCGCCAGAGCGGCCACACCCCCTGCTGCTATGCCGAGGAAGGCCCGGCGGCCGATTGCCGGCTGGCCCGGCAGGACCGGGGAGGGAGCCTTCCGGGTCTCCAGGTTGCGGCGTGCGATGGACAGGAAATCCTGTGCCGCGCCCAGCGGACAGACGCGGTGGCACCACGCCTGCGGTGCAATCCAGCTGATCAGAAGAGTCAGGGTGAACCCGATGGCCATCATGAACGAGGTTCCGGTCAGCGGGATTCGCCAAGCACTGAAGAATCCGTTAAAGAGGGCGAGGGGATCCAGCCAGATAAAGAAGGGGTATCCTGCCAAGGCTCCGCCCACCATCAACAGCAGGAGCCATCGGTTGAGGTGGGGCCACTTCGCAAATCGGCCACGCCCCTTCTTGTTCAGGCGGCCGACTGTTTCCGTAGCTAGCCCCACCGGACAGGCATATCGGCAGAACCAGCGACTGCGGAAGAATCCGAGAATCAGAACCGGAAAACCCAGCAGGACCCACCATGAGGCGGTTCGTGCCGCCACGGCACCCAGCAGGCTAAGCAGAGGACTGAGAGAGGCGAAGCACATGACCGCCGGGGGCCAAGGCACGAGCTGGAGCGCGAGCCCCGCAGCCATAACAAACACAATCAACCGGATGACGTTCCGCTTCATGTCTCAATGTGTTCGACGGCCGACAGATCGGCGTTGCCGACACCCATGTCCTGGGCGATTTGGATATAGCCGATGGACAGCGGTTCTTTATCCATCAGTGTTGCCGCATAGGCATCCACCGCCACGGGATCGGTTCCAAAGATAATCTGGTTCGGCCGGGCCAGCTTGCCGGGCCCGCGCGGACCGTTGGTGAGCATGATGCGCGTGGCATCCACAATAATCAGATCCGGTTTGATCCGCGTGCTGAAATCGGCGATGCACTGGTGGAGATTGTTGCGGTGCCAGTATCTGCGATCCTTGACGGAGCCCATCCAGTTTTTCATGCTGACGGTCATTCCGGCTCCACCATGGTTCTTGGCTACGGGCATGTTGATCAGGCAATCGGTTTCCAGCACATCACGAGCCACATCCACCTCGGTCAAGCTCTGGCCCTGCGGAATCTTTACGGTCTCAAAATCTGTGTCATCATCGGGCTCGTATAGGGTTGCCCCCATTTTCTTGGCGACCTTGGCGATTCCGCTCATCTCAAAGCTTCTCTTCGATGGGGAACAGGAGTTTTCCGGCAGGACCACAGAAGAGGCTCCGGCTGCCTGACACGCCCGGATGCAGTCTTCGACCATGTCCGGTTGCGTGTTGGCGCCCTGTTCCGCCGTGGAGGCCCATGCCGCATTGGGTTTCAGTGTGACCTTCTTGCCCGGTTTCACAAAGGCGCTCCAGCCGCCCATGGCTTCCATCCCGGTTTTCATCATCAGGGGGATATCTGTTCCGTGCACCACGATCAGCTTAGAGGGGGGCGGGGCGGGTTCAGCGAACAGCTGTTGCGGGACGATGGCGGCCGTTGCTGCGACTGCGGCGGTAGCCTTGAGGAAGTCTCTGCGATGGAGTTGAGGCATGGGTTCGGGCTCCTTCGATCCGGCTGGAATCGTGAAATCAGCGTACCCGCGCCGGGCCGGATTGTCAAAGAAAGCGGGAAACAAACGAAGAAATCAGACGGGATGCACCGAAGGCCCCCAACGGGGACCGTGAATTCCTGGGATAGCCCTTCCTTGATGGAACACGTTGCGGCCCGTGTCTGACCAGACGAGAGAAAGGATCGAGGCCGCGAGGTGCCGTATGGGGCCGGGTTAGGAGGTCCGGGATTGCGGCATCCGGTTCTGTTTCGCCTTTTGAGTCTTTGCAGCCTTCGCGTCGTGCTGCTTCTTCTCTTTGGCCTTATCTTTTTTGCCTTTTTTGTCGCCCATGAGATTTCTCCTGTTAGGGGTGTGAGTGTCTGACGACAAAACACTATCCTTTTTCCAGGCGGATGGGCAGGAGAATATTTATGGAACAAGTCGCGCGCGGTGCAAGAGGACGCAGAAGGTGTGCACTACAGCGTGAGCCATTCGACCGTTACGATCCTCGCGGTTCCGGAATCACGCCAGATCCTCCGGATCGGCGTGACCCCCGCTCCGTAGTTCGGCTGTTTCCCCGGGGGCGTGCGGGATCAGGGCGATACGGTTGCGATGTTGGAGCGGACAGGGATATTGGATGAATCCAGTCCGGGAGTTTGCCCGTGCAGATCGAATTTGATGTTCACTTCCGGCCGGAAGATCAGGCAATGCGTGGACCCGCCGAAGTGGAACATGCCCACCGGGTCACCTTTCTTCACATGCTGTCCCTCATAGACGGTGATCTCGTTGGAGGAGACCTCGGCCATTCCCACGAACAGCACCGCCATCAGTCCGATGTCCGGGTTGTCGGCTTCGATGAAAATCAGGGCGCGTGTCGCCACAGCCGTGATGTACGCCTGGGAGTCGTTGGGCCCTTCCGGATCATAGCCTTCGGTCAAGGCTTCGGCGTAATAGGTGCCATCGATCAGGCGGGTTTTGACAATGGTTCCGCTCACTGGGCTGTGCCAGCGGTGATAGCTCAGTGCGCTCAGGAACGCCTGATAGATGGTGCCGCCTGCAAAGAGGGGCGCGAGGGGGTCCTGCGCCAGCATGTGATCTAGAGAATAGGGTTGTGCCTTGATCCAGAATGTGTCCTTCGGTGAAACGTCTCTTGCAATCCGGTACGGTGCGGACTCGCAGGCATTGGCGATGACGGAATCGTCGTCAGGACTCGCGACCGGCCGGCGTCCCTTCCGGAAGGTCCGGGTGAAGAAATCATCCCAGGAGGTGAAGCCATAGTGTGGCTGGCTGGGGTCGCAGATGAAATCCTCCGCGAATGTCGGCATCGCCTCTTTGGCATCCTGCCCAAACCACCCGCTTCGCGGATCTTCGTTCAGCACGGTGCAGGAGTCGGGGGAATCCAGAAACACGGCCCACTGGGCCAGGATTTTATTCAGCTGCCGGTTGACCTTCTCATTCAGGAAGGCGGAGGTGCCCGCCGGAGTCCCCATCGGCCAGTCCAGAATTGCATTGATCGGGAAGCCCACCAGCCCGGTTTTGTTGAATGCCGGCGCCTGGGTCAGCACCTGATTCATCAACTGCAGCATGTGCTGATAGTCCCGCACCTGCGGCTGGCCCGTGGGGTCGGTGTGGAAGGGCGCTTTCTTCGGGACCTGTGTGAACATCTGGTGGAACAGCATGAAGAGCTCGGGATCGGTCTCGATCAGCTCTTTGAACTCCTGGATCACCGGTGCCAGCGGCTGATCCGCTTCCGCCACCACCTCCGCTTTCTGAATCAGTCCGGCCAGCCACTGGTTCAGGACGGCCTGATCCGACGGCAGCCATTCGCCGACCCGATACGGAGCAGGCTTATCCGCGGGTGGCAACGCAGAAAGCGCCTGAGCGGAAACCGATAGAGACGTGACGGAGAGAATCAAAAGGGCGATTGCGACTGGAAATCGTTTCATTGGTACACCTGCCGGGTTGAAGTTGAACATCACACGGAACCGGGTCGATTGTGCGCTAACCCCCTGCCGGAATCAATCCTCATTCTGTCCAGCTTCGTTATGAAGAAGGGTTCACACGGTATATCGCTGTAAAATGAACGGATGCCAATAGGGGGACACGGCGGTTAGCGGTTATTGGAGGTGACCAGCGGGGGGAGTTCGGTGAGACTGAGCGTGCCGTTTCGTTTAACGGGTGCAGCGGCGTAGGCGGCCCGGGCTTCGGGGAGATGTTTGCGGAGTTCCTGCGTGCGGAGATAGTCGCGCGGATGGGTTGAAAAAATACTAAGGGCCTTGTTGACCTGGTCGTCACTGGCTCCTGACAGGCGCTCCCAGACTCGTGGAGCGGCTTCCGGATTGTAGCCGGCCTTCGCCATATACATCATGCCAACGCGGTCGGCTTCGAGTTCGTCCCGCCGCGAATATTTCGTCACGATGAGGCCGTTGTGCACAAGCATCAGCCCGCCCACAATCAGTTGCGCATCTTCATCTTCTTCGAGCGTCGCCCATATCATGCCGCCAGCCAGAATCAGGTTGGGCAGCATTTGCCGTGTCATCGCTTCGGTGGAGTGGCGGCAGTTGACGTGCGCAATTTCGTGCGCGATGACCGCGGCGAGCTCATCGATGGTGCGGACCAGCCCGTTCTTTTGATTCCACAGGCCTTCAAAGACCATGATGTTGCCGCCGGGAAAGGCGTAGGCATTGACCATTTCCGGGTCACCGACAAAGGTCACCTCATAGGGCAGGTTGGTGATGTGGGCGATGGCCGTGATGTTGCGGGTGACTTCCTGCACCATGGCGACTCGGACGGGATCGGAGTTGATCGGCGCATGGGCCTTCTGGAGCTGCGCGACGGTTTCGGTGTAGCATTGCCCCCCGAACTGGACATCTTCGGTGAGGCTATAGATATTCTGCACGCTCTGGCCGGTGACGAAGTCGGTGGTGGCGCAGCCGGAGCCCAGCGCGAGAAGCAGGGTGGTCAGGAGGACGGGTTGAATGTATTTTAAGACGTTCATGGGATCTCCAGGTTGATCGTGGGTCATAGGCTATGCGAAATGAGGGGCAAAGCAAACCCTTTTGAGAGTACGCATTGCCTCAAAATAGATGACACCGAAGGCCGAGGGTGGTGAGGGAGAGAA
>CAZGMQ010000015.1:0-54149 GCA_964526745.1 uncultured Verrucomicrobiota bacterium
TATACGATCCCGTCGGGGAATGGATTTCCGGCTTGATGTAGACCGGCACGCCGATGGTCTCGGTGTAGTGCGGGCTCAAAATAGTGGGGCTGATGGGTGTTGTCATAATCGGGTTCCTCGCGAGCGACAGAACCTAGGACCGGTGTGAAAGAATGTCAGGAGAGACAGAGATCTGGATTCGGCGGCCGGGCTTAGTTGGAATTCTGAACCACATAGAGCATGAGATCGACAATGGGCTGCGCCAAAAGGAGTCGTAACTGAGGTCAGTTTCATTAATTAATGAATCTGCCCCTTACCGCCCGCCCAGTTGCGGCTTGAAGGTATCATGAGTTGTTTTTGACAGGATTGGCATTCTGGTCGCTTTGCTCCCGCATTCGTTTTGCCTGCGGCAAACCGCTATAGATCTCGCGTTCACTCATCGTTCCGAAAACGGAACTTGAGCTCTGCACTCGCCTATTTAAAAGGATGGACACGGGATGAGACATTCCTGCATCTACAGAAGGCCCAGTTGCGGCATCAGCGCCGGCCGGTGTCGAGGTTGCGGGAGCCGTCAATTTGCATTCGGAACTCTGTCTTCATCTCCAGCGCGTAGTCGCCTTCGGGGAGAGTGGGGATGCTTATGCGCCCTTTGCCGTATCGGTCGTTGATCTTGAAGTAGAAATAGATGCCAGCGTCTGGTTGTATGAAGGAACGTTCATTAAACCTGTCCGGTTCCAGAATCAATTCCTGCTTGTAGCCGCTTTCAGGTGCGAGCTTCATGGACCAGGAGGCCCATTCCCCTTCTTCCTGTTCATATACAATAAACCCACCTTCAGGGTCGCTGGTGATCAGGCGGAGTTCTTTGGGGTAGGTTTCCTTGTCCCATCTTCCTTTTCCCCAGGTCTTGGTTTTCGTCAAAATCCTCCCCTCATCATCCACTTTGGGAATCATGTAGACGCACATGGGCGGAATCACTTCCGGATCGAGTAGGTTGGTTACTAGGATGGGGTTTCGCGGTTTTTGAAAGTAGTAGCCCCTGGGCCATCTGTCCCGATCGAAGTTCACCACACGGCCTGAGACCGTGCCATCTTCCTGACGGCGGTAGATGAGTGTAAAGTCTTTTTCGATAAGGCGTGTGATATCACCCTTTTTCTCCAGCACTATTCGGATGTTGCGACGGTCCAGCTTGCGGTCTGGGTTGTAATCCCGAGAGAAGGGGTCATCTTCCTCGTCGCAGGAGAACTCCATTTTTTCCCAATAGTATCCCTCTTTTCTGAAATATAAATAGACATATGTATATCCTCGTGCCCGGACCGAAAAGGTTCCATCAATAACGCGTTCTTCATCATCCTCCACACCTCGCTCCGGTCCGAGGCTTTTGTATTTGGATATTAACAGCGGAACCTCTTTCAATCGGTTTCCATCTTCATCGACGACTTCTCCTGCGAGGATGAAGTCGGCTTGGCCTGCTTTTATGATACGCTTCATTATGCGAGTGCCCAGCCAGCTGCGTTGCTTTTCCTCTTTCTCAGTAAGTGGGGTTTCTTCGGATTTATGCTCGAGGGTGAGCCATTCTTCCAACTCCGGTTCTTGCTTTTCGGTGTTGGCAGGTGGCGCCTTATCTTCTTTCTCTGCTCCTGCTGCCGGAGGCAATAGGCCAAGGAGGGTGATCAGCAGCAGCGGGATGAACCAACGGGTTCGTGACAGGATCGTTCGCATCTTATGTTTCATGACTATTCCTCTCCGATTACGATGGCCGGTTGTAAAAATTGATCATACCATTCCCATATGATGGGGAACCACATCTTTGAATTGGCATCGCCCGATTCACCCACGGCAAAATCGCTGTGTTTTCCTCCACGCCAGCCGAGACCATCGGTGGCGTTTTTACTATTCCTTATGTTCAGGGGGTGATTCGTTGCCCCGACGGGTAGATTGAGGTCTTTATATCCATAATAGGGCCTCCGGCGTTTCTGGCGTAATAATGTCAAAACCCGGGTAGGGAAGGTACTGACGACGGGGTCGCCCGCTTGACCCGGCCCCCAGCCGGCATCGGTATGTTTTGTTCCTTCCGGCGATCGCCATTCCGGCGGGTCATTGGTCAATTTGTGGCGGAAGTAGTGCCAATTCCGTGTCAGCGGAATCAAAGAGTGTGCGGAGCCGCGTTTCAGATTTTCTCCATAGCGCATCCATTTGACCAGGGTCTCATCGTCAGGGACATAGCTATGGTATACTTTCCCGGCTAGGCTGTCACGAGCGGGATGCTTTGCCTGATTAAACCAGAAACTCCATGAATGCTGTTTGAGTTCTTCGACCGAATAGGTGATGCGGTTCTTCTTATTCCGTTCGTTTTGGTATGATAGCGGCGCTTCTTCTGCGAATGTTTCCGACCAGACAGCAGCTTCCATCCCGATCATATTTCGCACCAGTGGCTGACGGGCACCTTGTCCCGTGGTTTGAAACACTCGAAGGGCATCCCAGACGACCAGATTGCCCAGACTGTGCGCCATGATATCTACATTATGCGCCCCACCCGCCCAGTTGCGGACCTGCTTGAGAAATCCCATAAGCCCCGGCGATGTTTGGAACGCATTCCGGACAGACGAGTCAAAACGGAGCGCCGGAATCCTTCCCACATCTCCGTGCCAGGTCACTCCGACGAATTGCCCCCGGAACCCGAGCCAGAAAAGGCGGCGATAAATTTCATTGAATCGGATCTGGGCCTTATCTTCGGATTCATTATAGCCATGCAGCAACAGAAAATACTTTTTCTTTTCCGGATCGCGAACGCCTCCGATGAGCTTCGCTGGGTGATAGACCTTGGTTTCGGTTTTTCGGGAATTCTCCACGGAATATGTCAAATTACCCACCCGTGCATTCCGCAGAGAATAGAATGCCCAGAAATTCGTTGTGTCCTTGATGGTGATGCGCCAGGAGTCAGTCGGAATATATTTGTTATTTCCGTTGTCCACCCAAAGGGTCAGAGTCCATTGCTGCCGACCAAGGCGGAGGCTCCGCCCCACTGCCTTGGCGACGAATTCGACTTCCTTATTTCCTTTGTTAATTGAGACTTCCTTCGGCTTGTCGCCAATGAATACTGCCTGATTGGCAAGGCGCTGTTGATCGTCAGCCATATCCGGATTCTGTAGAAATGCGCGGCGATTTGTCGACCCACTGGCCGCGGGATAGAGGATCATGTCGCCGGTGCCAGAAATGCTCAGGTATGGCTTCAAATCGGCATCAAGCACAGCACTGGGAATCTGGATAAACAGGGGAAAAAGGTCAACGATTCCTGAGTGGGAGATGGGGTGGAATTCGTCCAGTCCCCACCACCACTGGAAGCCCTCGCCCTGGTCTTTGACCAGTTCGTCGACGTCGTCGATGTAGAATTCAATATCGGGGATGCCGGGGCGGAGGCCATCGTCCTGATTGCTGGTGTTGAGGCCGAGTTTGGCTTCGAAGACGTTAGCGAGGACTTTTCTCTCGGTGAGGACGTGCTTCTCGTCGATGTCCGAGATGGCGGTGACTTCGAATTTCAGCAGGTCCTGGATTTCTTTAAGACCTTCCAGCCAGAGGGGGGCTTCGCCCTCAAAATCCTCCTCCAGATCGAGAAGGTCGAGGATGTCCTGGATTTTGTCCGGGAGCACATATTTATCGGTTTCGCGGGATTCGGAGGCCTCTTCGATGCTCCACAATCGAAGCGGTTCGGCGTCTTCGATGGTGACGAGGTAGTTGGTGAAGCCCTTCCTGAAGGTCGGGACGTTTAGCTGCCGCATGAGCTCGTCCCTTTCGATTATCCACTCCAGCCCCTACGGGGTCTCAGTCGCGGCCGGTGTCGAGGTTGCGGGAGCCGTCTACTTGCAGTTGGAACTCTGTTTTTAGCTCCAGAGCATAATCACCTTCGGGGAATCGAGGAGAGCCAATAACGCCTTTGCCGTATCGTCCATTGATCTTGAAATAGAAGTAGATGCCATCATCTCCCTTTGATGTCACGTAAGGCGATCGGCGATAGAGCAAATCAGCATCCAGAATAATTTCCTTTTTGTAACCATTCGTAGGCGCGAGCTTCATCGCCCAGTAGGCTTGTTTTTCTTTTTCCTGTTCATACACAATAAATCCGCCTTCAGGATCATTGCTGATTATTCGGAGTTCATTTGGAAACTGGAATTCAAGTTGTCCTTCCGGTCTGATCTTGATTTCCGACAAAATCCGCCCATCGTCATCCACTTTGGGGATCATGTAGACGCACATCGGCGGAATCACTTCCGGATCGAGGAGGTTTGTTGCTTTGATGGGGTTACGCGGTTTCTGGAAATAGTACCCTCTGGGCCATCTGTCCCTGTCGAAGTTCACCACACGGCCCGAGGCAGTGCCATCTTCTTGGCGGCGATATACCAGCTTAAAGTCTTTTTCGATAAGGGTAGTAATGTTGCCTTTTTTTTCCATGACGATGCGGATGTTCTCATCGCGGACGACACCTTCTTCGATCTTTACGTCTTTGCCGGACATGATCGCTTCCTGGTCTTCCGGAGAGATGTTCATTCTGGAAAGATTGATCTTTTCGAAGTCAAAATCTTTCTTGGTTGTATAATACCCTTCCTTCTGAAAGCGTAAATTGACACCTGTGTAGGGTCGCACATCGACTTGGAAGAGCCCGTGATTTATGGTTTCCCGCTGAAAGTCGGTTTTAATATCCCAGCCAATTCCCACCAACGTGTCCATTCGGATACCCAATTCAACATCTTTAAGCCGTTTCCCATCTTGGTCCACGACCTCACCGGCCAGGATAAAGCGACCGTGTGATGTTTTACTCACCCAGCGCACCCCGCGCTTATAGATCTCCAGCGTTTCTTCATCGATGGAGTCCTCATCTACACCCATGTGACTGTCGGCAAAGCCATTACCTGCCAGCACGAAAAGAAGGACTACGAGTGTCCATAAAACAGCAAACCCAGTCGTATGTATTTTCATGATTTATTCCTCTCTAATGACCCGCTTGCGCGCCCGGCGGGCGCAGGGGAGGGGGTTTATTACCGCCTGCCGGGTTCATATTCGATTCCTGAGCCAATGCCTGCATCGCATGCAGCATTTCTTGCGGTATTTCCAGATCCTGAAGTCGGATTACAACACTTTCACAATCGCCACGCTCTGCATTCAAGGATAGATCGACGACTTTGGCCATCAACCGGCGAATTGCGGTTTGGATTTTATGACGTTGCGAGTTAATCCTGTTTTCTTCTATTCTCCTCGCGTAGTCTTCCCTCAGGTTTGGATCAGTCACTAGTTCAGGGGGAACTCCTGTATTGTAGCCCATCGGCGGCATAACATGAGATCGAACCGGGGGCGGGGGATTCAAATCGTAGGTAGCGTCGTAGTACGCAGCCAAATTTATGAGCAAAGCAACGCGAATAGAGATTGCCTCCTCTGCTCCGCTCGTATTTTGGCGATCAGTGGCGGCTATCGCTTTCAATAAACAATCAGCTTCCTGCGTTTCGGTGTTGGCGGGGGGCGCCTTATCTTCATCCGCCCCTGTTGCCAGAGGCACCAGGCCAAGGAGGGTGATCAGCAGCAGCGGGATCAACCAACAGGTTTGTGACAGGATCATACGTATTCTTTGTTTTATGACTATCTCGAATTCTGAACCACATAGAGCATGAGATCGACAATGGGCTGGGGCAGGAGGAGACTGGCTCGGGTGCGGGACTTGTTTGATTGTTGCCGAGATCGGCTGTACAGATCGCTGTCTACCCGGATAACATCGCGGTTGACGTTTCCGGCGCTGTTTCTTGGAGCATATCCAATAACGTCCTGACCATTCTTAGAAACATGAATTCCAACTTCCCAATTTGGATTTGATTTTTTCAGGTCATGCACAAAATTGAACAGGCTCCGATCTCTCGAGTAGTTGCTTCCATAGAGGAGCCATTTCTCCTTAATTCTGGAATCGTTGCTCTGGAGCTGAACTCCGACGACTTGGTCTTTAAAATCGGTAATCAGAAAGAGCTGATCAAACCCGGATTCAAAACTGCCCTTAAAAGCGTATGAGAAGAAGCTGCGGGGGGGGAATACGGCGCATTCAACGGGCTTTTTCATATTAGATTGGGTTAGCCCCAGCACTTCCTTTGCTTTCTTAAGTGGCATGAGATAGGTGATATCTCCCCAGATTCGGATGTCTTTCGCTGTCAGATCAATCTGGGGCGTGCCACATTTTGATAGGATGCTAGCCGTATCTCTAGCGGCGATATCATCCCGTTCAAATCGCATATCCCAGTTCGTGGCAAGTTGAAGTTGGGGAGTGTTGTTAGTCAGACCTCCGGTCTCCGCTTGTTGTGGCTTCTTGGATGAAGCCAGCACGCTGAAGTCAACAGACGCCTGAACCGCCTCAACCTCTGCTTGTACCAGCCGCGCCTGATCGGTCAGATACTTCTGCATCAGTTTTTTCTGCAGACCCTCCAGATATCGAATATAGGTTTTTGCCAGTTTGGCCTGCTGCTTCAGCATTTTCTGATGGTTTACTTGCATGATCCGGATGAACTGCTGCTGCGCATGGCGGACAAACTCCGGGCTTTCCACTACATCGGTCTCGTCCACGGTGCCGGCGGTTTTGAACCGTTCCCGCTCTTCCTTGGCCGTCAGAAATTCTTCCAGCTTCCCTTCAGCCCGATATGTATCCACCGCTTCGGAAAGCAGCTGGATAAATTGCTTTCCAACGGATGCGGCCCGGTCCTCCTGAAACTTCTTTTCAATGGCGGTCTGTTTTTTCTCATAGGATAACCGGGCTTTCGCCAGTTGTGTGGCCCCTCCGGCATACAGGGAGCCTGCAGAAAACAGGCAAAGGATAAATACAAGGGAGCAGGCCCGTGCGTGTTGTTTCCGAAGTCGGCCGGTTTCCATTCGATTCCTGTTCCCAATTCTGTTGCGCATAATTCATTCCCCAAAAAAGTGAAGCGGGCTACCTGAAGAGTAGTGAATTCGGGGCGGGGCCGTCAATCTGGAATGAATTCAGAGAGAAAGGAATGTTTTGAACTAAAAATGGGCAAAAAATGAATAAAATCAGCTGAAAAATGGCATTTTTAGGCTGAAAAAGCCCCCCAAAAAACCTGCGCAGAGACAAAATGGCGACTTTTTGCTAATTTATGAAAAATTATGAAAAATATGCCATGAATCAAAATCAATCTGTTGAAGGTAAAAAGTAGGTCGGAAATCCTTAAAATAGAGGTGTAAGCGTCTACAGGTATTTTTTGAATAAATACACGGAAAGAGTTGTTTTTATTGTTTTTAGCTGGATTTTTCGATTTGGTTCGTTTGAGTGAATCCGATGAGACTTAAAAATCTGCATGAAACCTAAAATATAAATAAAATGGGTTGAAAGAACGGTTCGGGATGGGCGATGAATCCGCGGGAGGGGATATGAGTTTGATTTGGATGTGGGTCAACTGGACGGTGAATCTGCCAAAAAGTATGAACAATGGTGTAAAAATTGTAAAATATCGTCAGAATTAGTCCAAAAACGGCCAAAATGAAGCTAAAATGGCCTGAAACGTGTATTTTTGACCCCAAATTACACAAAACTGCAAAATAGCAGAGATATTTTGGAGAAAATGCGGTCATGCGGCAGCTGGGTCAGCGGAGGGAAGGGGGCGGATCAGGCCGGCAAAATAGTGCCGGATTTGGGGTGGTTTGGGTTGCGCTTAGTAAATGGTTTCGATATACTGGTTCCCTTATTTGATTAAAAGAGAAATCGAGATGACAGACAAACCCAAAAATGACGATGTGAAGCCTGCCGACGGCGGGAAAAAGAAAGAGACCTATGACGGGTCCCAAATTCAGGTTTTAGAAGGCCTGGAGGCGGTGCGTAAGCGCCCAGCGATGTATATCGGTGATACATCCCAGCGCGGCCTGCACCATTGCGTGTATGAAGTGGTGGATAACTCCATCGATGAGGCCCTGGCGGGCCACTGTACGCGCATTGAGGTGAATCTGGCGGCGGATGGATCGGTGTCTGTGTCGGACGATGGCCGTGGCATTCCGGTGGATGTGCATCCGAAGTACAAAAAACCGGCCGTGGAGGTGGCGCTCACCATGCTGCATGCGGGCGGTAAGTTCGATCATGGGAGCTACAAGGTCTCGGGTGGTCTGCACGGCGTGGGCGTGAGCTGCGTGAATGCCTTGAGCGAATGGCTTGAGGTGGAGGTGCGCCGCGAGGGTAAAATCCACCGAATGCGCTTCGAGCGCGGCATAACCGTCTCGCCGCTGGAGGTAATCGGGTCCTGCGCCGACCGGGGCACCAAGGTGACCTGGTATCCGGATGATCAGATTTTTGAGACGACCGAGTATTCCTGGGACATCCTTTCCTCGCGGCTCCGCGAGCTGGCCTTCCTGAACAAGGGCATCGAAATCGTGTTTCGTCAGGAGAACGAGGACGGGGAGATCCGGGAAGAGATGTTCCGTTATGATGGGGGTATCCGGGAGTTCATTGTCCATTTGAACAAGAACAAGATGGCGCTACATCCGGATGTGATCTATTTCGAGAAGGAGCAGGACGGCGTGACGGTGGAAATCGCCATGCAGTACAACGACGGCTATTCCGAGTCGGTCCTGACCTACGCGAACAATATCAACACCATTGAAGGCGGCACGCATCTGAGCGGCTTCCGTGGGGCGTTGACGCGCGTCGTGAACTTCTATGGGAAGAACAACAAGCTGCTGAAGGATGACGGCGCGATGTCCGGCGATGACATCCGCGAGGGTCTGGTGGCAGTACTGAGTGTGAAGGTGCCGGACCCGCAGTTTGAGGGCCAAACCAAGACCAAGCTGGGCAACAGCGAGGTGGAAGGAATTGTCTCCTCCGTGGTGAATGAGCGGATGGCTATCTTCTTCGAGGAGAACCCGGCGGTGGCCAAGAAGGTCGTGGAAAAGGGCGTCATGGCCTCCAGGGCGCGCGAGGCGGCCCGCAAGGCCCGTGATCTGACCCGGCGTAAGGGTGCACTCGATTCCGGCTCTCTGCCGGGCAAACTGGCGGATTGCTCCGAACGCGACCCCGCCCTGTGCGAATTGTTCCTGGTGGAAGGGGATTCGGCCGGCGGCTCGGCCAAGCAGGGCCGCGACCGCAAGTTCCAGGCGATTCTGCCGCTGCGCGGTAAGATTCTGAATGTCGAGAAGGCGCGTCTGGACCGCATGTTGAACAATACGGAAATTCGCACGATGATCACGGCCATTGGCGCCGGGATCGGGACCGACGAGTTTGATGTGGACAAGGCGCGGTATCACAAGATCATCATCATGACGGATGCGGACGTCGACGGATCGCACATCCGGACGCTGCTACTGACCTTCTTCTTCCGGCAGATGCCGCAGTTGATTGAGCGCGGGTATGTCTATATCGCCCAGCCGCCGCTTTACAAGATCAAGCGCAAGAAGAAGGAGCGCTATATCGATAACGACCGCCACCTGTCGCAGGTGCTGATTGAACTGGGGATCGAGGATGTCCAGCTGCTGAAGCTCGACGGCACGCCGGTCCTGGAAGCGGGCAAGATGCCCGAGGTGCTCAAGACGCTCGAGGAAATCGAACATATCGCCGATGCCATGAAGCGGAAAAACATCGATTTCGACGAGTATGTGGGCCGGTATGATGTGGAGCAGAACCGTCTGCCGCTCTATCGCGTGCGGGTGATTCCACCAGGCAAGACGCTGGAGGATCAGGAGATCCATTTGGCCTTTAACGATGAGGAGCTGCGCCAGGTCCGCGAAGAGGCGGAATCGCGCATGGGTCCGCTGGAACCGGAGCAGTTCACGTGGGACGAGCTGCATCTCGCCCCGAGCCTGGTGAAGCAGTTTGCGCATCTGAAGGCGAACGGACTCACCGTGGAAAGCCTCTCGCACAGCGAGGAGCCGATCTTTGAGGCGGAGGTGGATGGCAAGCGAACCCCGATCCACGCCTTGAACGATTTGCTGCAGCTGGTTCGTGAGGTGGGCCGCCGTGGCCTTGGGATCCAGCGCTACAAAGGGCTGGGTGAAATGAATCCCTCCCAGCTGTGGGAGACGACGCTGGAACCGACCAAGCGGAAGCTCCTGCAGGTGAATCTGGATGATGTCGTCCGGGCGGATGAGACCTTTACCATCCTGATGGGCGACGAGGTGCCGCCGCGCCGCGCCTTCATCGAGGAAAATGCGCTGAATGTGCGCAATCTGGATATTTGATGATTGAGGAGCCCGCAGGGCAGAAGCGGAAGAGACCATTATGAGTGACGAAGAAAACAACGAAGCCAGCGGCGAGGCCGCCAGTGAAACCACCCCTGCGGTCATCGCACCGCAGAACGTGACGGACCGCATCGAGCGGATCAATATCGAAGTGGAGATGCAGCGCGCCTACATCGATTATTCGATGTCGGTGATCGTGGGCCGGGCATTGCCCGACGTGCGGGATGGACTGAAGCCGGGCAACCGGCGCATCCTGTTTGCGATGCGCGAGCGCGGCTGGACCCATGCCAAGGCGTTTGTGAAATGTGCGAAGGTCGTCGGTGAAGTCATCGGTAACTACCATCCGCATGGTGATTCAGCGGTCTATGACACCCTCGTGCGCATGGCGCAGGAATTCTCGCAGCGCTATATGCTGATCAAGGGACAGGGTAACTTCGGTAGCATCGATGGCGACCCAGCGGCTGCCTACCGCTATACGGAGTGTAAACTCCAAAAGATAGCCGAAGATCTGCTGGCGGATATCGACAAAGATACCGTCAAGATGCAGAAGAACTTCGATGAATCCCTGATGGAGCCCACCGTGCTTCCGGCGCGGGTGCCCAATCTGCTGGTGAACGGCTCGACGGGCATCGCCGTCGGTATGGCCACCAACATCCCACCGCACAATATCGGCGAGATCATCGATGGCACTGTCCATCTGATTGATCATCCCGAGGCGACGGTGGCCGACCTGATGAATTTCGTCAAAGGCCCGGACTTTCCCACCGGCGGTACGGTGTGCGGCTTGACCCCGATTCGCGACATGTATGAAAATGGTCGCGGTCATATCCACGTCCGAGGCAAGGCAACCGTAGAGGATTGGAAGGCCGATCGCGAACGGATCATCATCACGGAAATCCCCTATGCCGTAAACAAGTCGACCCTGATTGAAAAAATTGCCTCGCTGGTGCATGAGAAGAAGATCGAGGGCATCAGCGATCTGCGCGATGAGTCCGACAAGGACGGCATCCGCGTGGTGGTGGAACTCAAGCGCGGTGCCATCGGTCAGGTGGTCCTCAACAATCTCTATAAGCAGACGCAACTGTCGGTCACGTTCGGTGCCATCATGCTGGCCATCGACCATGGTCGTCCCCGCGTGCTGAACCTGAGGGACATCCTAGGTTGCTTTATCGCTCATCGTTTTGAGGTGCTGACGCGCCGGACGAAGTTCCAGCTGCGCGAAGCCGAAGCGCGGGCGCACATTCTGGAAGGCCTGCTCATTGCCCTGGACAACCTCGACGAGGTGGTGAAAATTATTCGCGCTTCGACGAACCGCGAGGAAGCCCGCATTCAGTTGATGGGTAGCTTCGGCCTGTCCGAACTGCAGGCCCGCGCCATTCTCGAAATGCGTCTGTATCAGCTGACCGGGCTGGAGCGCGACAAGCTCGAGGCAGAATATAAAGCTCTTCAGGACCGCATTGCCTATCTCAAGGAACTGCTGGCGGACGATCAGAAACTCTATGGCGTCATGAAGGACGATCTACTGGAAGTGCGCGCCTCCTATGTCGATGCCCGCCGGACCGAACTGGTGGCGGACGAAGGTGAAATCAACATTGAAGATCTCATCGCGGACGAAAACTGCGTGATTTCTCTGTCGCACTCCGGCTATCTGAAGCGGACGCTCACCAGCGTCTATCGCGAGCAGAAGCGCGGCGGCAAGGGTCGGAAGAGCATGGATACGAAGGAAGAGGATTATGTGGAGCATGTCTTCAACTGCTCGGCGCATGACTGGATGCTGTTCTTTACCGAACAGGGCCGGATGTATTTCAAGAAGGCCTACCAGATTCCGGAAGGCGGCCCCACTTCCAGAGGGAAGGCCCTTGTCAACTTCCTGGATGTGAAGGGTGACGAAAAACTGGCGGCCATCGTTCCGTTGCGCGGATTTGATTCGCAGCAGCACCTGTTCTTTGCCACCGAGAAGGGGACCGTCAAGAAGACCCCGCTGGAAGCCTATAAGAATGTGCGCCAGGCGGGCATCATTGCGATTAATATCGCGGAAGGCGACCGGTTGATCAGCGTGGAGCTGACCAGCAAGAATGAGGATCTTCTGATGGTGACCCGAAAGGGGATGGGCATCCGCTTCAACGAGAAGGATTCCCGCTCCATGGGCCGGGCTACCGCCGGTGTGCGGGGAATCCGCCTGGGTGAAGGCGATGTGGTTAAAGGCATCGAAGTGGTGCACGAGGACGCGATGCTGCTGACCGTGACCGAGAATGGCTACGGGAAGCGGACGGCCTTCAGCGAGTATCGCGCGCAGCGCCGCGGTGGCAAAGGCCTCAAGGCGAACAATCTGACCGAGAAAACCGGTGAGCTGGTCACGGCCATCAGTGTGCATGATGATGATGCCATCATGATTGTGACTAAGATGGGTACCATGATTCGGATGCCGGTCGTGGATGTGCGGATGACCGGGCGTTCGGCCCAGGGAGTCAAACTGATCAATATCGGCAAGAAAGATATTGTGATGAGCGCCGCTCTGGTGGATATCGACGATGAGGAAGAGGCCGCTCCTGCTGAAGGGGAGGAGGGGAACACCCCGCCTGCTGAAGCGGAAGAAGGGACGTCCTCATCCCCCGACGAGAGCGAACCGGAAGCCCCCACAGAAGAAACCTCCTGAAGGGAAGTCTGATGAAAAAATGGATATGCTGGAGCCTGTTGATGGTGCTGGGCGTCTCGTGCGCGTGGGCCGACCGGAACGTGGTGAAAGACCGTAGTGCGGATGAGGCCCTGCTGACCTGGAGCAATCCGATCAATGTTCAGGCGGCTTTGATCTACACGCATCTGTCCCGTCCTGTGGATCTCGGGAGTCAGGAGGATTCGCTGCGCGGTGATATCGTAGATGTGGGCGTAGGCTACACCCCCTGGCCCTGGCTGCTGCTGTACGGGCAGGTGGGCGGTTCTCAGCCGAGCCTGGATGCCTTGAGCGAAAATCCGTCCATCGGGGCGGGCGGTCTGCTCGGTGCACAGGTGAATCTGTGGCAGCTGTATGAGGGGGAACTGGCGACGGCCTGGCGTCTCACTCTTCAGCTGACGGGGCAATATGAATATCGCACCAGCCAGGACCATGGCGATGGTGAGCTGCAGTGGAGCGAGAGTCTTGTGATGCTTCCCCTGCGTTATCATCTTTCATTTGCGCGCAGCTTCCGGAATTATTATATGAGTGAGTTTCAGAGCGTCAGCATCTATCTCGGCCCGGCCTGGTCGAAGCTGGACGGGACCTGGACGCGCAACAATCAGGAAATCGATTTTGAGGAATCCGAGCCCTTCGGAGTGGTGGGCGGAGTGGATCTGTGGCTGCTGGAAAATCTGGCCTTCGGCGTCCGGGCCGACTGGTTTGATGGCACCACGATGAAACTGCATGTTCTCTATCGCTTCTAAAACGAAAGCCTTTCCATGAGCGTCACCCTGCTTGATGGCCAATCAATCGCCGCTTCCACTCGCGTAGAACTGACTGCGGCGGTGGCCGCCCTGAAGGGGGACTCCGGCGTGGTACCCGGCCTGGGAGTCATTCTGGTGGGGGACAACCCCGCGTCGCGTTCCTATGTCACGGCCAAAGAGAAGGCCTGTGCCGCCGCAGGTATCCATTCCCGCGAGATCCTGCTGCCGGTGACGGCGCCCCGCCAGGAGATTCTGGATGCGGTTCATGCGCTGAATGCGGATGACGCCATCGACGGCATTCTGGTTCAGCTGCCGCTGCCGGATGCTTCCATCGAACGGGAGGTGATCGAAGCCATCGATCCGACCAAGGATGTGGATGGATTCCATCCGCTGAATGTGGGGCGTTTTGTGCTGGGCCTTCCGGCCTTCATCCCCTGTACGCCTCATGGCATTTTGGAAATTCTCCGCCGGTCCGGGGTGCCGCTGGAAGGCGCCTCTGTCGTGGTGATCGGCCGTAGCGCTATTGTGGGCCGTCCTCTTTCTATCCTGCTCTCGCAGAAGGGGGTGGATGCCACCGTGACCCTCTGCCATACCCGCACAAAGAACCTTGCAGCCCTGACGCGTCAGGCGGATGTGATCGTGGTCGCGGCCGGTCGTCCCCACACGCTCACCAGCGAAATGGTGTCGCCGAAGGCGGTCGTTATTGATGTGGGTGTGAATCGCGTGCCGGATGAGACGAAGGCCCGGGGGTACCGCCTGGTTGGTGATGCAGATTTTGATTCGGTGGCGCCACGGGTGGCGGCCATCACACCCGTTCCGGGCGGAGTGGGACCGATGACCATTACAATGTTGCTGCACAACACGGTGGAAGCGGCGCGTCAACGGAGAGGGACCTCTCCATGATCCGTGTACTTAATCGTCAACTGCTCGGGGACTTCATCAAAGGGTTCCTGTTGACGGTGGCCGTATTGACATTTGTGATGTACGTGGGCGCGGTGGTAAAAGCCATCGACTACATGTCCCGAGGTATTTCCGGCCTGCTGATCATGAAAATCTTTGCGCTGAACATCCCGTTCACTCTTTCCTTTGTGATTCCCATGAGTGTGCTGACGACAGTGTTGCTTCATTTCGGGCGCCTCTCGGCGGATGGCGAAATCACGGCGATGAAGTCTTGCGGACTGAGTCTCTGGCAGATTGCCGCCCCGATTCTGTTTTGTTCGATGATTCTGTCGGGCGTGTGCCTGTTTCTGAATGCCGAGCTATCGCCCCGAAGCCATTTTGCGCGAAGACAGATGTTGCGGGAGCTGGGGGAGGAGGATCCTCTGGCTCTGCTGGATGAGGGACGGTTTGTGAATGATTTTCCCGATGTGAAGGTCTATGTCGGCAAAAAGAACGATTCTCACCTGGAAGACATCATCCTCTATCAGTTTGATCAGAATGGCGCCCGCGCGGAAGTGCGGGCCCGAACGGGAGAGGTCTCCTTTGACAAGGCGACCCGCATCATGGAAATCGATCTGCAGCAAGTCCGCCTGACCGAGTTCGACAAGGAAGATCCATCGGACCTGACCAAGGCGCGCAACCTCAGCGCGGAAAGCTATCCCATCACTCTGGATCTCCGGAAGATGCTCCAGAAGAGTAAAATTCGTAAGAAGCCGCCGGATATGACGTTTTCAGAACTCATCTTTGCCTTGAAGAATGTGCGCCAGGTTTTCCCGGACATCCAGGAAAAGAATGTGGCCCGGATGCGGGCCAAGATGGCGGTGGATGCCAGTCAGCGTCTCGCCCTGGCCCTGTCCTGTTTTTCGTTCACGCTGCTGGCCATTCCGCTGGGGATCCGGTCGCGCCGGAAAGAGTCCTCTATCGGCATCGGGCTGGCGTTGGTCCTGCTCTTCATGTTCTATATGTTTATCATCGTTTCTGATGCCCTGGTGGATCGTCCGGAATGGCGTCCGGACATGATTCCCTGGATTCCGGTGCTGACCTGTCAGCTCATCGGCGTTATCCTGATGCGGAAGAATCAGTAGGCGGATTTCTCTTTTTGGCTTGTCAGGCCGGGCCCCTCCCCGTAGTCTGCGCGGGTTGATTTTCGTGTGCCTGTAGCTCAATTGGATAGAGCGCTAGCCTCCGGAGCTAGAGGTTGTGGGTTCGACCCCCGCCAGGCACACCATTCCTTTTTCCCTTCTCTCATACCGCACCGGAACCGCATGGGCACAAAAAAACGCGCCGCAGCATTGCGGCGCGCTTTTGCTTCCCAGATGGGGATGCTTAGCCGTTCTTGGCCTTGAAGTCCGCCATGAAGGCGACCAATGCATCAATCGCCTCAGTCGGGCAGGCATTGTAGATGCTGGCACGGACACCGCCAACGGAACGATGGCCCTTCAGGCCGATCATGCGCTGTTCGGTGGCTTCAGCAATGAACTTCTTCTCTAGGTCTTCGCTCGGCAGGCGCCAGGTCACATTCATCGTGGAACGGAACTCAGGAACCGCAGTGCCCTTGTAGAACCCGCCGGAGTTGTCAAACGCGGTATACAGTTTGTCGGCCTTGGCCTGATTGATGGCTTCCATTCCGGCCGCGCCGCCCTTGGCGAGGAGCCAGCGGGTGACGAGCATCAAGATGTAGATGCCGAAGGTCGGGGGGGTGTTGTAGAGGGAGTTGTTCGCCATCTGCGTGCGGTACTGCATCAAGGCCGGGAGATCCTCAGAAGCGCGTTCAGCCAGATCCTTGCGGATCACCACCAGCGTCACACCGGAGGGGCCGAGGTTTTTCTGGGCACCGGCATAGATCATGCCGAACTGCGACATGTCGATGGGCTTGCAGAGAATGTCGCTGGACATGTCCGCAATCAGCGGAGATTGCGTGGCGGGGAACTTCTTGATCTGCGTTCCGGCGATGGTCTCATTGGAGGTCACATGCACATAGGCGGCATCCGGCGTGTAGGATAGCGAGTCGTAGTCGGGCATCGTCGTGGGGATGTCCTTGGAGGTGTCTGCCAGGATATTGACGTTCCCGACCTTCTTGGCTTCTGCGATGGCCTTCTTGGCCCAGGCGCCGCTGTTGACGTAGTCGGCGGTCTGACCTGCACCCAGCAGGTTCGCCGGAATCATCGAGAACTGGAAGCTTGCACCGCCCTGCAGGAACAGGACCTGATGGTCGTCTGTCAGGTTTAACAGCTTGCTGATATTGGCAATCGCTTCTTCGTGGACGGCGTCATAGGCCTTGCCACGATGGCTGTGTTCCATGATGGACATGCCCGTTCCACCAAAATCGGTCAGTTCTTTCTGGGCGATTTCCAGCACCTCGAGGGGGAGGGCTGCCGGGCCGGCATTGAAATTGAATGATCTGCTCATGAGTACTTCTTTCTTTGATTATCGTTTTCCACTTTGACCGGACATCATAGTCCGTTTTGCCCTCAAAAATCAATCCCAACCCATGAAAACAAGCCTTTTTACATAAAGCGTTTTAACAGCCCGCAAAACGGGAGGCGGAGTCTGCGAAGGGACGGAAAGTCGGTTTCCAGAGGGCCCGGCAGTTCCGGATGCCGGCCCATCGCTCTCCACGAACGTTTTTTCCGGGTAAATGGTTCTTGCGGGGGAGGAGGAAGGTCGATAGCCTCTCCCTCAGTTTGTACGGGAAAGCGTAGGACTTTGCGACGGTCGGTTGCATGCATCGGGGAAGAACCATTAGGGATGGGGCGGGGATGGTTTCGGATTGCGGCCGCGGCAGAAGTCGTCCCGGGACAACGATAAGAACAGAAAGATGAACAAAAATTATGTCGTTCATTAAGATGATCAAGTCGTGCTTCTCTTCCACTGGTGGGTCTTCGAACCGCACCTATGTGGTGGATGCCGCACGATTGGTAGACGAAAAGACAGGTCGACGCATGGCGCCTCGTGATCAGGTGCAAATGCTGAATGCATTGGCGCGGGTCTCGAAACAGGAAGGCCTCGCAATCCAGGTGGTGATTGAAAGTGATCGCTCGCTTCGCGAAGTGGATCACGGCGGAGATTTCAACGGCGTGAAGGTGTTCTATGCACCCGATACCGAGCAGCTTGTGGCCTTGGCCCAGAAGCTGTGCCGCAAGAGCGGCGGCACTCTCGTGAGTTCTGGTGTGACCATGGAAAGTCGCGCCACCGAAGCCGGTATTCCTGTGCTGTGCAGCAGCACCTTCCGCAAGGCGTTCCTGCAGGGCAATATGTCCGGCGGAGACCGGGGCGGAGACCGGGGCGGAGATCGCCGCAGGGGTGGCGGCCGGGACCGTCGCGGCGGTCGCGGAGACCGTGGAGACCGTGGTGACCGCGGAAACCGTGGCGGTGGCCGTGACCGCAAGGGACCCTCCAAAGACGGCGGCGGTAAGTCGGAGTCAAACGGAGACCAGGCCCCGAAGAATGACGAACATGCGGCCGTCCGCAACCTGATTGACCTGGTGGAATAATCCCGCCGGTTCAAGCGAAGGCCGAGGCAATTGCCTCGGCCTTTTTTGTTGCCCGCACTTCATCTTAACCAGCGGCTACATATTATAATAACGGTTAAATCTGAGCCCTGAATAAATAATAACTACCTCATGTCCAGTTCGATATGGAAAATATAGAATAACCACACATTATAATATGTGGTTAAACAGGCGGTGGATTTATTTTTCAACCGGCACTACGATGCCGCGCAGCAGCACCCGCTGGCAGGCCAGAAAAACGCCGAGCGTTGGCAGGGCGGCCAGCAGGAGCGAAGCCTGGGTTACGCCGGGGCCGACGCGTTGCTGGAGCTGATACAGCCAGACCATCAGGGTCCACATCTTCGGGTCCTGGCAGATCAGCAGGGCATACATGAAATTGGCATAGGCAATCGTGAAGGCCTGGAGGGCAATCACGGAGAGGATCGGTGTGGAGAGCCGCATGGTGATGTGCCAGAACAAAGTCCATTCGCCGGCGCCATCCAGCTGGGCGGACTCATAGAGGTCGCGCGGCAGAGAATCGAAGAAGCCTTTGAGCAGGAAGATGGAATAGCCGCTGGCCATGCCGGGCAGGAGGAGCGCCGCAAAAGTGTTTAGTAGCCCCAGCTCTCGCAGCAGAATGAAAACGGGAATCTGCGTGACCATATGGGGGAAGGCCATCGTCAGCATTAGGAAGAACAGGATCTGCGTGCCGATGGACAGCTGCCCGCGGCTCAGGGCATAGGCGGCCAGCGGGTTCACCAGCAGGGCCAGCAGGACCGCTAGGACGCAATAGATCACCGTATTGAAGATGCCCCGCCCATGGAACAGGATATAATCGAGAACCGTGAGATAATTGCGGATCCAAAATTCGTGCCGAAGCTCGGAGATGTGATCGCGAAAAAGCCCGGCATGGTGAGCCATCTGTGGCATGGGAATGGCCTCGAACGAATCCATCTCCGTGCCCAGCGCGGCATTCAGGGCCTGTACGGAATCAAACCGGGTGGCGAGCCAGTCGTGCCAGCGCGTCTCCGGTGTATGGAGCGCGGTCCCGTTCATCCAGACTGGGGACAGCGTGTGCGCCGTGAAATCCAGCCATTCCTCCTGCTCCAGCGCGGGGGCGTTGGTGCGAAGGCTTCGCGAGAGATGCAGGGAGGGGTAATCCGCATAGTCGGTTTCATGGGCGGTATTGTAGGTTTCGATGCTCTTGGTATGGCGAGGCTTGAGATAGAGCTTTTTGAAAAACCCCTCCGGAGAGAGAACCGTCTGACAGAAATCTGGCGCGGTCAGTTTAAAGGCATCGAATTCAGTCGCCAGCGGGGTGGCATCGGGAACGGCATGCGGGAACAGATAGGCGGGTGGCTGGATGAACACGGTGTACCACGCCTCAAAATCCGTTCCGAGCGCCGTATTCAGCGCGGTCAAGGTGCCGAATTTTTCGCGCAGGTGTTTTCGGAAATCGCGCAGCTCCATCGGAAAGGCCCCGGCTTGCGGGGCCCAGTAGTGGCCCAACCCAATGGCCTCCTGCGGCAGGAGGTCCGCCGCGAGAAACTCGCGCCAGAGGGGAACGAGTTCCGATCCGCCTCCGTTGGTCGGGGGCAGCGCAATTCCATCAAAGGCCGGATGGTCGGTGTCGAAGGTGATGTTCAGGGAATCGAGCGACTCGTTAAAGAGCGCTTCCAGATGCTTTTGCCAGAGCGCGGTATCCGAAATAAGAAACCGCGGGACCAGAACCGACTCCCGGAGATCCGCGATGGACTTCGTCGAGCCCGCCACCATCAGCCCGAGCGGATAGAGCATCGAGATCGCCCCGGCCAGCAGCAGCGCATAGATGAACCCGATCAGCAGGCGGGTCCGCGGCGACTTGCGCCCGATTCTGGAAAGGATCGGCATTAGTGGTTTTCTACGCGGTTGTTCATCGCCAGCATTCTAGCAGAGGCTAGGGGGAAAGGGAAAGGGCTGGCCGTCAGGTGTTTTGCTGCACGATATCGAGGACAGCCTCGCCGTATGCAGCGAGCTTTCCAGGGCCGATGCCATGGATGTCCGCCATCTCATCCATCGATTTTGGGGTGGCTGCAGCCAGCGCATAGAGGGATTTCTGAGAAAAGATGCAGTAGGCGGGAATTTGTTGTTCGCGGGCCTGTTCGGTTCGCCATGCGCGAAGTGCCACGAACAGTGCGGCGTTGGCTGGAGCGGCGGCGGTGTTGATGTCCGCACCGATCTTCTTCTTGCGGGATTTTTTGGCGCGAGCGGTGGGCTTCACCAGGAGGGTCGCCGCGGCCCGGGCGGCGAGGAGGCGCTGGACGTCGAAGCCATCGGCGCAGGCCTGAATGCCAGCCCGTTTGATCCGGGCTTCGGTTTCGGCTTTCTCTTTGGCGTTCAGCAGCTGACGGCGGAGTGTCTTGTTATCGAGTTCGCAGTCGATGCTCTCCAGAGGATCGAGAATTCCATTCAGCAGCTTATCTTCGAAATAGACCGCGGCCTTGTTCAAACGGTCCCGGAGGGCGGGGTTGGTTTCGGCGTCGGGATGGTCTGTCAGCAGCCGGTCGATTTGCCGGAGGAATTGTTCTCCGGGCGTGAGCAGCTCCTGCTGCACGGTATCGTGCAGTTGACCGAACTGCTCGATGTGACCGGGCAGGATGCTGCCGCGGTTGAGGTCGGCCAGTTCCAGCAGGGTGTTCAGGTGATAGCGCAGGCGATAGAAATTGAACAGGTTCACCAGCAGTTCCCGCTGATAGGTCAGGCGGTCCAGCTGCAGGCGATCCTCATCCGGATGCCGGTCAGTGATGCCGTGGATATAGTCCGCGACCGCCGCATCCACGATGATGCTCTGCGGTCGCAGCTGGGTTCGCAGTACAAGGCCTTCCATGGTTTTGCATCGGGACAGGGCCACATAGACCTGGCCATGGGCAAAGGAGGCATCGGCTTCTATGATGGCCCGCTCAAATGTCAGCCCCTGACTTTTATGGATCGTGATGGCCCAGGCGAGCTTCAGGGGGATCTGCCTGAAGATGCCTTCCACGGTTTCGGTGATCTGGTGGGTCTCTGGATGGATCGCATATTTGATGTTGTCCCACGTCATGGGCTCCACCGCGATATCCGTCGTTTCACCCGGACACCGAACGCATACCCGGTTGTCTTCGATGGATGTGACGCATCCGATTTTGCCGTTGAAGAAGCGCTTGTCGGGATCGGGATCATTTTTAACGAACATCACCTGGGCACCGATTTTGAGATCCACCTGAGGATCCATCGGATAGGAGGATTCAGAAAAGCTGCCCGAGATTTCAGCATCAAACCGGACCGCCGACGCGGAGAGGGCCTTCAGCTTCGAGTCATTCAGGCGGCGGGCCTGCGCGTTATGGGTGCACAGCGTGATGTAATCGTCCTGATCGGCCGGCCGAAAATCAGGAAGATGCCGGCGATTGAGTTCAGCAAGGGATTCCGGTGTGAGACAATTGTCCCGGACCTGATTGAGCAGGTCGAGAAAGCGGCCGTCCTTTTGGCGGTACACCCGATCCAGTTCAATGCAGGCATAATCCGTTTCACGCAGCGCGAGACTGCCGAAGAAATAGGGCGTTTCATACCGTTCCTGCAGTAGGTCCCACTCGACTTCCTTCACCACAGGCGAGAGCTGCTGGAGATCTCCGATCATCAGCAGCTGAACGCCTCCAAAGGGTTTGCGACGATCCCGGTATCGGCGGAGCACTTCATCTACCGCATCAAGGAGATCGGCCCTCACCATGCTGATTTCATCGATGACCAGCAGATCCATCCCGCGGATCATGGCGATTTTGTCGCGGGAGAACCGGAAGTGCTGCTGCGGGGCGGACCGATTAGCCAGGGGTCCAAAGGGGAGCTGGAAAAAGGAATGAATGGTGACGCCGCCTGCATTGATGGCGGCAACACCCGTGGGCGCCACGACGATCATCTGTTTTGGGAGACGTTCTTTCAGTGAACGCAGGAAGGTGGTCTTTCCGGTTCCCGCTTTGCCGGTCAGGAACAAATGCCGACCCGTGAATTGCACATGTTCAAACGCCAGTTCCAGCTTAGGATTGGACTCTTCGTTCGCTTGCATGATCACGATCGTGAACCATCGGCCTGAAAAAATCAATACTGAACTATCGTTCAGATACCATTAGGATGCGGATCAGTGGGCGGGGGATGAGATTTAGTGATACCCCATGCCTCTTTGCCGAGGCCCTCAGCCAGTCGAAGAGACTTACTTATCTTCCCGGTTGGCGCGGAATTCCACGCGGGAGAGGATGCGCAGTTGGTAGAGGGTGAACCCGATCAGCATGCAGGCGAGCATCCAGGCGGCGGCCGTCGCCGGTCCGAGCCGAAGGAAAATAAAGGCCTTATAGAAAATATGCAGTCCAGCCACTTCCGTGCGCGCGCCGCCGCCGGTCATGGCCAGGATATTGGCTTCGGCCTGCCACGAGGCAATGAAGACGCCGACAAAGTTGATGACCAGCAGCGGTCGGAGGGTGGGGAAGATCACAAACAAAATTTTGTCGGTGAACGAAGCGCCATCGATGTCAGCGGCTTCATAGAGGTCATCCGGGATGCCCTTAAGCGCAGCGAGATAGATGAGGCAGCCCGGCCCCATTCCTGCCCAGAGCATCGGCAGGACGCAGGAGAACAGCGCGGTCCGGGAATCATCGAGCCAGCGGATCGGTTCCGGCAGTGTCGCCAGAAGGAAAAATACTTGTTTGTAAACAAGTATGTTGTGATGGCTGCGCCAGATTTCGCGCAGGGGCCCCAGCGGGGCCGAAGCCAGAAACAGGCCGGCACCCATCACGAACAGGGCCGGCTTCCAGAGGTTGTGATTCAGGAGGCGCCGGGCTAGATGAATGGCCAGTGCCAGAGCCGCCAGTGAAAGCAGGATCCAGACGCCGGCGGGAATCTGCATCACGATGCGATTCACGAGCCCGGCCTCCGACGGTTCATAGAAGGTTTTCCACAGCAGAATGACGACGAGCCCGGTGATGGTCGCCGGCAAATAGAAGATCAGGCGGAACAGAACTTTACCGCGCGGAACTTCCTGCAGGAGGATCGCCAGAAAAACCGGAGGGAGAAAGGTCATCGAAATGACCAGGATGGAATAGCGTGCCGAGGTCAGCAGCGCCCGCCACCAGTCGGCATCCCAGAGCAGGTTGGCGAAGTTGTCGAGGAAGACCCAGGTGGAGGCGCCAAAGATGTGATAGTCGTAAAACGCCATGGCAGAGCCGCGGACCAGCGGTACATAGCTCCATAGAAAAATGGTGCCGGCGGCCGGCAGGAGCAGCAAGAGGGCTCCCCAATGCTTCCGGAGAGACTGGAGAATGAACCTTACAGAACTCCCATTCGGATTCTGGGTTCCTGTTGCCTGAACTTTCTTTTCCGGCAAGAACAACTTTGCCATCTGGCGCAGGGCATAGAGAACGGTGGCGAAAAGAACAAGCAGCAGAACGCCCGCCGCGGCACGGCGCTTGGCCAGTTCGCGCGGCTCGACCACTCCCAGCATGTCGGCGTCGGCTTTCTTTCGCGCCTGCACCAGCAGGTCGAGCAATTGCCCGCGCCGGATGTCCGGGTCGTCGGATAGCTGGCCGGAAAGAGACAGCTCTTCAGCCTGCCGGATCGGCATGGTCAGAATGTCATAGATGACGTTGGCGTTCTGTCCGTACGGCTCGGGGCGGCCATCGGCGATGGCGATGGTCAGGCAGTCGCGCCATTCGAGGGGAATGGTCGCGGCAATGGATTCGTACCCGTAGGCCCGCAGTAAATCCGGGGCGAGGAACCGTCCGAATCCACCTTCAACGAGATGCTTCACGCGGATCGCAGCCGCTTCGGGCGAGTCTTGGAAGCTCATGTATTCCCAGGCCGCATCGCGGATCAGCGGATTGGTCACGCCGGCAAAGATCCCCATCATGCGCGAGTTGATTTCGGTGCCGCGGGTGACGGGTCCAATGGGGAAGGGGACCATCCCCGTAATATCGGGATTGAGGTTTGCAAAGAGCTTTTCGTCGATGTAGGAAAATCGCATGGCCAACTGGCCCCGCTGCCACTTGAGCGAGGATTCGGCGGTATCCTTGATGACATAACCGCGCCGGAGCCGGCCGGAGGCATCGGTCCAGGGCTCGGTCGTTAGGCGGATATAGAAGTCGAGGGCATCGGCTGCTGCCGGGGTATCAAAGACGGCTTCCCAGCGGTCTTCGGTTCCGTTGAAGGATAGCGCATCGCCGCCCGCCCCCCAGAGAAATGGCATCCAGAGATAGGATTCGTGCTTTCCGCGCGACAGACCCAGCGCATAGATGCCGTTGGCCGGATCGGCCAGCGCTCGGCAGTCGCGGGCGAAATCTTCCCAGGTCCAATCGGGAGTCGGCGTCGGCAGGCCGGCGGCATCGAAGAGGTCGCGGCGATAGAGCACCACACGGCCCAGCGGGGCCCCGCCAGGTATCGCCCAGAGGTGTTCTTGTCCATCCGGGCCCCGCCGTCGGATGACCGGCTCGATCTTCGGGTGGATGCGGCGGCTGAACTCGTCCTCGGACAGACCGGTGAAATAGTGGTCGCCGGGCCGGTCGAGGGGATAGAGGAAGCCCTGCCGGATATAGGTGTCGGATTGACGGAAGTTCACATACAGGACATCCGGCGCCACGTTGCCGGCGATGGCCAGCAGCGTGCTTTCGACCCCTTCGACACGAATGCCGGAGAAGCGATGGAGGCGGAGGGTGAGGGCGTCGAGGTTGAGGGAATCGTAGCGGCCCGGATTAGCGGCCTGCCGCGCGCGAAGCCGGCCGGGGGCCTGGCGGAGAAATTCGCGTTGCACCGCCAGTTCGGCCCGGGTGGAGGGGTCGGTCCGAGAGGGGTCGGGCAGATCGAACAGCGTCAGATTGAGTGCGGGACCGTCGGGAGTGGTGTCCACCCAGCCGGCCATCGCGGGAGCGGTGGTAAACAGTACAGCGGCAAGAGCGTTTAGCTGAAGTTTCCATAGTGTGGAAACATTTTTTCCATACCATGGAAAAATCCGGAAAATAGTTTCCATACCATGGAAACTTTTCATGCGGCAGCTGAACGCATGGAGGCGGCGAATCATTTTGTTGCGGGCGGCTCAGGGTCGATGGACCAGCGGATGTTGGCGATGATTTTCCGGCCGAACTTTTCTTGAACGCGTGTGAGAATCTCGGTGCCCGCGGGGCCGCGGAGTTCCATGAACCACATCGGGTGGGACACAAAGACGGTCAGCAGCCGGTTCTCCAGATGACCCGGTCGGGTATTGGAGGCCAGTTGGGGACCGACGATCTCCGCCCAGACATCCGCAATTTGGACGACCTGGGCATGCGCATTGAGTTTCATGTTCCTAAGCGCATCCGGGATCAGATCGCCCAGCGGGGTCACCGTCGAGGTAGGCTCGGGCGGCACATAGTCGGTGAGTTGGAATCGCTCTCGGCTGACCTGCCACTGTCCTTTGTTATAGGGGGTTCGTCGTTTCATCGAAGAGCATCCTAGCAGAAAAATCGAAGGCGGGGGAACCGTCAAACAGCGGTGGGTTCTCTTTACAAAGGAAAGGGGAAGGGGTAGTATATCGCTCTACAGATGAAAGCAGTCGCACCAGGTAAATTAATCCTTAGCGGAGAGCATGCCGTGGTTTACGGCAGGCCTGCGCTGGCTATGGCCGTAAATCGCAACGCCCAGGCCTTCATTACGATGGAGGGCGCCAAGGATACGGTCTCCTTCGATCTTCCCAATATTCAGGAGGACAGGTCCTCCTTTACCCTGCGCGCGTTGCGCGAATTCCATGGCCGCATCCAGCGGAACTATGAAGATTTTCTTACGGGCCGCCTGTCGATTCGCGAAGTGGCGCGTAAGCCGGTGGATCTGTTCCAGTTTGCCTATGTCACGATTCTGGATGGCCTGCATCAGAAGATGGGCGGGGGCGTCAACGTGCGGTTGAACTCCAATATTCCGATTGGCTGCGGCATGGGCTCGTCGGCCGCCACTATTTTGAGTGTGCTGCGGGGGCTGGGACATTACTACCGGGTGGATTTCCGTCCGGAGTGGTATTCCCGCTACAGTTTGGAAGTGGAAAACATCCAGCACGGCAAGGCCAGCGGACTTGACACCTATGTGTCGATGCATGGCGGGTGCGTGCGATTCCAGAACGGGGAGGCCCAGGAGCTGCCGCTGCCGCGCGTGCCGCTGTATATTGTGAATACGGGAACGCCGGAGAGTTCCACGGGCGAAGCCGTTGCCGATGTGGAGCGCCGCGTCGGACCGCACAGTTCGCTGTGGGACAGCTTTGAAGACGTGGCGAACCACATGCAGAAGGCCCTGCAGCATGACAATTTGAAAACCTTCCAGAAGGCGATGCGCGAAAACCATCGGCTGCTGGATGAAATCGGGGTGGTGCCGGGTCGCGTGAACGATTTTATTGCCGAGGTGGAAGCCGATGGGGCGGCGGCGAAGATCTGCGGTGCGGGGGCCGTGGCCGGCGATGCCGCCGGGATGGTGCTGATCGCCTCGCGCGAGACACCAACCGGGCTGTGCGACAAGTACGGCTATGAACTCATGACCGTGCGTCCGGATCCCCTGGGCGTCCGGGTGGTATAATTCCGATTCTGCATGACCTTACGCGCCGTCAAAGCCTCTGCACCCGGCAGTCTTATGCTGATGGGCGAACATGCCGTTCTCCATGGCTACCCGGCGTTGGTCTGTGCGATCAGCAAGCGGATGAAGATCCGGTTGATTCCGCGGGAGGATCAGACCTTGATCCTGCATTCTGCCCTGGGCGAACATAAGACCACGCTGGATGAACTGGCCCCCAGCGAACCCTTCCGTTTTGTGCTGGGGGCGATTAAGGCCTTCCGCGATGAGTTGAAGCAGGGATTTGAACTGGATATCCGCTCGGAGATGTCGCACCAGATGGGGATGGGCTCGAGCGCGGCGGTGACCGTAGGGACGCTGGCGGCTCTGACCGGAGCGATGGGGGAACTGCCGGTGCCGGGACGGTTGCTGGAAGTGGGCACCCAGATCATCCGCAAGGTGCAGGGCGGTGTCGGCTCCGGTGCCGATGTGGCGGCCAGCACCTTCGGCGGCTGTCTCCGTTTCTTTGCCGAAGCGCAAGAGGCCGTGAAGCTGCCGATTGATCCGCCGCTGACTGTTCTCTATTCTGGAAGCAAGACGCCGACGCCTGAAGTGATTGCCATTGTGGAAGAAAACCGCAAGAAGCATCCGACGGTGTTTTCCGAAATCGACGAGTTGATCGGCGATGTGGTGCAGCGGGGATTTGAAGCGGCTTCACAGGGTGACTGGGAGGCGATGGGCCGGTTAATGAACATCAACCAGGGGCTGATGGATTCGCTGGGTGTGAACAACCCGGTTCTGGCGGATCTGGTCTATGCCTTGCGCCAAGATCCCAATATTCAAGGCAGTAAAATTTCAGGGTCGGGGCTGGGGGACTGCGTGGTCGGGCTGGGCAAATCCATGCGGCGCGACTGGGGCGTTCCATCTCTGGCCGTTCAGGTCGATCCCGTGGGTGCCAAGGTGAAGGAGCTGGAATGACACTCGCGCAGCAGACGGTTCAGCGCGTGATCGCCGGCCGCTGCACGCCTGCCGTTGACCGGGCCTCGGCCTATGCGCCAGCGAATATCGCGCTGGTGAAGTATTGGGGCAAGCGGGATGAAGTCCTGAATTTGCCGGTGACGGGCAGTCTTTCCATTTCCCTCGGGCCGCTGGGCTCTCATGTGGACCTATCGCGAGCGGCAGGATTGTCCGACGGGGTCTGGCTGAATGAGAAGCCTTTGGCGGCGGGCAGTTCTTTTGTCCGGCGTGCGAGTGCCTATCTGGATCTGTTCCGTCCCTCCGCTGATTTCTTTTTTGACCTGAAGGCGCGGAACACCGTGCCGACCGCGGCGGGCTTTGCGTCGTCCGCTTCGGGGTTCGCCGCTGTGGCTAAGGCGCTGGACGGGTTATTCGGTTGGGGACTATCGATCCGTGAGCTGTCGATTCTGGCGCGACTGGGCAGTGGGAGCGCGTCTCGGAGCCTGGAAGACGGATTTGTGGAGTGGCAGGCAGGAACGGAAATGGACGGAATGGATTCGTTTGCCTCGCGCCTCGATGCGGAATGGCCGGAGCTGCGTGTGGGAGCGGTGGTGCTATGCGCCGACGAGAAGCCGGTCGGCTCGCGCGAGGGGATGCGCCGGAGTGTGGAGACCTGCGAGTTTTATCGCGAGTGGCCCAGTCGAGTGGCGGCGGATCTGGTGGCGCTGAAGCAGGCGATTGCCGAAAAAGATTTTACGGCGCTGGGGACGGTGGCCGAGGCCAATGCCCTAGCCATGCACGCCCTGATGATGGCCACACGGCCGGCGATCGTCTATGCGCTGCCGGAGACGGTCGCTGCGATGCGGACGATCTGGGCCGCTCGGGCGGAAGGCCTGCCCCTCTGGTTCACGATGGATGCAGGGCCGAATGTAAAACTGTTGTTCGAAGCAAAGAATGAAACACGCGTCCGCGACCTGTTCCCGGCAGTGGAGAGTGTTGCGCCCTTCGCTTGATTCCGGTTCCCTGCCGCGGGGGAGGCTCCGTTTGAATTATGTTCCCTGAGTCAGTACCTGATCGAGAAGATCCAGCGCGTGCTGAATCTGATCGGCAGTAACGACAAGAGGGGGGACAAACCGCAATACATGCTCACCGGTGGCGATGGAGAGCAGGCCTTTTTCTCGGAGCGCAACTTCAACCGGCTTGGCAGAGCCTTCCAGAACGACGCCGATCATCAGGCCGATGCCGCGGACGGACTGAATCACCGGATGTTTTTCCGCCAGTTTTTGGAGTCCCGCTGTGAAGAGGGCGCCCATTGTAACGGCGTTCTCGAGAAGATGTTCCTTTTCGATGGTGGTCAGCGTAGCCAGAGCGGCCGCACAGGCCAGCGGGGTTCCACCAAAGGTGCTGGCATGGTTGCCAGGCTGGAAGACGTCGGAGAGCTTAGGTGTGACGGCAATGGCCCCGATGGGGAAGCCGCTGCCGAGGGCTTTGGCGATCGAGATGCCATCGGGCTGGACCGGGTAGTTTTGGAATCCAAACCATTTACCGGTGCGGCCGATGCCGGATTGAACCTCGTCGATGAAGAACAGGATGTTCTTTTCATCGCAGAGGGCACGCAGGCCGGTCATGAATTCGGGCGTCGCGGGGACGATGCCGCCTTCGCCCTGGACAGATTCGCAGAGGATGGCGACCGTCTTCGGCGTGATGGCCGCGCGGACCGACTCGAGATTGTTGAACTCGGCATAGGCAAAGCCGGGCATCAGGGGCTCGAAGCCTTTCTGGTATTTGGTCTGACCGGTGGCGGTCATGGTGGCCAGCGTGCGGCCATGGAAGGAATTATTCATGGTGACGATTTCGTACCGTCCATCCATGGATCCCCATTTCCGTGCGAGCTTGAAGAGGGCCTCGTTGGCTTCGGCGCCGGAGTTGCAGAAGAACACTTTCCCGTCGAGGGCGGAGATTTCGGACAGCTTCCGCGCGAGCAAGGGCTGCAGCTCGTTATGGAAGAGATTGGAACAGTGCATGAAGGTGGCGACCTGCTCCTGCACGGCGCGGACCACTGCCGGATGGCAGTGCCCGGTGTTGCAGACGGCAATGCCAGCCATGAAATCGAGATATTCCTTGCCGGTTTCATCCCAGACCGAGACGCCGGATCCGCGCACCAGAGTGAGTTCCGGCGCGTAGGTGGGCATGACGAACTGGCCGTGCAGTTTTTTGGAATCAGACTTGGTCATTGATGATCTCCGTGCCGACGCCCTTGTCCGTGAACAGTTCAAGCAACAGGGAGTGCGGAAGGCTTGCGTCGATAATATGGGTTTTGAGGACCCCGGCCTTGAGGGCCCGGAGGGCGCCGCTGATCTTGGGCAGCATGCCACCGCCAATAGTGCCCCGGGCGATCAGGTTTTCCACCTCGGAGAGGTGCAGTGTGCTCATAATGGAGTTCAGGTCCTTGGGATCGGAAAGCAGCCCGGGCACATCGGAAAGAAAAACGAGCTTCCGCGCCTGAAGCTGCTCCGCCAGCGCGGCGGCCGCGGCATCGGCATTGATGTTGTAGATCTGCCGGGAGGAGTCGGCGCCCAGCGGGGTGATGATCGGCGTGATATCCGATTCGAGATAGGCCTTCACGGGGAGGGCATCCACCTGGGTGATTTCGCCCACGAGGCCCCAATCGAGTGTGTTACCGGTTTCAGGATCCACAACGGTGTGTTTCTTGACTGAGATGATGTCTTCGCCGTGGATGCCGCGGGCGGAGCCGCCGAAGTCGTTGAGGGTGGAGACCAGCTGCGGGTTCACCTCCCGGTTGAGGACCTGCTCCACGATTTTCATCGTGTCCGCATCGGTGACCCGAAGCCCCTGGAGGAAGGTGGCCTGAAGGCCCTGCTCCTTCATCCGCGCATTGATGGCCTTGCCGCCGCCGTGAACAATGACGGGCCGGAGGCCGACACAGCTCATGAAGGCGATGTCTTCGAGGATGTCACGAACGATCTCCGGCTTATCCATGGCGGAGCCGCCAAATTTGACGATGACGGTTTCGCCCCGGAATCGCTGGATATGCGGCAGGGCTTCAATTAGGACGCTGGCTTTTTGAATGGCTTGTTTCATAAGAAGATTTCATTATCGGCCACCCCGGGGGCGGGGGGAAGGAAAAAAGTGAGAGGTCAGAAGTCAGAGGACGGAGGCCAGAAAAGAGAACATCCGAAAGTGGAACTTCCAATCCCGGTAACGATCTACATGTTGATCCGGACATATTCCTCTGTGCAGTCGCAGGAATAGACCGTGGCCTCTCCACGGCCCAGATGCAGGTCAATGGTTAGCGTAAAAGCCTTTTTCGCGACAATCTTGGAGAGGCGGGCGATGGAGGCCCCAGCCTTGACGCCGTTCTGGACCGCCAGCAGATTGTCATACTGGATTTCGACCTTGTTTTCGTTGACCTGTGCCGGGGCGTAGCCAAGAGCGTCCATGACCCGGCCCCAGTTGGGATAGATGCCGACCCAGGAGGTTTTTACGAGGAAGGAGTTGGCAACGGAGCGGGCGGCCGCTTCGGCATCCGAGGCGCTCCAGGCGCCTTTCACCTGTACGGTGATCAGTTTCTGGGCGCCTTCCCCGTCCCGGACCATGGCCATCGCCAGTTCAAAGGTGATGGCCTCAAGCGCTGCGATAAAAGAGGTCCAGCCGGGCTTTCTGGGCTTGAGAGGGGCGTTGGCCGCCCGACCGTTGGCGAGCAGGAGAACGGTGTCATTTGTGCTCTGGTCCGCATCCACCGAGATCCGGTTGAAGGACTTGTCGACGGCGACCCGAAGGGCCTTCTGCATCGCCCGCCGATCCACCTGTGCATCGGTCATCAGGAAGGCGAGCATGGTGGCCATGCAGGGCTGGATCATGCCGGAGCCTTTGGCGATGCCGGTCAGCCGGCAGGTTTTGCCGTTGGCTTTGAAGGTGGTGGTGAAGCGTTTAGGCTTGGTGTCGGTGGTCATGATGCCGCGGGCGGCCGCTTCACCGCCGGTGGGGGACAGGGCTCCCACCAGCTTTTCAATGCCGGGCTGAATAAGATCCATCCTCAGCGGAATGCCGATCCGGCCGGTGGAACAGACCAGAACCAGCTCCGGCGCCACACCCAGTTGAGCGGCGGCATGGGCGGCCATGGCTTTGGCGTCCCGCAGACCGTTGGGACCGGTGCAGGCATTGGCCTGGCCGCTGTTGACGACGATACCGTGGCTGACGCCCAGGGTCGCAACCCGTTCTGCATCCAGCCGAACGGTTGCGGCCTTCACCTGGTTGGTGGTGAAGGTACCGGCCACGGTGGCCGGCGAATCGGAGAAGAAGAGGGCCATGTCCGGTTTGCCGGTGGTCTTGAGGCCGGCGGTGATGCCGGCCGACCGGAATCCGGAGGGCAGTGTGGCTTTGGCTTGGATGGGGGTGACGGTTGTTTTCATCGATTAGATTCCTGTCTGAAAGCTTTTATCTTAACTCTTAATTCTTAATCTTACTCTTAATTCATAATCTTACGTTTATTCTGAGCGAGTTTCTGGAACGTAGGTCCCAGCATTTTCATGCAGCCGGCTGGGTGAAGTACTTTTAATCAGCCCGACCAGCATCGACACAATATGAGCCAACATTTCTTTGCCTTGTTTTGTATCCACATTTTGATTTTTGGCAGTGAGAACATCTAGGCATGCTGCGCACTCCAGGGCCGAGCCTCGGGCAATATCAAAAAAGCGGCAACGATCTGGTGCGGTATACTTTCCATTTCCCTCCGCAATATTGAGGGGGATAGAGGTGGCGGCCCGGTCCAACTGATTATGGACGGCAAGTTGTTTGGGAATGGTCTGAAGAAGGTTCTGAGACCAGGCAACAAACCGTATGGCTTCCTGGTACACAACAAGTTTCTCATGATCAAAGGTTTCACTCATAGAAATCAAGATAGGTTAGGGGGAGGAGTAGGGCAAGAGCAGGAATTAGGATTAGGAATTAAGATTAAGAGTAGGATGAAGCGAAGAAGGGATATGGGTAAAGAAAAACCCCGAACGCCAAGGCGATCGGGGTGTTGCAGACTCGATGCGACTTAGCGTTTCGAGAACTGGAAGCGACGCCGAGCGCCGGGCTGACCGGGCTTCTTGCGTTCCTTCATCCGAGGATCGCGGGTCAAGAGACCGGCTTTCTTCAGGATGGGGCGGAAATTCTCATCGACCTGAAGGAGGGCGCGGGAGATGCCGTGACGCAGGGCGCCGGCTTGACCGGACACGCCGCCCCCTTCGCAACGGGCGATCACATCGTACTGGCCAGGAGCTTCGAGAGCCTTGAACGGCTCTTCGACGATGAGGCGCAGATCGGTGGTATCGAAATACTCTTTGAATTCGCGACCGTTAATCGTGATGTTGCCCTTGCCTTGGGACAGGCGGACACGGGCGATGGCGGTCTTGCGACGCCCAATGGCGATATATTCAATTTCAGCTTTTTTGGTTACAGCTTTTTTTTTGGTTACCATTTGATTTCTCCGGATTAGCCGACGACTTGGGGATTCTGCGCTTCGTGCGTATGCTCAGCCCCCGGGTGGAGTTTTAAGCGCTTCAGAAGTTTGCGGCTCTGGTGATTCTTGGGAAGCATGCCCTTCACCGCGTGCCAGAGGATAAAGTCGGGATTCTTCTCACGCATTTTTGCGGCCGAAGTTTCGCTGTAACCACCCTGATAGCGGGTATACTTCGCATACGTCTTCTTCTCATCCTTGCGGCCGCTGAGGGCCACCTTGGCTGAGTTGATAACCACGACGAAGTCGCCCTGATCAATGTGGGGCGTATAGTCGGGTTTGCCGCGGCCCCGAAGGATGCGGCAGATATCGACGGCCAGGCGGCCGCAGGGTTTGTCAGCGGCATCGATCAGATACCACTGGCGTTTGATTTCAGATTCTTTTGGCAGTGTCGTTTTCATATTCTTTACAGTTCCCAACAGTGGCGGCGAACAGTAGCGCCTGTAGGGCACGCCTGTCAACGCGGTTCTTTCCATATTGTCTTGTGAAACAACCCCTTGCCGAAACGATCGGGAAGATCCGACGACAGAGGACGCCTCTGCGAAACGGTTACGCCTTTGGGCGCAGTTCTTTCCTTCGGTTACCGCCGAGGGGAAAAACCCGAAACACAGAAAAATAATTGGCTCCAGCGACAGGACTCGAACCTGTAACCTATTGGTTAACAGCCAACCGCTCTACCAATTGAGCTACGCTGGAACCTCAAATCGAGTCGTGAACATAGCGAGATAGCGCTGGAAGTCAAGCGCGATGACGTGAGAAAGATGCGTTTCGTGGGTCCCGGAGGGGAAAATTGGAGGAATTAGAGCTGTTCGGCGAGTGTGCGGAATGCGGTGCGGATTTCATCTTCGCCGGGGATCTGGCGGTGGCGCATCAGGACCTTGCCGGCGCAAATGGTGGTGTCGACACATTCAGGCGTCGCGGCGTAGACCAGGTTGGAGATGAGATTGTGGTCGGGCACCAGACCGGGGTCGTCGAGATTGACGAGAATGCAGTCTGCTAGCTTTCCTTCAGCGATTTCTCCGGCATCTAGGTGAAGCAGCTGGAAGCCATCACGGGTGGCGGTGGCGAAGATTTCGGGGGCGGAGCAGGCCGTGGGGTCCTGGGTGTCGATTTTAGCTAGGAAAGCGGCGGTTCTCATTTCGGAGAACATGTCATAGCGGTTGTTGGAGCAGGCCCCGTCGGTTCCCAGTCCAAATCGGATGCCGGTGCTGCGGGCCTTTCGTTCATCAAAGTTCCCGGAGGCCAGCTTGATGTTGGAGGAGGGGCAGTGGGCCAGCGCTGCATTGCGCTGCTGTAGCAGTTGGCGGTCGGAATCGGTCAGCCAGACCCCATGGGCCCCGATGAACCGGTCGTTCAGGAGGTTTTCCGCATCGAACAGTTCGGCCGGGGTTTTGCCGGTGGACTGGATGCACTCATCGGTTTCACGCTTGGTTTCCGAGATGTGGGCATGGACGATCAGATCATGGGCATCGGCGAATTCCCGGCAAACGGCCCGCATGTCGGGTGTAGTGGTATACAGCGCATGGATGCCGACCGCCATGTCCATGCGTCCAGGATAGGAGGAGGTTAGTTCCCATTGCTGCTCCAGGTCCCGGCGCAGGGTGACGAGTGCTTCCGGCCCGGGCGGAATGATGTTCGGATGGCAGAAGCAGGTGCGGATGCCGCTTTCATAGAAAGCGCGCATGCATTCGGGGGCCTGCCAGTACATATCGAGTACGGCGGTGATTCCGGAGCGGATCATCTCGATACAGCCAAAGAGAGTCCCCCAATAGATATGGTCGGAGGTCAGCCGCTTCTCCAAGGGCCAGATGATATCGTTGAGCCATTCATGAAGCGGCGTGTCATCGCCCAATCCGCGCATCAACACCATGGCGGTATGACAGTGGAGGTTGGCGAAGGAGGGTAAAATGGCCTGTCCGGTTCCATCCAGTACCTGAGGGGGACTGGAAAGGTCAGATTTCTCGATATGAGGGGCGATCCGGGTGAAACGACCCTTCTGGATGAGAATATCCCGGATTTCCGAGCCCAATCGAACATGTTGGATTAATAGGTCCATATCAGAAGCCTCCAATCGGCCGGAAATGGAAGGGACCGACCGCTGCGGAGGATATAAATAGCCTAAATGGGTGTCGGAAACCAGAATAAATCGTTCCTTCTGTCGTTGCTGCAGAATCCATCTCGGTGGGGGCGTGGGAATTCAGACCGATTCACAAAAAATCATTCCGCATAAAACCTAAAATATTGAGCGTTGATTCATGTCAGATCCGGGGGCTGCCGGCTCGGACACCCTACTCGGGGTCTAGGCATAGAAGCCCTGTGTGCTAATAAAGAATGAAAAAATTGCGATTTAGCCTTGCATGGATTCGGGCAGCACCGTACTTTTAAGCCAACGGTTGGATCAGCTCGTGCACCGAAGGGGATTGAAAAATCCCGTTCAGGGACCTGTGCAGGCGGATTCAGCTCAATAGAAATTATGAAAAAAAATGGGCATCACAAACGTGTGAAGTCGCCACAGAGCTGTCGGTTGCTGGCTGTGTGCGGCGTGGTGTTGCTGTGCCTGTCTGTTCTGCCCGCCCAGGCGTTGGTGGTTACCATTGATTTGGGGTGGGGGTGGAATGCCGGTGCAAATACGGATTTGAATGACTACAACCTGCAGGAAGGGTCCATTGTGCAGGTTGTCATGTACAACTCAGCTGACGCGAGTGCGCCCGGCAGCGAGGCCGATGATAACTTTGATATTTGGGGAAATTATAGCGGGGCGGATATCGCAGCTGAGCCTTATCCTGGCACGGAGCCAGCGAATGTTCCTGGTGACACCACTATTTATTTCCCAGAAACAGTTCCCAATGGCCATACGCTGGCCTATACCACTGAAATCGGGGCGGCTATCAATCCAAATGCCAATGGGTATGATTGGTACAATGTCTATGAGCAGTTCGAAATTCTGGGCACATACGATAGCCTGTATATTCGTGTGTTCGGTGCAGCGGATTTCCCGGAAGGGGAAGTGTTCTCCAGCTATTGGGGCCTCAGCGGCGTGAGTGTGAGCAATGGTGTGATCGACACCTGGTTTGTGGCTCCCATCGATGACACGATTGCCACTCATACCAACTACTTTGAAGTAATTCCGGAACCCGGAACGATGGCTCTGTTCCTGCTGGGGGGCACGGGACTGCTGGCTGGAACCCGCCGTCGACAAAAACGCAGCTAAGCAAAAGCGCTCCTGCCTTTGTGTGTTTATAGCAAAGGGTTGCGTGCGGGCTCTAAACGCTGTATTCTTAAACACAGGGATTTGTTAGATGGAAAGCAGGAAATGAGAGATGGAATGGAAGAAGGGAACAGGCAGATGAAAACCCCCCATCATGTGCATTCAGTGGCCTTGGCATGCGCGATTTCCCTGATGGCGTCCGGAGTCGTCCACGCCCAGATTATAGGCGCTGTGTCTGTGGGTAATACCATCCCGGTGACGAACGCGCTGGGGCAAAATCTGCATGGCTCCTGGTTATTCCCTGACGATGCCAGCCGGGTGGAAATCCGTGAAGTGGGGCCGGCCATCATTCCTCCCGATCCCGCCACGGGCGAAGGAAACAATACTCAGAATCCGTTCGTGACGAACTCCTACATGGGATATAACAGTCTCGGAACGGATCCAGGCATCTTTGCCATCATCATTTCGAACCGCTTGGAAAGAACCACAAACTATTTTGCCCGGGTCTATGATCGCAACACCCCGGGGGACTCTATTTACTATGCGAATTCGGTCCCGTTTGTGGTGTCGGACGGTCAAGCCAACGTGACTGTGGTTTTCCAGACCTTGTATTTGGTGAGCGGGGAGGCGGACGTGGACACGGACGGGGATGGGATTCCGAATGCGATGGAAGACGGGAATGTCTATCTGACCTCTTCCACCAACTCCGATTCGGACGCCGATGGGTATCCGGACGGATTTGAAGCGGTTCATGAAGACTATCTGAGGCCCATGGTTCCGGATCCCAATGATATATGGGTCGAGACCGAAGACGTGTCCGGCAATCGCATGGCGGTTTGGTGGTCCATCCCCGAGGTGGGGTACCGGCTGGAATACACGGATGCCATGACAGACCCGGAGGCCTTCACCGAGATTTGGAATGGGCCGGCGGTCGGGACCAATCTGGAAGTGGTTGTCGAGGAGTACTGGATGACCAACAGCCTGAAGGGATTCTTCCGGTGGGCGATTCCTTAGGAGTGAAGAAGCCATGACCGATAAAGATACGTACTATTCAAGGCCGGAAATATTAAAGCGCAGGCGCGCCGGACGGATTGCTCTGCTTTTGTCTGCCGCGATGTATTTCGGGGCAACGGGCTGGGTTGAGGTCCAAGCGGCCGACTATTATTGGAGCGGCGCGTCTTCCACTTCCGACAACATCGATCAGGGAGACAACTGGCATACGGCCGGGACTCCCTCTCCCGGCGACTACCTGTATTTCAACAACACGTCGGGCAGTCGCCATTACCCGTATTCTAATTACGGAGCCGGATCTTGGTTTGAAAATATCATCACCTACAGTGGTGCGGGAGGGATTACATGGAAGGGCGACAAGACATATGCCAAAAAATTCGAAAACTCCGACGACAGCAATCTATTTGAAATTCAAGCGAGCATCGAAAACCGAGACACATATGATTTAGAGTTGAATCCGACCGGCAGCGGGGGAATGAAAATAAGCGGTTATGTCAACGTGGCCAACAATGACAAATGGATCAAGGTTTATGGCAATAACCAGCTGGAAATCACGCAGGTTATTAGTGGCAACAGCGGCGTGACCATGACTCTTTATGATTCACCCACCGTGATCTTGAGCGCGGCCAATACCTTTCCGGGAGCCCTGAACATTTACGGCGGCGTGGCCGACCTCAGGAACACGACCGATCCGCTGGATGTGGGCAATATCTACATCGGCAAGAGTTCGGACTCGGCGGACGCCACTCTGCGGATCGGCGCCAGCGGGGTGACGGTGGACAATCCCTTGCACACGGTATCGGGCAATTCGGGCGTGATGCGCATTGACTACAACGTGAGCAGCGGGTCCGGAACGTTCACCAACACGTTGACGCTGAACAAGGATGTGGTCCTGGCGGCAGCGGGGGGCGGGCAGTTGATCCTCTCGGGCAGCCTCACCAATGCCCACAAGGTGGTCATTGGGGGGAGTTCTTCGGACAGTGGCACCGTGCGCCTGACCGGAACCAGCGGCTACTCCGGCAAAACCGAGGTCAAGTTCGGGACGCTGGAGATCAGCAACGACCGTGCCGTGGGGGCCGTGCCATCCTCGGCGGATGCCACCAACATCAAACTTGAAAGCGGTACGGCGCTGGTGGCCACGGAGACGTTCACCCTCGACTCCAATCGCGGCATCACGCTCACGGGGGGCAACGTGTTCCTTGCGGCAGCAGACACCAAGACACTGACCTACAACGGTATTCTTACCGATGGTGCGGAGACGCGCGCAATCGTCAAAAATCAGGGGGGGACGGTTGTGCTTGGCGGCAACAACACGTTCGAGGGGGGCGTTTATGTGGACGCGGGAGAGTTGTCGCTTACCCATAACTCAGGGGCGGGAACAGGGCAGATTTATCTTGGAAAGGAGACGGATGCAAGCGACACCACCACATTGACGCTCAAAACCGGTTTGACGGTGGCGAACGCCGTGCTCTCACGCCCGGCGAGCACCTATATTGCGACGATTTGTACGGACACGGGGTCGGGGGATTCGACGTTGTCCGGCACGTTGACACTCTCGGTTGATGGAGATGTCGGAGCTTCAACAAAGGCTACATATCTTGCCAACAATCTATCTTCCGGTAGCCTGATTTTCGACGATGTGAGTCTGAACAGCGGGGGGGATGAAAATCGCATCATTTATATTGATGGACCGATCACCATTAAGGACGTAGCTGATCCACCCTCTGGCGGTCACTATGGTCTGGTGATGCGCCTGGCTGACGGCGCGGCGGGTGATTCGGCCTTGACCCTCGATGGCGCGATGGCCGCCAATTTCTACCTTGATTCTGGGGATGTCACCTGGGGCTCTGGGTTTACCTTCAGCAAAACCGAATTTCAGTTGGGCACGACGGACAATGCGGCAGAGGCAGATGAAAACGCCTCGATTACCTTTCCCTATGCCGATGATTATACTCTTAATATCATTGTTGGTTTCATAGATCCAACGTTGGGGTCTACCGGTTCCCGAACACTGGATTTCACTGAAACCGAGGTAGGCGATATTGACATCACTGGCGCCATCTATATGGATAACACCGATTCCAGCGGAAAGTACCTGATCATGCAGAACGCGCAGGATGTCAATTTTACCGGAAAAATTACCTTCAACAACTCTAGTGCGGCGGATACTGAAACAGCTGCGGGGTTGATCAAGCGCGGCGCCGGTCAGTTGACGTTCGCCGGCGATGCTGAGTACAAAGGCAACACCTATGTCGATAAAGGCACCTTGAAGTTCAACAGTTTCAATCAGGCGATCAGTCTTTTCCTGGGCGCCGAAACGGCGGATGATGAAACTGCGAAGATTTATGTGGCGGCTGGCGGTACCCTTAAAGACGACACCGATGCCTCGACTGTTACCGTGGAAGAGGATGCCGGTTCCGGTGTCCGGATTATCGGCTCTGACGGCTCTGGGGATACCGCTTACATCAATTTGCCCATCAATATGAAGGAAGACACCCAGTTCTATTCCGAAAATGCCCCGCAGGAAGTCATTTTCAATGATGGTCAAGATGGAAATATCTCCGATTCCTCTGGCGCCAATGCCGTTCGGATTACCGGAGCGGGCATTATTACTTTTGAGGGCAACAACGACTACACCGGGGCCACAACTGTCGAGGACGGAACGCTGCGTGCGGCTCATGCCAATGCCCTTGGCGACGATCCCGCTGGCTCTGGTGCTGGCACTACCGTCAACAGCGGCGCTACGCTTGATATTTATGGTGGCATAACACTCAATGCGGATGAAACACTGACCATCAATGGCATTGGCGACGGAGGTGTCGGAGCGCTCTATTCCTCCAGCGTCGGCGGGACCTATACTGGCAATGTCATTTTTGGCGGTGTGGCCGACCCTGATATTGGCGTCTATGATGCGCTCACCCTCACTCTTGGTGGTGAACTCGACAGCGGCAATAACGGCGCTGCTTGGGACAAGGTCGGCAATGGCCGTCTGACCCTTGCTTACGACGGCAACGATTATGCCGGTGCTGTCATCGTCAAAAACGGCTACTTGAGGATTCAGGATGATACCTCCCTGGGCGCGGTCGGTGCCGGCACTACGGTGAACAACGGAGGTACCCTGGAATGGGATGCTGATGAGGTTACGTTCGCGGCGGAGCCGCTGACGATTAGTGGTACAGGTGAAGATAGCGTTGGTGCACTGCGGATTGTGAGTGGCAATAACATTGTATTTCCCGGGACCATTACGCTGGCGGCCGATGCTCTGATTGCCAATGATGGCAATTCTTCCTATTTGACCGGGCCGATAGCTGCTGGCGCGGACAAGACCGTGACGATTGAAGCGAATAACATCATATATGCGGATGGTGCGATTTCCGGAACTCAGGTGGGGGATACCGGAGCGTTGATCAAGACGGGGGTAAATCGCTTGGAGATTGGTGCAAATAACAGCGGCTTGACCGGCGATATCTATCTGAATCAGGGCTTGTTGCGCCTGGATTTGTCTACGGCTCTGGCCGGTGGCGGAAAGTTGATCATGGCGGATGGAACCAGCCTCGATCTGGATTCTACTGCAAACTGGACGGTGACCAAAGATTTGACCATTAACGGCAATGTGACCTTCGGGAATTCAGCCAGCTCCCAAAAAGGCTCCATTCTGGTGGATGGCACTGTGGATCTGGGTAGTTCCACGCGGACGATTACGGTCAACAATCCGATTGCTGATGAGTATACGGAATTTATGGGTGTGGTCTCCAGTGGCGGTTTGACCAAGGCGGGTGACGGACGACTGATTCTCTCCGGTGCGAATGATTATGCCGACGGCACGATCATCAGCGCCGGGGCGCTGCAGATCGGCAATGGCGCCAGTGGATCCGTGATGAACAACATTACCGACAGCGCGGTGCTGGAGTTTGAACGGTCGAATGCATACGAGTTTTCGGGCATCATCAGTGGCATCGGTTCGGTGAAACAGCAGGGCAGTGATGTGCTGACGCTGAGCGGAGATAATACGTACCAAGGCCTTACCACGGTCAGCAGTGATACGCTCAAGATGGGTAGTGCCACCGCCCTGGGGAGTACGGATGCCGATACGACGGTGGCCTCCGGCGCCACGCTGGACTTGAACGGGCAGACGGTTGCTGCTGGTGAAGATGTGACCATCGAGGGGGCGGGTGATAGTGGCGGAGCACTGGTTAACAACAGCGGCACAGCCACCCTCAATGGGAATATTACCATGTCGGATGCAGCAACAATCGGCGGAACGGGTGATAGTACGTTAATTGGAACCATCACGGGCACGACGGCTTTGACAAAGGAAGGGGCGGGAATCATCACGGTATCGGGGAACAATGCGGCCACGTATACGGGTGCCGGCAGTGACGTAACGGTTGCAGGCGGAACGCTCAAACTCGGTCATGCGGGTGCCTTGGGCGATACAACCGGTGATACAACGGTTTCAGACGGTTTCACGCTGGATTTGAACGGGCAGACGGTTGGTGCCGAAGCGGTCTCACTTGATGGCGAAGGCATCAGCAGTGCGGGCGCGCTTCTTAACAGCGACAGTGGCAACCCCTCCACGCTCGGCGGCGTTGTCACACTGGCTGGAGACAGCAGCATCGGTGGTGCAGGCGACAGTACCTTAAGCGGAGCCATCGGTGGCGCTTTCGACCTGACAAAGGTGGGCGCTGGCACGATCTCGCTCACCACGGCCAACGGTTATACGGGCGCCACGGCCATCAATGCCGGTGCGCTGAATATTCAGAACGATACCGCACTGGGAACCGTGGCCGGCGATACCACCGTTGCCTCCGGCGCGGCCCTGCAGGTGCAGGGCGGAATTACGGTTGGCGCCGACGAATCTCTGGAAGTGTCCGGCGGCGGAGAAGACAGCGATGGCGTGATCCGCAATATTTCTGGTGCGAATGCGCTGGGTGGCGACATTGACCTGGCCGCAAATTCAACTCTGGGCGCGGATGCGGGAACCCTGACTCTCAGTGGTATCATCAATGAAAAAACAGCGACGGGACCGTGGAATTTGACCAAGGTGGGGGATGGTACGTTGATTTTGTCGGGTGACAACTTGGTGGATGGCACGTTGACGGTGAGCGCCGGACTGGTGCAGGTTGGACATGAAGACGCCTTGGATTCCACAAGCGCGAAAACGATTGTTTCTGGAACCGGCGCGGCCGTGGACCTGAATGGATTTAATGTGGGCGCTGAGCCCATGGATATCAGCGGAACCGGTATCGACAGCGCAGGCGCAATATACAATGACAGTGTTTCGGCTGCGGCAATTGGCGGAGCAGTTACCCTGACGGATGCCGCCTCAATCGGTGGCAGCGGGGATGTCAGTTACGGGGGCACTATCAACGGGAGTGATATCCTGACAAAAGTGGGCGCGGGCAAACATACCCTCACGGTTGGCAGCGATCCGGAGTTTACCGGTAAAATGGTCATCAATGCCGGTACGCTGGCTTTTACGACCGACGAGGATCGTCTGGGTGAAGTGCCAGTCGGTTATACGGCGGATCAAATGACCCTTAATGGCGGTACACTACTTTCGGCCAGTGCAAGCTCCGAATTGCTAAGCGTCAACAGGGGTGTCACGTTGAACGAAAACGGCGGAACACTGTCTGCTGTTGAAAGCGGGACGCTCACGGTTAATTCGGTCATCACTGGGATCGGCGCATTGACGAAGGCCGATGCGGGCACCGTCGTTTTAGCCGGAGCGAATGATTTCAGCGGCGTGATGACGGTCAGCGAGGGAACTCTTTCTATCGGCGCGGGCGGAACGGCGGGATCCGTGACGACGGCCAGCATTGTAGATAATGCGATCTTGATTTTCAATCGCTCCGATGCGGTGGCCAATTCCAGCGTGATCAGCGGTACGGGGACGGTGACGAAGCTAAGCGCGGGGGTGTTGACGCTGAATGGGAATAACACATATTCCGGCCTGACCACAATCAGTGGCGGAACGCTCAAGCTGGGGCATCTGAGCGCGTTGGGCTCGACGGACGCCGGAACCGTCGTCAGCTCCGGCTTTACGCTCGACCTGAATGGGCTGTCCACGGTGACCGAGGCGCTGGTGCTGAACGGCACTGGAATTGGAGCGGCGGGGGCATTGGTCAATAACAGCGGTACAGCCACGCATAGCGGTGCGATTTCATTGAACACAGCCAGCCGCATTGGCGGGACAGGTAATGCCACCTTGAGCGGTATTATCAGCGGTGCAAACAATCTGACCAAGGGGGGAATAAATACCATAACGCTATCGGGTAATAATACACATGATGCCGTGACAACCGTTGATGGAGGCACTTTGAAATTGGGCCACAACAATGCGCTTGGCACGGCGGGGAGCGGCACAGGCAAGGGTACTGCGATCAACAACGGCTTCACCCTGGATGTGAACGGCATGACGGTGCCAAACGAGTACGTTACGGTGTCCGGGGATGGTATCGACGGACTCGGTGCCATCGTCAACAATAGTGGAACGGCCGCGAGCATGGGAACGGCCCTCACCTGTCCCATCGCTCTGGCTGCCAATACCACCATCGGAGGCACCGGCAACATGACTCTGAGCAACCAAATTACCGGGGCCTATACCTTGGATAAGGTTGGTGCCGGAACGATAGTGCTTTCACCTCAACAGGCCGCCAGCACGTATAGTGGCTTGACAACCGTCAGCGCAGGAGTATTGCAGATGGCCAAGGTATCCGCTTTGGGTCCGGCGGCGGGTACGGGGACAACCGTCGAGGATGGGGCCGTGCTTGAAATCAAGCCGCCTTCGGTGGGGATGACTATTTACCAGGAGGCTTTGACCTTGCATGGCATGGGCATCTCGGACGGGGGGGCCTTGCGCAACAAGACCTATAACAACACATGGCCGGGGGCTGTCACGCTGGCCACGGCTTCACGCATCAATTCGGATGAAGATACCTTAACGATCACCGGCGGGATTAACGGGAGTGCGGCAGATAAAGATTTGTTAGTCGGCGGCGCCGGGAACATAACAGTCTCCGCCGAACCGATGGGCAGCAATGTGAGGACGCTCAGCAAAGACGGGGCTGGAACTTTCACCTTGTCGGTTGCCAGCACGTACAGCGGAGGTACGATCATCAGCAATGGAACCATGACGCTTGGTGCTGCGGATGTGGTGCCAAATGGGTCGGCGGTGGATGTCAAAAGCGTGGGGACGTTCAATCCGAATGGTAACAACGATACCGTCGGGTCCATTGAAGGGGCCGGAGCGATCTCGCTTGGCGCTGCGCATTTGACCAGCGGGGGAAATGATACAAGCACGGCGTTTATCGGACAGATCAACGGTTCGGGCGGCAGTCTGGCCAAGGAAGGCATTGGTACCTTGGTGTTGAGCTATAACAATACCTATTCCGGGCCCGTCTATATCAACGCGGGAACCGTGAGCGTGACAAAGCTCACAACATCGGGCAATCCCCAGCCGCTTGGCAATATGTCGTCCATTGGTTCTCCTCATGTATATCTGGGGAGCAGCGGCAAGGAGGGCGGGTTGATCTATTCCGGAACGGACTCCTCGACCACCAAAAATCTGGATTTCCCGGCGAATGGAACGGGAGTCATTTCGGTTGCTCAGAGCGGGCAGACCCTCACGGTGGGAACGGCATCGGAAATGACGGGGACAGGAAGCTTTCGCAAACGAGGCGCGGGGACGTTATACTTGGAGAAAAGCGGCGCCTATACCTATGCCGGGCGTGTAAATGTCGATGAAGGAATCATGCGCCTCCGCTATACAGCGCCGCTGGGAGCGCCCATTGACACCACCGTCGCGGACGGCAGCGCGCTGGAGTTGTATTGCGCAGCTAACACGACCTTCAACTTGGGGGCCAATCTGGCGCTGAGCGGTCTGGGAATCGACGGCGCGGGCGCGCTGCGGGGGGTTGGAAACTCGAACACCCGGACCTACGCGAACAACATCATCTTCTCATCCGCTGTGGCCATCGGCGTGGATGAGGACGCAAAAATGAGCCTGAGCGGGCGTATCTTAGGCCAAAATTTGGACTTCGATCTGATCAAAGTGGGCGCGGGCGAGCTGGAGGTGGTGCGCACCGATAGTGGGACGCGAAACTATTATTGGGGTCAGACGATCATCAGCAACGGCTGCTTGAGTCTTCCCTCGGTGGACTACGCCTTTGGGCGGCCGCCGACCAACGGGGTGGAGCCTGGCAACGTGACCATCAACGGCGGCATGCTGTACCGCAACGCGTCCGATGGTAGCGATACGATCTCCGCCGATCGCGGGCTGACCATCGGACCGCTCGGCGGCAAGATTGGTTCGGTCACCGCATCGACCATCACCTACGATGGCCAGATGCTGGGCTCGGGCGACCTGTACAAGACGACTTGGAAAGGCGATGGCACCGGCACGCTGGTGTTGGGCGGCAACAATACGACCTATTCAGGAAAAGTGTTCATCGAGTCCGGCACGCTGGCCATCAGTCACTCCAACGCGCTGGGCACTGTCGGCTCGGCCGACGTCGGCACGGAGGTGAATGCCGTCTGCACCCTCGAACTGCGCGACATCACGACCGCCGCAGAGTGGCTGACCATCGCCGGCGCGGGCGCCGGGGATGTCTCCGCTGCCGCCCTCTATTCCCTCTCGGGCGACTCCACGTTCAGCGGCCCGGTCGCGCTGTCCGCGGACGCCTCGCTCGGCGCGAACGGCGCCGCCTCGCTGACTCTGAATTCGGCTACGGCCATTTCTGGGGACTACGGGCTCACGGTGCAGCAGAACGGGAATGTCTCCATCTCTTCAGTGATCGGCACGGGTCCCGGCACGCTGACCAAAACGGGAAGCGGAGTGTTGACCCTGTCGAGCGCCGGGAACACCTTTACGGGGAGCACGGCGATCAACGGTGGCACCGTGCGGATCACGCAGGACAACCATCTGGGCACCGCGCCGGGCAGCGCCACGGCGGAGCACCTGTCGTTCAACAGCGGCACTCTCCACGTCAACGACGCGAGCTTCGATCTGGACGAGAACCGCGGCATCAACCTGGCCGGCGCCGGCACCATTCAGGTGGACGCCACTCGCACGGTGACCTACGGCGGCATCATGGCCGGCACGGGTTCCTTCACGAAGTCCGGGGAAGGCACGGTGACGCTGTCGGGCGTTAACACCTATAACGGGGCGACCGCCGTGCAGGCTGGCCGGCTGATCATGACCGGATCCGCCAGCAACTCCGTGGTGACCGTACAGGATGGCGGAACCTTGTCCGGAACGCTGGTGGATACCAACGGGGTCCCCTTGGTCGATGGCGGCGGTGCGATCAGCAACCTGATCGTCTTGGGCAACGGTATTGTGAAGCCCGGCAACAGCCGCGGCCGCCTGACCGTGGAGTCGCTGGAACTGCAGGACAACGCACAGTTGTTTTTCAATTTCGGCGACACGAGCGCCGGCCCCTTCGACAACCGGACCGACCGGAGCTACATCGTGAACAAGGGGGCCTTTACCAAGAATCCTGGAGATACGGTGACGGTGCACGTGGACTCCAGCGAGATCGTGAATTGGGACATGGATGACGACAACGAATGGATACTGATCCAAGGCGGTATCACCTCCACGAACGGGTTTGTGTTGAATACGGATGACTGGGATGGGGGGGTAGGCGGGAATGCGGAGATCGACGCCGGCGCGGACTTCTTTCTGAGCGCCGTCGACGGGAACCTCAAGCTGGACTACAACATCCGCTTCTTTATCACGCGGGGATGGACAATCTCGAAGGACGAAGCCCGCGCCGAGCTGGGCGATGCAGATTCTCTGAAGCATACGGACTCAACCAATGCAACGGCGCTGGAATGGTACGTGTCCAATACGGCTGACGTGACTCGTGTCTATGACTTGATCCACTGGGATTCGACAAGCTTCCAGGAGAGCACCAACAACGACTGGCAGCTCTCCGTGACATCCACTAACTACTGGTATGCATCTGATGGCGGGATGCTGAACACCCGCGACCAGATCCGCTTCTACCGGGCCGCCTACAAGGACCGCTGGGACCGAACCGAGAATCTGATTCCGCGGGCCAGCGAGGATGTCTATGCGCTGCACAGCGTCATCCTCTCCGAGGGCTACAACTACGTCGGCCTGCACGGCCAGCCCTACACGAATACCTTTGCCGGGGTCTTCGGCGCCGATACAAACATCTGGCCGCCCGGAGCCAGTCTGGCCGCGGGGGCCACAAAGATTGAATTCTATACGGCCGGAGCCAATGCATCGGTATCCGAGGTCTTCTTCTTCGGGAATGACGCAGAGTGGTATGCTTCCGGCAATCCCACGCCGGTGACGACGAATCTGCAGTCCTCCAACTTCTTCATCCGAGGATTCTCCATCACCCTGCCGTCCCCGCTGCCAGCAAATTATGTGACCACCAATGCGACGGACAATGCGCATCCGGGCACCAACATCAATGCGATGGTATGGCATCCGGTCCTGAAGGTGCCAACCAATGGTCCTGTAGAGGGAACGGGTTCTTTCACTCATGAAATCGCGACGGGGGAAGCCGGCCGTCCGGATATTAAGGTCTATAATGTTGTCTCCTTGAGCCTGCCGATTTCAGTCCATCCCAGTCAGATGCGCCTGACCGATTCTGGGTTTGTCAACGGCACCGTAGGGCAAAGCGATGAAATCTATACGATGAATACATCGACCAAGGGCGTGCGAGACGGCAGCACGATCTACTGCGATGCTTTCGGCGTTTGGCGTTTTGTGACAGGCAATGGAATGGTCCCGTGGGGCTTCTTTAAGCCCAATGATATCATTGTCATCGTGTCCCGGAATGGCGGGGTGGGGAACACCTGGACCTGGACGTATGCTCCATCCAACTTCTACACGCTGCCGACGCGCTGGATGGGCGAGTAGACATCTGACTGACTGATGACAGCAGCGCGACCACTGGAATTCCCGTGGGTCGCGTTGTTTGTTGTTGGGAATCGACCCGGTGGACGGTTCAGGGAGTGCGGGGATGGCCGCAGTGGAGGCAGGCCTCCCGATGGACAGAGACGGTACGGCTGCAGGCCGGACAGGCCCAGCGGATCTTTTCCTGCGCAATGAATTTCCGGATGCCGAAGGCCCGGATGAACTCAAGGTTTTCAAGCATGCTCATTCCATAGTTCTTCTGGTAGCGCTTGTCGAGATCCCGCAGCCGGCGGCAGGGGTATTGGGCACAGGTGAAGCAGTATTTGTTGGGATGGCCCTGTTTCTCACAGAATTTGATGGTGCAGTGCCGACAGGCTCCGGCCTTGGCGGCTTCCTCGCGATGATTGCAGCCCGGGCAGCGGTTCTTTTCCCGGAGATGGCCGATGCAGAGCGCGCAGTTCATGCCGCAAGGCGCGATCATTCCCGCTTGGATCGGTTTCAGTTTGATCAGCGGTTTTGAATTCACGTTGTCTTTTTTGAGGCTTTTTTCTTTTTCGGTTTGGGAACGGGGAGTTCTTTTGCCGTCATCCGGATCAGATCGCTGATCCATTCGCGGTCCTCGAAGGCATCTTCAATCAGGAAATAATCTTTGGCACCGGGGTAGGGCGGGGCTTCCGTCACATCGACGATAAAGGCCCTTCCCGCGTCCGTTGGTTTCACAAACAGCTGATTGTCGCAAACAAGTGCCACGACCTTGCTGTTGCAATAGAGCGCGTATTCACCAAACATTTTCCGGAAAGAGATATCCCCCGCCTCCGCCATCTGGTCGGCCAGAAACTCCATGAATTCTTGATCGGTTGCCATGCTGCTCTCCTTGCGCTGTGGACTGAATTCTACACCCGTTCCGCTAGCGATGCCGCTGTTTTTTTGCGGAGATGAAGCCCGGCGGCTGTGAACAGGTCAGGACGGGGAGGGGATATCCTCTTCGCCGATGAAGGTGTCCGGTCCAAGTGTCAGGATTTCCGCTTCCGGTTTTTGAACAGGCTGCAATTCACAGATCACCTGGTTCTTTCCCTCCTGCTTGGCGCGGTACATGAGCCGGTCGGCGACCTTCAGGGCGTCATCGATAGAACCGGGGAAGGCCGGGAAGGCGGCGACCCCGATGCTGAAGCCGATGGGCCAGTGGCTGTTGCCGATGGTGCGGAGCAGTTCCCGGTGGATCTTGTTTGAAGCAGTCTTGGCCCCTTTGAAGCTGGTTTCCGGCATGAGGACCGCGAATTCATCGCCGCCCAGCCGTCCCACGGCATCGGTGGCCCGCACGGTACGGCCCAGCGTTGAGGCCACCACCTGCAGGACGCGGTCTCCCTCGGAGTGACCCTGCTGGTCGTTGACCTTCTTGAAGTCATCGATATCGATATAGGCCAGAGCGGTCGGATGGTGATAGCGGGAGGCCAGCTGGAAGGTCCGGCTGGCGATTTCCTCAAATCCGCGGGCATTCAGCACCTGGGTGAGGGCATCGGTTCTCGACATGGTTTGTTCATAATGCAGATGGGACTGAATACTCTGGAGCAGGGCCACTGCGAAAAGGAAGATGAATAGCGGAGAGCTGGCATTCCACAGGATAATGATGGGGTGGGTGGTTCCGTAGGTCTCCGTGATCGCTACCGCCAGCACAATGGCGAAGGAGATGGCACAGAGGACATAGCCTTTCGCCGGGCGGACGTACCAGGTCACCAGCACAATGGGCAGCAGATAGAAGATGGAAAAGGAGAATTCCGGCCCGGTGAGATAGTCGATCCCGCCCAGAATGAACACGATGGTCATGGACAGGGCATTGACCGTTTCCGGGGATTCGCGGGATATCAGTTTTGTAAGGGTTTTAAACATAGGGCGCAATTCGGGGGAAACCTAGGCCTGGGGATGGGTGAAGTCAAGCGCATGACTGGATATATTTTTGCGATGGAGTGAGGCGGGTTGCATGAGGAGAAGCGGCAAAGCCACCTCCACTCCGAAGAGAGAACGGGCTGGCAAGGCGTTTTGAATCTGTGGATGGACAATCGGATGCAGTCTCGATAGGCTTTTACCGGAAAGGTGAGCAATATCTATGTGGCGGCCCATTCGTGATCATCAACGGAATCAAGCAAAAAAACAGCCGTTCCCCCAGGCCTGGGCGGAGATTATCAAACGGGATGTCCCTTTTTGCACGCATCTCCACCCGGACGAGCGGGCGCGGCTGGAGAACCTGATCAAGGTGTTCATCCGCGAGAAGAACTTCGAGGGCTGCGGCGGCTTGGAGATGACCGATGAAATCAAGGTTACCATCGCGGCGCAGGCCTGCCTGCTGCTGTTGAATCTTCACCACGACTATTTCCAGCGGCTGGTCAGCATTCTGGTCTATCCGGATGGATTCAACCTGGAGCAGGAGGAGAGGGGCCTGGCTTCCGGGACCGTGTCCCGGACGAAAATGCCGGTGATGGGCATTTCTTCCAGCACCGGAGTGATTGCCTTGTCTTGGCCCGATACGGTAAAGGGGGCCCGGAATCCCAGCGATGGCAGCAATGTGGTCTTTCATGAGTTTGCCCATCAATTGGACCAGCTGGACGGCGCGATGGATGGAGCGCCGGTTCTGGAGGACCGCTCGATGTATCGCGAGTGGGCCCAGGTGCTCGGCTCGGAGTTCAATCAGCTCCAGCAGGATTTGGACGCCGGAAAACGCTCTTTGATCAGCGCCTATGGCGCCACCAAACCCGCGGAGTTCTTCGCCGTGGTGACGGAATTATTTTTCGAGAAACCGGTTCACCTCCAAAAAGAACATCCCCGGCTCTATGATGAATTCAGTCAGTATTATCATCAGGACCCCGCCGCGCGGATCAGTGAATCCCGCCGGGGTCCGTAGGAATCCATCGACAAGGGCGGGTGGATTTCGATACATATTCCTTAACGGGAGAGCACGGAACCATGAAGATGAAACGATGTTGGATATTGGCCGCTGCGGGACTCATTGCAGTGGGTATGTTGGCAGGCTGTGACAATTCGGACAACGATTTGAACCAGCCCACCAGCGATGTGAACGGGGCCTGGCTCTACTCCGACACGGGAAATAACCAGTCCACCTGGGCGCTGGTCCAGTCCGACGATGGCACCGTGGACGGTGCGGCCACTGATGGCGCGATTATTTCCGGTTCCGTCAGCGATGATGACATCCAGCTCACCCTGACCTATTCCGATGCCTCCACCTCCTTGATGGATGGCACCGTCGCGACCAATGTCATCACCGGCACGTTCAGTTCTTCCACGGCCGGCAGCGGCACCTGGTCCGCCGTGAAAACAAACTAAGCTTCGCTCCGATCCGTTTTGCCGCAGTTTGTGGCTCCAAACGGCCCCAATCGGCTAAAAATGGCAAAAAATCGATAAAACCGGCCCAAAATCGTGAATTTTGGGCCGAAAACCCGGTTTAGAGCGCCAAACGGCCCGGCTCGGCAGGGATGCCTCGCCCTACCAGTACAGCCATGGCCGCATCGTCACTTTCTCAGGTAGGGCGAACCCTCCGGGTGAGCCGCCGTCGTCGCAGACCACTTCATTCGTCCATTCTTTTCTTTGTCGCTTCGTGACTTCTTCATCTGTGGATAAAAACTCCCCGCTTTTCTTGTCTGCCTCTGTGTTGCCTCCGTGAACTCTGTGAGAGGCGTTTTTCAGCCTGTGGAGGACTCTCTAGGCCTGGGGCGTGCGCAGAGCAAGGAGGCTGGCGAGAATCTCGCGCAGTTCCGGTGTCGTGAGGGCCTTGTCGGTGGATTCGAAAAAGACGGAGAGGTCTCCAAGCTGTTCCTGTTCATACACGCTGGCTTGAATACCCATTTCGAGGCGGTCGATTTCTTTCATGAATTTTGCTTCGTCCGTTTCCTGAGCTTCAAATTCTTCCCAAATCGCCAGATACTCTTTCCCTTTGGGCAGGCGCGAGAAAACCCGTTCGACCGATTCTTTTTCAAGCGCGTGCTTCTCTTCCAGCGTCATCTTCCCGGGCACGATATCGCCGGCATAGATTTCACCGAAGTCGTGCAGCAGGCCCATCAGAATCAATCGGGACTGGTCCAGTTCGGGGAAAAATTCATCGGCCAGAAAGAGGCCCAGCAGGGTCACGCCCATGGAATGATCGGCCACGGATTCACATTGCTCCTTGGGAATCCCGACCCGGAGCCATCCCTGACGATAGAGCGACTTGAGATGATTGAACTCGTAGAGGGCTTGTATAATCGGGAGGGACTTTTTCCCATCCAGGTGCCGGATGGCGTGGCTTCGTTTTGTATCCATGATTTGTGAATCCTTTTGCACTTCTATGCCATTTTCTTCGAATTCTGGCGAGGCTGGATTGTTTTCGGAACAGGTTGACTCCTCTCGAAGGGTATAATTCTGCAGGAGGCGGGGCGCTTGCAGGGTGGATTTTCTCTTGCATAATCAATCATTAGGATTATATTAACTAACGGTTAAGAACCCGTTAATTACTGGGGCGACTCAGCCCAGGAAACAGAATCTGAAAGCGAGGCGGTCATGGCAAAAGCAACATTGGATTTTGAAGTCGAAGAGCGGGATGACATTCGGATTATTCATATATCCGGTCCACTGGACTCGGCCACCTATGATGAGTTTAAGGCCTATATGGATCCCATTGTGTACGAATCCGGGACGAAAACGGTGCTGAATTGTAAAAAACTGACCTATGTGAACAGCCATGGGGTGACGCTGATGATGCACTATCAGAAAGCGGCCAAAATGATTTTCTCCTTTTTCGGCGTGGCGGCGTTCCGCCCGGTTATTCTCAAGGGCGTCAAACGCCTGGGGCTGAGTGAGGCCCTGACCTGGTATCCCACGATTGATGATGCCAAGGAGACGGCGGCGGCGGTTTAACCCACTGGATCCGACAGAGGGGGGGATGAAGGCGGCTCAGGCCGCCTTTTTCAGTGCCTTGGCCAGCAGGACGAGAAGGGCCAGTGCGGCCAGGCCGAGCGCGGTGCCGAACACCAGCGGTCGAGCCAGGAATTCACCTAGGTTGAAGGATTCTTTTCGGGGACCGGTATCCTTGGCATCGGTGAGTTCCCACCGGAGAGGCTCGGCGTTCTGATTGAGGGCGGTCCGGATGGCGAACAGGTCATAGGTGGGGGGCGGTAGGCTGTCGTTGCCGGCGGCGAGGCGGTAGGTTGTGCCGGGGTCCGCCAGCCAGAGCAGCAGGACGGTGGGGCCATCGGCGCGAACCGCTGTGATCTCAAGGGGCGGGTTGTCCGCATTCTCAATCACGATGCGCAGCTCTTCGGCGCGCTGTTGGGGGAAGTCAATGTGCAGAGCGTTGGTGGCATATCCGGGGATGTCAACGCAGGTTAGCTTGCCCCGGCCAATGGTCCGCCAGGTTTTCTTGCCGTTGGCCATGCCGGGAATCTGGATGGCTGCGCTGCGCTGGAAATTGTGAGCGGGGGTTTCGATGGCCACACGGGAAACCGGGGCCCGTCCGGCTTCCAGAATGATTTCAGTGGTTTGGGCCTTGGGGTTTTGCGTGGACTCAGAAACGGTTACAGGCCATTCCTGCAGGACGGGTTTCCCTTTGCTGACCACTGTGGTGTTGCGCCAGAACTGAACCCCATCGATGCGGAAAGGGGTGCGCAGCAAATCAAAGGCGCGGCTTTGATCCTGTCCGCTGCTTTGAACGAGGCGGACCAGCGGCTGCGCGCGCTCTTCGGAGGCGTTGCCGATCTCGATGGAAAAGTGACGGAAGGTGTTTTCCGGCAGCGGGACTTCAGTGCGGCGGATATCCATATAGCGGGAGTAGTCGAAGATGTCGGCCTCTTCCACCAGCGGGGTCCAGGTCTGGCCATCGGCACTGCCGGAGATGCGGAGGGTCCGGATGAAGTTCTGGAGGGGGGTGCGGATGGTGAGGCCGTCGGGAGACGGCTCCTCTTTGAGCAGAGAAAAGCGCGCTTCGAT
>CAZGMQ010000016.1:0-53403 GCA_964526745.1 uncultured Verrucomicrobiota bacterium
TCGAATTATAAGGGGTTTTTGGCATTATGTCGGATATCGCATGTAATAAACAGCCCATTTAGGCTAGTGCCCCAAAACCATTGGGTTTGGGGCATTATATTGCCCATTAATGGGTTGTGCATAATTCTCAAATTGCAGATAAACGTATAGAGAGGTATAGAATGGCATAAATCCTTGCCAAAACCTTACCGGGAATTTTGCCGTTTAGTGTTGGGATTTAGATGCCTCAAAACGGCAAATAGACCCAGCAGGTTCTGTGGCCTCCCCCTTGTGCTAGACCCATATATGGGAGGTGAAGAAGTTGCCACCGATGGGGGAGAGGAGAAGAGTCGGGGCTTCGGTTGTAGAAGGGCAGGGTTGAGTCAATTATTCATGGGGCGGAACCCAGAAAATGTTTTTCAGGGAATCTGACTGGAGTTTTCCTTTCTGTTCATCGGTAAGCAGGTTGGTCTCGTCGTGTCGGGGGGCGGAGGAGTACCAGATGGTCTTAGGGAAGTCCGGGTGAAGTTCGTTAGCGAGCTTGATCTGATCATTGTCAATGGCAAGTAGGTTGTAGACCCAGAAACCATGATTTTTGCCATCGGTGCATTCTTCGACTTCATGGAACGAGGTGTTGATGATACAGGGCTTCCCGTCGATGAGGATATAATCTCTCGCATCAGGCCAAAGGGCTATCATTGTGGTCAACTTGTAGGTATCTCCCGATGAGAGAAGGAAGCCCAAGTTCTGATATCCGGAGGCCAGGCCACACCCACCAAGCCAATTGCTTATGATGTAATCAGGGCTGTTGTCCAGATTCAGGTCTGCAGTCTTGATATCTAATACCCCGCCAAATTCAGCAAATGTGCCAAACGGGGCTTTAGTTAGGAAATCCCGACCATCGAAAGTGAAATCCACATAGTTGAGCCTCTCATCATTGGTGATCAAGAATCGGGCGTGGGGTGTATTGGTGGTCTCAAAGAGGATCTGAGAACTCTTTTTGTTGGCGTCTACTTGGTTTGTTGGCTTTGGAAAGTCAACAAGTGGAATTCTGGCAGGCGCGATATTGGGAGTGAAGGGGCGGTGCTCTAAGTTATAAGCAAAGGTATTGCCAGCCAGCAGGGCGATGAATAGTACAAGACGTTTCATGATAGTTTCTTCACTTTCTTGCTGAGGATGCGTCGGGCAGTGGGGGGCGGCACCAAGTTATAGAGAACGATGTAATGCCCGGCCATGGATTCTAACATTTTACCTCATGAAGATATAATATGTGGATCGTTAATTATATACGATCATGCCATTCATGACCCTGCCGCTTTTTAGCAAAGAAACAAAGCTCTATTTCTTTCTCCTAATCTTGGCAATTAGGTTTAATTGACCTATAGCTTAACAGTGTGAGGGGAGTCCAAGCATAGTCATCCCGAATGCGGTCATCAGCGTGATGTTCCCTGAGCCAGTCATACATCCCTCGTTTCTGCTCAAAGGCGGCAATGTGAAGTGCGGTCCGGCCCAGGCTGTCCTTGTCATTGATATCAACCCCGCCCTCCAGCAGTTCATGTGCCGCCTCTATATCGCCACACTGGACGGTGGCATGAAGGGGTGGTGGGGAATATTTCTCAAATGGTTGTTCCTGACCTGATCGGATGGATTCTTTCAGTCGACTTGTGATGGATTCATTCTTTGTGAGATTGGCAAAGAACAACGGAGATCGACCGTAGATATCTCTCGGGAACATCTCAATCGGTTTATCGCGTTCAAGGAGCCAATGAGTTGCCTCAGCCCGTTCATAGGCCAAAGTCCAGTGTAGGGGCCTTTGAGCGAAATAGTCCGGCGCTTCCAGGCATTGCGGATCATATTCAGCCAAGATCTTCATCACCTGTAACTGATTGGCGCCGGAGGCAAAATGAACGGCTTGTCGGCCATACTTATCTCCTGTATCTGCTGGAGCACCTCGATCGAGCAGAAGCTCTAGGATGTCAGTCTGTCCGGAACCGGCTGCTATATGAATAGGAGTGATCCCTTTCGCATTGATGGGCGAAAGTGTTGATGCCGACTCCAGGAGGGTCTCCATGATGGAGCGATCACCTCTGGCAGCTGCGGCATGCATCGGAGTGGCCCCGCCATCTCCCTGAGCCGTCACAGAAATTCCCCGTTTCACAAGATATCGACACGTTTCCGATGTGCCTCGACGGGCGGCTCGGTGCAGGATGGAATTGCCCCAACGATCACCCAGAACCCTCAATTCGCTACATTTGTCTGCCTCTGCTTGAAATTCTTCAATGTCGCCATTCCGAATCAGCGAAAATAGGTGGTCACTTTTAGTCATATCTCCCTTTCTGTTCACTTATATGCCTGTGAATATGCCCCTTATTATACATCTGCCCCCTGACAATCCGTGTCATTAAACAGGACAATGTTCTCAACATTTAAGAAGGACCTGCGATGAATGCGTTCAAATCTAACGCTTTACTCATCATTAGTATTTTAGGCTCGTTTTTTGGGCAAAAATATGCTCTAATATTAAGGTTATTTAATAATTGGAAAAGATGCAATTAACTGCACAGAAAGGGAATATAGTATAAAAAAATCACAGATGGCCAGAATTGTGGCATTGGATTGCGAGATCCGCAATCGGAGATTCCCGAACTGTCGGAGCTTTGGGAATGAGTTCGGAGTGTCAGACCGAACGGTTGCGAGAGATATTGAGTATTTACGGGACCGGATGAGAGCCCCGATAGGCTTTAATCAGGAGCGAAATGGGTATTTTTATACCGAACTATGGTATTTGCCTAAAACCATCACTTTTGAGGGGCAGGCCGAAGACCGGGTTGCCTGGCTGGCCGCTGAATTCAAGCGCCTCACAAACTCTAAGCGGGAACTTCTTCTTCAGGAGATTAGTAGCCTCTATCCTGATTTCTCAAACAAGGGAATAGTCCATGATTAATGCGATACAAGAACTTGCACAGTCCTTGCCTATTGAAGAAAATTATATTTGGGATGTGCCCAGCAATCTGCCGATTGAAATCCCTGAAGAAATTCGGGGGCCTTATGCCCGCAATATATATCTGAAAGAAAATTTTCAGACTTTGTTTCAGAACGCAGGTCTCAATAATGATCACGATCTGGATTATTGGATTATTCGTGATTGGGGAAACATTAAGACATTTCGAATTAACGAGAATAACGGCAAATTAATCGAAGAATTCTTGCAACAAATTAACCGTGGCCAGTTGAAACGACCAATGTTTAATCGAATATCTTCTCTCTCGAAAGTAGCGGCTTTTCATAATCCAAACAATTACTCAATCTATGATTCGAGAGCTGTATATGCACTCAACTGGCTTTTGTTTCGGCATACATCAGACAGGCGTCTGTTTCCTCAACCGGCGGGGAGAAGTCGACGAATTACTGAATATGACACATCTGTTTTATATAAGCTTTCCGGCCGTAATTATGAGATCAGGCCCTGGAGGAGGTCCTATCATGAGTATTGCGAGCTACTTAAAAGGCTTTCCTTTGAAGCACTTGGTCAGGACAGGGCATATTACCTTGAAATGCTCTTGTTTGTTGCTGCACCAAGCTGGGTCCCAGAAAATATAATTCAATCCACAAGTATTGATATACAAATCACTTCACATCAAGAATAGCGTCCTCTAGGGGTTCAGATTGCAGATCAGCACATCTTCAGGGATTCATATTTATGATTCTTTGTACCTATTGCCAAACGCCATTTTCGCTAAATAGGGAATGGGTTCCATTGCGAACTGCGTCCAAGTTTCCGGCCTCGTCGATATAGTAAACAACATCTCCAGATCTACATTTGTAACCCAAGGACCGGCTTGGTGTGACGTCGTCTGCACCTATCGTATGCCAAGTTTCGCCCTGGAGATGGGATGTCTGTTTGGTTTTACGATGAGTTCCTGTGAAATAGACATCATTACAGCTCACGTGTCCCTCTGGGCAACGGTAGTCTATTGTTATCACATGGGTTTTGGTGACCAGCGTTCTCTGATATGCCAAAGCGGTGTTCGCAAGTAACAGAACAAGAAGAAGGATGCTAAAGGCCCAAGAAGGCCTGTCCCCCAATTTCAGCAAGTTCAAAGTATCCCTTTCCGCCAATTGGCAATGTCAGCAAGCAGCTCGTTAACCACCTCAGGCTTGAAATCGCACTCCAACGTTTCCAGAGAAATACAGCCTCGTAGGCATTCAATAGACCTGATCTCTCCACAGCTTGAAAGTTGAAGTGACTGTAGATTCTTTAGACCGGCCAATGGGCTCAGATCACTTGCCAGTCTGCATCCGCAGAGATTGAGTTCCCCCAGATTGAGCAATCCCTCCAGAATCCTTAAATCGATGGGAAATTCTAACAGGCCTAGCTTCAGATGCGTCAGATTTGGAAGGGCCTTTAGTATGCTCAAATCAAGCAATGACCGGCACCAAAACAGGTTCAGCCTCTTCAGCCTTGTCAGATTCCTTAGTCCATTCAAGTCGCTCAGTGAGTGGCATTGGCTCAGATCCAGATATTCAAGACGGATACATCCCTCCAGCGAATCCAAATTCTGCAGCTCAGATCCCGCCAATGAAAGAGCCTCAATTTGATGAATACCGGGAATCTTTTTTAACAAAGTGCTGTCGGAGCCCACTATCAGAGACAGGGATCGCAAATCTGAAGGGATAGATGCAAGGCTGCCAGGCATTGGCGGGGATGAAAACCACATCCCCAATATCGAGTCGTTAATTCCAAATGCACCGGATTTATCTGATCGGTCCTCAAACCAGTAATTCCACTCTGTGACATCCCGCAAATTCGCCGGAATATGGAAGGGCATTCCGAATACCTTCATCGGTTGGTCCAAGCTTAGGTTCACTTGGACTGATTGCTCCCAGCCTTTAGCATTGGCTTCGGTAACACCAAGAGATTGCAAAAACCTCCTAGAAATCTTGGGAAAATCCCGCATGGAATCCACATATCTTGAATGAGGGGTTAAGGTTATATTCATAGTTTCTCTTGGAAAGGCGACCTCACATCAGCACGATTGTGCCCTCGTTTTAGGCCAAGACAGACATCTGTGAAATCGGGTATAAGTATACCCGCTCCCTATGACAAACGATGTCATTGCATGGGAATTAATTTATGCCTGAAAAACAATAACCCATGACACGGTTTGTCAGGGGTTGTGTGTATAATGATACGCGAGAATGAAGCCCGGCCTTTATCCTCAGTACAGGAGAATGCCTTATGCCAGATGCAAACAAACCGATCAACGACAACTTCCCGGTGGATATCGTGCATGTATTAAGCTCTGAAAGGACAACTGTTCCTGACTGGCTGGCAACCTATAAGCCCGGCGATCCATTTCCGCGTGAGGAATTCTTCAACTCACGGACGATTTACTATCCGGGATCCGAAATGGATGGTCATGCAATGAGCTGTTTTTGCCCGTCCCATGCCGCCCATTGTTTTGTATTCTGCGACAATCAGAAAACTAAAGAAGAAGTCCTGCAGGAACTGCAATTCCCAAAACAAATAGGTTATTCCAATGGCTACCAGCTACTAGGTAGCGGGGATCTGGAAGTATCGGATATGACTCCTGATGGCTTTGAGGAACACTGTGAGATTCCATGGTTTGATCCGCATTTAGAACCCTCGAAGCCCCCACGGCCATGGGTGGATGTGTATGATGCTATTGAACATATGGGCGATCAAACAGAATGGGATAGGTTGCATGCCCTCCACCCTGGGCCACACCCCATTAGACCCGCCGCTGGCCCCTTTGTGCTATGGGCGGTTTTGGAAAGAAAAATTATATATGGTGACGATCATGGTCCGGACCGCATTTGTATTCTTCATGTAGGCGATGACGCCTTTAGGACTTTCGATGCGCTGTTTTGCCAGCAGAGCGGCCTGCTCCCGTATTCTGTTGTGCTCGTCGACCATGGCCGCGGGGGGAATTGGTCAATATTCGGGAGCGAAGAGGGTCCTCTTTGGCAGATGACCCATCAAACCGGAAAAGATCTGCCAGAATGGTTGTTAGTAACCGATGGCGGAGATACAAAACCTTGGCCAGGCTATGGCAAAGTCGCTGAAGGGGAAAGAAGGGGGCAGATCAGACTTCTCTATCGAATTGAACAAAACAGATAAGTACTGAAATAATTGGGCCAATCATGACAACATCAAGAGTCAGGCATTCTGTAAGTCAGTTTTAGTATTTTGCACAATTTGCCCCATATACTGTCTTTGATGATTTTCTGCCGCCGCCATTTTTTCAGGTCAGAGATCCCGTCAAATGCTGAGCAAAGAGCTAAGTTGAGGAATAGCCTTTCAATCGAGTCTTCCATGATTCCATTAAACAAATCATTTAGAATTTCTGGGGCTACCTTACTATCATTACCACCAATCAAACGGTGGAGTTTCTTTTCAATTTCTTGAGCTTCTTCCTTTGAATCACATAATATGATAAATGGGGAAAATATAGAGTCTTGCTTGCCATACAATATATAGAGCCTTACCTTTATCGCTTTTTTGTGATTGGGGGTAATATTGATAAGGTCATCTAATACTACGCGAGCACGATTATATTCTCCCTCACCAACAACCAATGCATCATCATCGCAAAAGAGGATGTACACCAGTCGTGTGTTTCGGGGAATATCATCGCGCGCTGAGATTTTAATTATACGCTTTCCGTAAGCGTTTATTAGTTTGTCAATATTCGTCATTTCTCGCCTTATAAATTTCTGCTGTAGAAAAAGTATTTACATAGACACGATTATTACGCCACGCATATTAAAGGACAACGGTTTCAAAATCCATCTGCGGATACACACATACGGGAAGACAGGAGTCAATTCGTCTGCCGAAACACTCTTTGGCCCCAATTTGCCCAGCATTGTCTAAATTTGTCAGTACCCCGATTAACTTCAACTCTTTGGTAAATAGAGGGCCGCCAGAGCATCCACATTGCACGTCATGGGAACTAAATCGGATGTAGGGGCTTCCATCTTCTAAATGGAATTGGGCTTTATGAACGGTCTTTACGTCGGGAGCAAAGAAGAATCCATCAACTATTGCAGTCTTTGAGCCGGGCTTGAATGAAATGAGTGCCGGTTTAATAGGCGTGTGGCAGTCGATGTATTCGTAATACATATCCAAAGCCGATGCGGTAGGCCCATCACCCTCAGCAAGGCCAACGAACATGCTGTCAGGGGACAATACGAGGACATCCAGCGTTGAGCCGAATAGCATGGCAAATGTCGCCTCTTTACCGTCGTGAACACGTCTCACATCGAATAGAGAGTCTTCATCAAGTTTAACCGGCAACTGATCATGTATATGGGCGCATGTGATGATATTATGGCCGCACAAAGTTCCCAAACCAGATGTATTAGGACGAGCGGCTGGCGAGATGTGGAATAGAGCGTCATATATATTCTGCATGACATCCTTATTAGGCTTCTGAGAAATGGAGTGCAATAGGAAACAGGGGGGCGGGGAAAGTAGTGGGATACCCGTTCTCGCTAATAAAGGAGATGACTTGCATCTCGTTCTCTCCGGCGAAGATTTACTTTCCTGGAAATGGAAAGAAGCATAAGAGGAGAAAACGGAAGCAACGTCATGAATTACCGAGGTACTATGGATCCTCCATATTGTTCAGCATCTACCTGCCTGAAGTATTTGTTGGTCAAAATAGATGAAGTCAGCATAATTACTGAACAGGGCCCAAAAGAGGAATGTTTTATGAAGTGTAATAACAGCCGTGCGGGAAATGGATGCATTCTGTATTTCGTGTTCTGTTTTGTGGCTGCCCTGATCCTTTGGGGGGCGATTGAAATATTTGGTCCTCCCATTCGATATATCGTCACAAAATTAGATTCGATGAAGCACCGTACTCCAGTGGAATTGGCGCTAAAGTCTATTGTTGATGAATTTAGGAAGTTTGAGCCAGTGGGCTGGAATGATCTCCAACAAACTCAAGTAACGGACTCAGCGACGGGCATGGACTATTCTTTCTATATGTTTCGCGCCAACTTTAATACTCCTCGAAATGGAGATATGGGGACATTCGCAATGTTTTCAAGCTTCAACGGTTATGACGCCGCCCAACAAATGGCGATTGAGACAGGAGAAAACACCAATATCATATTTCGAACTTACGTCTTCTGCGAGAAGGGCAATAACAATTTGTTTTTAGCAGAAATATCATACACCAAGGGTCCTGGAGAGATTTCTGAATTTGATTATGAATTGAAAACCGAGAAAGAAACCGGATTGCCAAAAATGGTTTTTCCGGTTCTTCTCGGATTTGAGACCTCAACAAGAGTGAAAGCCCTAAGAATCTTTGAATTCCCTAAGAAATTCCGCACATCTTGAGCCTGGCGCAGTTTTGCGATTTTAGCGCAAGTGCAATTAAAATCCCCAACAAAAGGACTCTTTTCAAATTCGAATAAGGGTTGAAAAAGTGACTGGTTGCTGTCTCCTTCAAATTTTCCACAACAAGAAAGGGAGCAGATATGTCAACCAGTCACATGTACCATACACAGGGAACCGCCGGATTCAATCTGAAAGGCTATGATCGCAGCCAAGGCGTGGAGATTGCCATCATGGAATCGAGTAATCCCCATCCCCCTTGCCCCAAGTGCAACTCCTCGGATGTAACCGTCATTCACATGCGCAAAACCCGTGACATCCACTCTCTGCCCATCGGGTTGCGAAAGACGGTGTTGCGGGTGCCCATCAGACGGATTCGTTGCCATGCGTGCGGGAGCTATGCCCAAGAGCCGCTTTCTTTCTGCCCCGACCGGTTTAGTCGCCACACAAAAAGATTAGCCAGATATGTTCTCGGATTGCGTGCCCAGATGTCCATTACGGCCGTTGCCCATTTCAGTGGCCTACATTGGGAGACGGTGAAGAACATAGAGAAGGCCTGGCTGGAAAAGAAATACCGGAGGATCGGCCTCAACGATGTTGAATATCTCGGGATTGATGAGGTCTATATGGGCAAGGTAATGGGCTTTGTCACAATTGTTCGCGATCTGGACTCGGGGGCCGTGCTTTTTATCGGTAAAGGCAAAAAGGGGGAGGCGTTACGCCCTTTCCAAAACCGTCTGAAACGAAGGGCAAAGTATATCAAGGCCGTTGCCATTGACATGGCCAACTCCTACAGCGCATGGGTTCGTGAAGTGCTTCCCCATGCCGATATCGTATATGACCATTTCCATGTCATCAAGCTGATGAATGAACGCATGAATGCCCTGCGTCGCAGCACCATGAACAAGCTCGAAGAGGAGCAGAAAATGGAACTCAAGGGCAAGCGCTTCTTATTGCTGAAAAATGAGGAGGACTTATCGAAAGATGCGGCGGAAGAGTTGAAGAAGCTTCGATTTGAGTTCAAGGAGCTCGGAACCGTTTCCTTCATGAAAGAATGCCTGCGCAATATCTATAAACTGGCCGATAGCTATGAGCTTGCTCGCACCGCCTTCATGCGCTGGTGTGAAAAGGCGGAGGTCTCCGCAATCCATTGTCTCAAGCAAATGGCCAAAACCATTCGCAAGCGGATGGAGGGTTTACTGGCCTACTGGAAGCATTCGAAACTTACCAACGCCAGCCAAGAGGGGTTCAACAATAAAATCGGATGGCTCACACGACAAGCCTATGGCTATCACGACAGTGTGTATCTACACTTGAAAATCTATGATCTGCCAAATATCTCCACGAGGAAATCTCTGTGAGGTCTCAAATCCGAGGAGAGCCGTTTTTCCTAAGGATATTTCCTCCAGTGGTAAAGCTTCTAAAGAGGGGAATGAGCCTCAGAAGTGGGACGACATAGAGAATGCGGTAGCAAAGCCAGGGAGCGCTGGGAGTGAAGAGGCGCAAAGATACGATATGGAAATTAAGATACGAGCAGAACGCGAATGGAATGAGAATGCGCGAAAGACGGGAGGACCTCTGTTCATCGGAGAACCGGGGTCTGGCCAACTTGACTCAGGGCCTGAAGATTGGTTTGAGCGAGACCAGCGCTCTCGTCAGCGACAGAAGGCATACTAGATTCTATGGAACACGAACGGCTCTGGCATTATACGATCGCGGCAAGTCTCCCTTGACCATTCGCAAGGATACGATATTTCGCGAGCGCATGATCTGACAAGCTATAGGGGGTGTGGGGCACTTGTCCGAGCCGAATATGCTTGACATGAAATCAGGGGGTTGACAGATGTAAATAGCTGTGATATATATAGATATATATAATAAATCTTCTAATATCATATTGATTAATCATGGAGGTAGGCTTATTCTCACTCTCAGTGAATAAGCAATACTTCAATATTATGAGTATGGTTGATGTCGGCGTTGAGGGCCTGAATCTGGGGGGACATTAGATGATTATTAAGCCCGAGTTGGCTGCGGACCGCTTATCTCCTGTTGCAAAACACCTCGAATCTTCCGGGATCCGCCATCTGTTGCGACTGGGTCAATTACTTAACTTGGATATTGAGCCGTCGGAGTTGATTTCCGCAAGCGGAGCTCCGATGACAGATGAGGATCGGAACAAGGCGATCGATGGAGCTCTGGACTCCCTGAAAGTATTTCTCCGAACCAATCCCAAGTCTATTTTGGCGATGACCTTTGGAAAAATTAAGGATGCTTCTGGTTGGGATGCCAAATTGCGCATGATTTCACTTTGTGCCCATGGCCAATTACTGGGCAAAGATTGTCATTCCATTCTGTGTGAGGTCCTGGATGCCGGTAATGGAGGTAATGATCGACCTGAGTTCCAATGGCAAGTCAAAATCAGCTGCTCAGAACTGGTTAATTGCGGCTTACTGCAGCTGGAATCCAGCAAAAACAATATTACAACGTATTGTCCTATCTACCTGGGTGATGAGCTTCTTCTTGCATGCCTAGGTGATCAGTCCGAGCCTATTATTGCCACGTTTATTCCTGAGTATCTGAAGCGAACCAAATCGGGCTCCTCCGCAAACAAAAAGGTTTCGGAGGGGGCCGATAAAGAGAATAACAAGCAGATTGAAGCCGCGAAGAAAGCCGATGGCCGAATTCAATTTGCAGCCTATTATGCCGCATCAAAAGGGATGACGGTCACTCCTGACAAGGACAAGGTTTCTCAATTATTTTCTGAGTTCAAAATGCGGCTCTCCCGGCAGGGGAGCTGGAGGAATATCACCCACATGCTTTCAGAGATTGTGGAGCGCTATGGGGTTCCGCCGGAACGGATGGGCTGAAGATCTGGGTACATACTGTGGTGTGGCAGTTGTGAAAAACGAAAGGGCCGTGGAGTGAACAAGAAGTTACAATCAATTCAGTTGGACTGGTTGACTCGTGTGGCTCGGGGTAGCCCTGTATTCGTTTATGCAAATGAGCTAGGTTTCCAGATTCCTTTTGTAAAAGGACTGGAAGAGTGCGCGCTATTATTTGAAGTCTGGGAACCTGAATTTCGACTTCGCTATTTCTTGAGCTCAGTCATATGGGGTGTTCCACTTAGGCGGATTCTGGCACACCTGCCTCGTGAGACATTCCTGGAAATTGTCCGTGCGGCAGACAGCCCATGGGTGAAGGGGCGACCGTGGCCACTGGCCGCGATAAACTGTCTTTCCCTTGGGCAGGAGAAGGCAGCATTCGAGGTGATGGTTAAAGTATTTGATACGCTGTCACCGTCTTGCGAGCATCACTTGAATGCAGCATCGATCTGGTATTATCTATTTTCTAATCAAGAGCAGGCAAAAAATGAGTTGATCAAGGCCGGAGCATTGCTTCAAGCGGATGTGGACCCACATCCTTCACGCAGTGAACTGGCTCGCTGCTGGGTCGAGATGTTCGATGACCGGATTATGGCTATGGACATAGTGAACCAAGAGATTAAGGCGTTACGAGTGTTGAATGAGTCTGATCCTTACTGCGAGCAGGCTTTGGCAGGAACGCTCTGTCAGGTCATGGATGACCGTGAACTGGCAATGAAGTATGTTCCGGATGCTGCCGGCTTGGAGCTGTCAGAATGCGTATGGAATGGGATTGACGCATATATCCTCTGGCAAGCCTTATTCGATGAACCGGAGAAAGCACGTGCTTGTGCGAATATTGGAGCATCGCAGCCGTCCGAGAAGCCGGAGACCCATGCATTACTTTGCAAAGAAGTATTAGGCGATGAAAGCGCCGCCATTAGCCTTCTAGGAGGTGAACGAGCAGATGCTGAGTCGTCGCGCATCCTTTCACCTTCTCGTGCTGCTGAAGGGTGGATTCTCTGTTATCACGATAGTGTAGCCGCCGCTAAACAGTTGGATAATGTTACGTCAAATAGCTACCCAGATGAAGGGTTTAGAGCGGTGTGTTATTGGTACTGGTTGTTGTATGACAATGTTAAGTCTGAAACCCTTTTGGCAAATATTCTCGGCGTACCTGATATTCATCCACTGGAACCACTTCAATTCGCACAGAAATGCGTTAAGGACTACGGCGATGTACGAATGGCACACTCCATGGTGGAACTCATGGAATCGCGTGTAACGCATTTTGTCGAGTGGGCGGAATGCGCACGAGTCTGGTGGCAGGCGTTTGCAAACCAGGCGGAGTCAGCTCGTTGCATGCAGAAAGCATCGAATGCAGCCCAAACAGAAGAAGATCATCATGTACTTGCCTTATTAGAAGATCGACTTTCATGGACATGGAACATACTCGGTGTGGGAGAGCAGAAGTCTAGTTCATGACCTGTGATGGGAATACATCAGACAGAGTCCTTCTCCATCTAAGAGCTAGTGATGTTAAATAGATCACAGAAAGGGAATTGATGATGAAAATACTGCAGATTATTAATTCGGATGGGTGGTATATGGCGTTTAAGTTTGAAGGCTTAGACGAATTCTATGAGGAGTTGAAATGCTGGGCATTGTGTGAAGAGAGTGGAAATACCTTTGTGACGGGTATGATGGGCAGTGGCTCCGGTATTCTGGTGCCATGTCACACGGTTGAAGGATATCAAAATTATGAATATAGCTACTTTATGGTGAAAAAGCGCGCCCAAAAGGCCTAGTATTTTCTGAACGACCTTGCGTTTAGGCGTCTCAATCATCACTATTTGCACTAAGTACTATTCATGCCGCCGATGCCACCAAAAGGAGCCGGATATGATGAACGAAAAACGAATTAATCAGCTAAAGGAGAAAGCCAAGCGGGGGGATGCACGAGCCCAATATCATCTGGGATGGCTTTATTCCACTGCTGGGCGTGGTGTGCAGTGTGATTTCAAGGAAGCCGTTAAATGGCTGCGCTTGGCGGCTGAGCAGGGCGTGGCTCGCGCACAATCAAAGTTAGGGGGTTACTATGCTGCTAACTATGGTGGAGTACCACATGACAATGTGGAGGCGATGAAGTGGTTCCGATTGGCTGCGGAGCAAGGAAACAGATATGCCGAGTATCGCTTAGGAAATGCTTATATCAGAGGATCGGAAGGCGTTGAAAAAGACTACACGGTCGCAATGAAATGGCTCCATTTAGCAGCTGAGAAAGGGGAGGGAAATGCTCAGTCTAGGATTGGGCAGATGTATGCCAAGGGGGAGTGGGTGGAAAAAGATGAATCTGAAGCGGTACAGTGGTTCCGCAAGGCTGCTGAGGGGGGCTGGGATGAAGGGCGGTATAATTTAGGAATGATGTACGAGGCCGGGCGGGGAGTAGAGAAAGATGATGTAGAGGCGGCAAAGTGGTACAGACTGGTGGCGGATGCTGGGGATAAAGAAGCACAGTATGATCTGGCACAAATGTATCTCGAAGGCCGAGGTGTGAAGAGAGATTCAGGGGAGGCTGTGGAGTTGTTATATTTATCAATGGTGCAAGACTATGAACCTGCGCGGGAGCAACTGCTTGACATGGGCCTATATCATCAATGGGTGAGTTTGTAGAGCCGCATGGCACGCATTAATGCCGGGAAGCGCGGCTGCATCCTTGCATAGTCTGTGGTTGTTATGCCTTGCCCCTTGACCAATGCGTAATCGCCCAAAGGGGGATTTGCCAATACGGTCTTCACGCTGCCAGCTTTGGATCTACAAGCGAGCCAACAGAGTGAACAAAATCTATAATACACAGTTGTTGTTTCAATATTGTTGCAATCGAATTGCGGTAATCAGGAGCGTGCTATGATGGATCAAAATAAATTCCCAGTGGGTATGCCTTCAACATTTGTGTACATGGCAACCAAAGCAGAAAAATATCTCCGTGTTGGTGCTGATGTCTACCGAGCCGAAGACTTTTTTCACATGCCCCGGCAAAATTGGCCGGAGTCATTACTGGAGGTTGTTCAACGAGGTATGAAGCAAATATGCGAACTTAGGGGGTGGTCGCGGCTGAAACCTTTTGAGGGCCTTGGCATCGATGGCTTCTACGCCCTTATGTCGACGCTGCATTTCAAATGCGAACAGCAGTTTCTTATCAATCACAACGACACGGTTTATCTAGATGAAATGTATATGCAACATCAAGTGACCGAGCAGGAAATCGTACTATACAATGAGGTCCCCAGCCCGACGGCAGAGATCGTTGCAACTTCTCTGGGCAACCAGTCTGAAGCCGAAAACGTGGAGAGTAAAATGAATTCCAAAGCAATCATTGATGCATATGAGAAGGTGCGAAGTTCTGCCGATGACAATGCACATGAGGAGTACACAGATGATGGCTACTGGATCAGCGTGAATCGGTATGGCCAGGCGCTGCAGGTCCTTGCAGTGAAGGATGGCGATATCAATGAGGAGATCAGCAGGCAGTTGCGGCTGGTTGTAGGTGAGTATGTCAGTACGATGGGCCGTGCCCTTTCGGAGGAAAAACGAAAAGTCACGCCGGAGCATGTATTCCTAAAGTGGTTTGAGGGCATTTGTCCCCAATGCCGCCTTGAAGGGCAAGAGACGATAATGATCATTAATGAGTCTGATTATTATGAATGTCCAGACTGCCGACTTCAGGTGTGCGGAATATCTTCGTTACACATGATTATCATTCATATGCGAGGTAAGGGGAGCCTGAAGTTGGATTCTACTTCCACCGTAGACCTCATCGAACACCCCACAGGAAGGATACTGTGCGAGGAGGATCACGGCGGCGATGGTAATTACTACTTTCCGTGCAGGCCAGGAGAGTTCATTGACAAGGAGGCTCATTTAAGGAGTTATCTTGCCAAGATTAAGTAATTAAGAGACTTTGGGCCGTTTAATGGACGAACCCAGAGCAAGTCATCCGAAAGTCATATGGCGACTTTCTAAATGCCAGGGACACATGTTACATATATTGAGCTCTTAATGGGTTGTGATTCCATGGTTTAGTCTCAGACGGTTTGCGGGCTGATAGGACATTGGATCGGAACGGCTCAAAGTTCACGGCGTCCGGGAGACTTTCTCTAAACGTAGTAATGCCTTTTCTAAGATGAAAAAGCCATTGCTGGCGGCACGTTTTGACACAAACTTACCGAGACATCGCTGAGCCTTCCCCTAACCATAGTCAGCCGCAGTGTCAGAAAGCGCATGCCGGTCTCAAGTTCCGTACTGAGAATACTTGCTGTCCGCAGAGCGATTTCAGAGATCGATGACATCGCCGGTGCGGACGAAAAGCAAGGTGCAGGTGATCTGTGTGTGGGACAGGCTGAAAAGCTGGCTTACGGCCCTGCGGTAGTCTTCCATTTGGGCACGATGGCGGTCGGCATCGGGCTTCTTGTCGGTCTTGAAGTCGAAGATGTGGGCGCGGACAACCTTGCCCGTTGCGTCTTTTTCCAGATGGAGGCGATCGATTTTCCCCGACAGCCACCGGTCTTCGAGGACTGACTCAAAAGCCTGTTCCCGCAGGAGCTCGACAGAGCCAACAGGCCTTTCAAAAAAAGCATGATTGCGGGGATTCTTCACGAATTTGGCAGCCAAATGGGCGTCGGAGGGATTGGCGCCTTCGAAGATGGGCGCCTGGCCAGGCCCCAGCCATTCGATTTGCTCGAACAAGGCGTGGATGCGGGTGCCAAGATCACGGGCTTCCGCGGCTTCCGTGCTGAAGAACCACCCCGCCCGGCCTTCGTCTCGAGTTTTTTCCATGGATGCGATATGCGACTCCATTTGCCGCGCGACAGGCACCTGAGGTAGTTCGTCAAAACCGGGAGGGGCGCATGGCGTGGCTTCAGGCCTTTGTTCCTCTGCAGGAGACTGTTCCCACCATGTGGGGCTTCCAAACGTTTGGACCGGGGCTAGTGAATCTGCTTGAAGAGAGGGTGCGAGTGTGTTCTGCAAGACACCTTCGATGCGCAGGGAGTCACTGTCTTCTGCAGGGGCGACGGTAATAAGGTGCAGGGCGCGCTTGGCGCGAGTCATGGCGACATATAGGAGTCGGAGTTCTTCCATAGCTTTGCCTTGCCGGTCGAGGGCGAATTGCATGGCAAGGGGTGGTTCGGCTTCTATGGCTACCGTCTCGGGCGATGATAGCAGCCACTCGATGGTTGGAATCACCTCGGATCCTTCTTGCTCATGGATGAACACCGGTGGCTTGGACTTGGCGGTTATGATTCCGAATGTGCTCATGAAGGGCAGGACGACGATGTCGTATTCCAGACCCTTGGCCTTGTGCATCGTGAGGATCTGGATGTTGGAGCCGGTTTCTTCGGAGGGGAGGCTCTGGGCTTGAACAAAGGAGACAAACTGCAGGGCGGTGGGCTCTGGCATGCGGTCGAAGTTAGCGGCAAGGGCAATCAGGGTGCGCAGCCGGCCGAACTCAAGCGGACTATCGCGGAGGTCGAGAAGTTCGGAAATGCGGGCGAGAAATCCAGCGTATCCTTGTTCACGGATCAGGCGCGCCCAGATCGATATTGCCGCAGGAATTAGCGTAACTATGGATGCAAGAGGCGACATTTCGACATGTCGCCGGGCAAGCATGTCGCCGGGGTGTTCGATGTACTTGGCAAAGGAAAGAATGGCGGGGATCAATGCATTGTCGAGCAGTGGCGAGTTGCCGGCCCAGACTGCGCGGATTCCTTTCTGGGCGAGAGCATCGAGTAGATCCAGGCCATGATCGCCGTTGCGAACGAGGATGGCAACGGACCGGCGGCTGAAATTTTCCACAGTTTGGCTCAGTTGGTCTACGAGATCGACCGTTCGAGCCAAAACGGGATGGGGCTCGCCTTTCTTGACGCGAGGCAGGATATGGAGGGCGGCATAACCGGAAAGATTTTCGTTTTTATCGGCCGGTATGTGCTTTTCCCATTCGCCAGCCCAATGATCTGTGATCGCGGGCCAGTCGGCTTGAATTTCATCTTTAGGGGGCAGGGCCATGCCGCTCAGAGAACCGAAAACGGCGTTTACCGCATCGAGCACGGCGGGGCTTGAGCGCCACGATTGGACCAGTGCCGTTGCTTCTTCTATGGCCCTTGGCAAGCCGGGGCGGTTGTAGTGGTCTAGAATACGCCGGAACAGGCGCGGATCGCCGTTCCGCCACTCATAGATCGCCTGCTTGACGTCGCCAACATAGAAGAATGTGCGGTTGCCCTCATTGCTTTGTATGATTTCATCCGCCAAGTTGGCGATGACGGCCCATTGGACCATCGAAGTGTCCTGAAATTCATCCAGCAGCCAGTGATCGAAGCGCGCATCGAGCCGACACTCTTGCCGGTCGCGTCGTTCTTTTGAGATGATGCCAGCAGAGGGCGCAAGCAACTGGGCGATGTCGTTGAACGTCATCAGTCCCGTGAGAGAAATGTGTTCGTGATGGTGGCGGCCATAGGCCTCGAGTAGCTTGCATAGTCCCTGGGTGCGGATGATCCGGCGCAAGAGTGTTGCATGGCGAACATAGGCAAAGAGCGCGATCAGGGAGCGCTGGGTCTCGGGCAGCAGCGCGATATCCTTGTTATAATAGAGAAAAGTGTTCCGATTCCCATCGGGGAAAATGAAGGCATTGTAGAGCATCGCACCAATTTTGTTGTGGAAATCAAAATCGCTCCCGTTGCGAATGGACTGAAGACCATCGACGAATTTTGCCCAGCCTTTCTGCACACGTTTGTCCGTGAGGACCGCCGTCTGGGACTCAAGGTCTGCAAAAACAACATCCCAGTCCGGGGCTTTCGGGGGAGAGAGAAGCTGGGAGTCTTCCGGCCAGATGAGGGCGGGATTGCCCCATTTGCGGGTATCAGGCTCGCGCTGAAAATGCTCGTATTGATTGCAGATCAGGCGCTGTATGGAGTTATAGACGCTCTTTTCTTCGGCTCCGAAAGTCGCAAGCTTGAAAGTTTCCATCAACTCGTCCCGCTGTTCGGGGGGCAAGCCGGTGCGATCGAGAAGACGCTGGAGAACCAGGTCTTCCATTGAGTTTCCCTGTTCCTCGGAGATGGCAAGCTCCGCACCAATGCCGTATTCGAGACGGAATTGCCGCAGGATCTGTAGAAAAAATGAATCGAGCGTCCCGATGCGGAGTTTGGGCAGCGCTGTGATAAGTTTGCAAAGTGCATCTTGCGTGGCCCCGCGGTCGGCAAAGCCGGGCAGTTTGCCTTCAGCAAGGCGTTGGTTCAAGTCATCGAAACCGTCATCGGAGCCGGCGCCTGCCGCCAGGCGGGTCAGGATGCGCGAAAGAATTTCACCGGCTGCCTTGCGAGTGAAGGTTAGTGCAACAATAGTGGCAGGATCGGTATTGATGGCGAGCAAGGATAGATAGCGGTTGCTGAGGGCAAAGGTCTTGCCCGTTCCTGCGGATGCCGCCATAGCGGTGTTGCTTATCTGGATGGATCCGTTCACGGCCGACCCAGCTCCCGGATCAGGGTTGAGCCGCGGGCGAACAGAAGTTCGAAATCGTCGTAGCGGATGGTTTTTTCGGACGGCGGCCAGAAAATGCCTGCCTGGATGTCGGCGGCCACCTGTTTGGCCCGTGAGATGGCATCTTCGAAGAGGTCACCGTTCTTGTGTTGGAAGTTCATCATGGCAATCCCGGTGTCGGTTGCCGCCTTGGGCAGGTTGAAATATCCCGCGGAGACCGGTGCGACCTCGGGATGAGCCTTTTCGTAGATGAAACGGTACAACGGCAACTGGAGATCTTTCCAGTGTTCCTCCGATTGGGGGCGGTAATGCGCCTTGAGCGGATTGTCACCTCCATCCGAAGTCTTGTAGTCGAGTATGCGGATACGTCCATCGGTATGGCGTTCGATGCGGTCGATCGTGGCGTGGATTTCCATGTCGTCGAGTTGGGTTGAAAATGTCGCCTCGGTTTCGATGATTCGCCACCCTTCGCGGACGGATGTGGCTTGAATCCCGGCAACGGCCCGGAGACGCTGGCGCAACGAGCTGATCTGGACAAGAACCGCAAGGGGCGGGTTCTCGCCAACCTGTTCTTGTATCAATTCGTCCAACTTCTGATCCAGGAGTGCTGCGATCTTGTTTTCATCGGCAAGGTCGGAATGATCTTGTAGGATGCTCAGCACGGCATGGGCGAGAGTCCCGAAGAGTCCGGCGTTGAGTTCGCGCGCACCATCGTCCGCCGGCTCCATTTTTAACACGTGCTTGAGATAAAAGCGGAATGGGCAACCCAGATAAGACTTAAACATTGTGACGCGGAGATAGGACAAAGCCTCCTCGGCCTTGATCGGCGGCGGGGACAGCATCAGCCGAGGAAGGGGTGGGCTGGTGGAGGCCTTGGCTCCGATCGCGGGACGCTCGAACAGGTAGCCAACCCGGGCCGGAAGTTGTTCCCGAGGGCAGGCCAACAGCAGGCGAGATGGCAGCTGAGGATCCTGGTTAGCAGCACGGCGACTGTAGAAAAACCGGATGCCTTCCGGAGTGCGGGATGCCAGCAAGGCGCGAGTCAGGTAAAGGTCGCGGGCAAAGGTCTCGCGGTTTCCCGGAATGCTGGCCACGACCCGGATGGAATCCGGCAGGAAGGCGTCGCCGATGCGCGTCTCGGGCACGATGCCTTCCCGGACATCAGCCAGCAACAAGGCCGGAGCAGGTTCCCATTGTGCTTCTAGCCAACCGATGGTTTCGAGAGCGATGGAAGAATTTGGCTTGGGAAAAACCTGTTCGCGAGACAGACAGGCCAGCAACAGGTCGCGAGTGGCATTGTTGTCGAGTTTCGCCAAGCGGGCGGCTTCGGTGGCGGATGTGATTAACGAGGCGATGCCCTGAGCGGCAACGGTGAAAAGGGGATCTTCGGATAAGCCTTCTTGGGAATTATAAAGATTGGCAAGGAAGTCGGCCGGCGCTGCGTCGAAATGCCGTTCGATCAATGCCACCGTTCGGGCGAGGGGGGACGCGGAACTCTTTCGGTGCGCGAAATGCTGCAGATCGTTGAAGGTTGCCGGCAAATGGTCCTTATGGCACTTGTCGAGTTCGATAAGGATTTTTTTTACATCGGCGAGACTTAGCGTTTTCGCGATCCATTTCTGCGCATCGGGATGACGAAGGAAAGCTGCCGTTGAAGCATAGTCGCGCCGCTGCAAGAGATTCAGCCATGCGCTCAGCAATTTGCCTGGTGCGGTGGAGGTCAGAGGCACGCCATTAGGCAGATAGAGAGGGCATTTATCCATTTGCAGGCGTCGGGCCAGCGCCTGGGCATTGGCGGGGTCCGGAGCACAGATGGCCAACGTGCTGCTTTTTTCCTTGGCCTTCAGCAGGAGGTCCACGAGGGTATTGGTTTCCTCGGGGGCTTGTTCGAAGACGTGGATCTGGCTCTCGGCGACGGGTAGCGGTTCGTTCTCCCATTCATCCGGAAGGGGCCTCCCCCACTCGTCGAATCGATGTTGTTCAGATTCAGGGGCGAGGACATGAAGCACCACCGCACAAGTCTCGGAAAGCCCAGTGAGCATCCGTATGGCCAGGGGCGAAAGGTCGGGAATAAACAGGGAAATCACCTGGGAATATGTCACAGGCTTGGGCGGATGCTCCGCTGTTTCCCGCCGGGCCTGGAGCGGATCCTTCAATCCATGCTTTGCGATTTCTTGCAGCAGGTCGTGCTCCAGTTGGCCAATCTCTTCCCAGCGTTCCCTCTCGTCTTCGGGAACCTTTGGGATCATCTCGCCGGCAGATAGGCCTGCCTCGTTTAGTTGGCGCCGAAGATCTTGAATCTGACCGGCAATGCCCAGGGCAAAGGCAAAGCTCCATTGGGTTTCGGTTGCCGGGAAGAGTGCTGTTAGTTTTGTGTGCTGGTCGAACACCCGCCGCGCTAACAGGGCCAAGACCAGTGAGTCGTCTGCCACTCCAGAAGGGGGCGGGACGAGATGCTCGGGTGTAACAATGGCCCCCGCGAGGACTGCGGACCCCTTCTCGGAGGTGATTCGGGCTAATTCGGCGCGTAGCCGGCGGCCAGCATGTCGCGTGGGAACGACAATCAGTATGTCTCGTAGATCGAGCGGGTTGTTCCCGGCCCAACCTTCCAAGAGTAAGTCAAGGGCTGCCGGCAGCGAAGAAATGTCCCAATCATGGAATTGCCGGGCGATTGTCACAAAGGGAAGATGGCTGAAACTATGAGAAATATCAATGCAAAAGACACTCTTCCAATTCTGGAAACACACAAATACATCTAGACGCACAAGTGAATACGGTTGTAATATATTTCATTCTATGACGATCAAATCCAACAGTCCGCAGAGCGAGTAGAATTATAGAAAAGGGACAGCATATGCATTTTAACCAGGCACATTTTACAATCGACTCTGACAGTGCCCCGTCAATAGACGTCATGGAGATGCTGCCTGCATGGTGGCCGGCGGAGGGGGTACACGAATTTATCGATTGCACATTTACAGGAGTGAACCTCCCAATCGACAATGAAAATGTATATAATAGCATATTCCGTCGATGCAAATTTGAGCGTTGCGTGTTCTCTTGCCTGGAAGGCCAATTCCCTTCATTCAACGAGTGCGAGTTTAATCGGTGCGATTGGAGTGGTGTTCAACTGGACGTGGGCGATGCTCGTATGCTTTTTGCACGTGGCCACATTTTCCGCCATTGTAATCTCACCAATATACGAATTGATGCCGAAGGCATCGATCCATGCTATCAAGATTCTCCGGTGTGGTATTTTAGCTCTGATAATATGGCGACGCTGATAATTGAGGCAATAGTGGTTGACTCTGACCTCACCGGCCTGGTGTTGAATGAAGTGGAACTAGATGTCCACCCTGAATCCATGTCAAACTGTTTTGCCGCGCACATATGGGTTGTGCATGGGCTGGGATGGAAAATTCCTAATTTTTCCATCGGGCTCATGATCAACCTAGATTGCATAAGATATGAGTATCTTGAGCGATTGTGCCAAGGGCACAATCAGTGCGAAGTGAGCCATGACGATTCGGTCGTGAACGACATTCTCACGGAGAAGTTTGCTCCTTTCTCCTTGCCAGGCAATGACACTCGTCCAGGACAACTCCTCTATCTTCAAGGTTTTACGCCGGCATATGAAGGCGAATTGAAAGATCCTGTCGACGATTGGTATGAGCGTAATGCGGAAGATGAGGCCGAAAACGAGGAATGAACTTTTTGTGACAAAATCTCAGTTCACGCTTGACCGTGTGTGAGTGTAAATTAGTTCCGCTACTTCAGCCGATTGTTGATCTTACAATTCTCCGCTCAGACGGTACACCCCGTTTCCGTCCAGCTTGAATCGCATTTCCCGGCGCGACATGGCGATCTGGGCGTTAGCATCATATGTAGCCACGGGGACGGCTGGGATTTCCAGAACCAGCATGATCTCAACGGGTCCTGAGTCGCCATCCCGCAGGAGCCGATAGCGTCTTGCCCATCCGCCCGGATATGGCTCGCCGACTACTGGGAAGTAGTCGTTGAGTGTAACATCGAAGATCGGCTTGAAATCGCCGTCGACAACCCGATAAGCGGTCAGACTGCGCTGGTAGACGGATGTGCCTCGGCCCCAGCCAGACTCGACCAGTACTTCATCCCGCCCGTCGTCGTCCAGATCGAGCTTGAACGCAGCGAACCCATCGTATGCGGCTGGGAACTCCCGCGCCACCTCCGAATCTCCAAGACGGATGGCATATCTTTCTTCTTCGATTTGCACGACCCTGAGTTCAGTAGTAGGCCCGCCGAGGCGGAATCCTTCAATGGTTCCGGGCTCCGCCAGGATGGTTTCAGGAAGGACCGTGGAGGACTCCCGGTCCAGAAAGCCAAGGGATGCAAAGGACGAGCCGAAAGCGGGCACCTCAGCCGGATTCTCCGCGAACGCAGAGATGCTTAGTCCATTGACGAGTAGGGCAATGCAAATCACAGATATGTTCTTCATGGCTATGTTCTTTCAATGAGTCTTGGCCGTGACAGCTCTAATCAAATATGAGGGATATATAGGTCGGTAAACAGGTCCATTGTTGACTCGGAGGTTACGCCTTGGAGCGAAGTCGAGTCAAGGGGGGGGGGGCTCGGGAAGGATGATGCTAGAGCCCCGGGTGGCTGAAAGCGTGGAGCAGGGGGGGCTATTCACCCTGGTTCACCCGCGACACAAGGTCGCGGGGGTCATGAGTCTTGAACGGGTTCTTCTGGGGCAGCACGCTAGAGCCATTTCTTGAACTTGAAAAACAGGAACTGGACCACGGCAAAGAGCAGCAGGGCCAGGGTGACAAACACGAAGGCGTGGGCATTCTGCGAGCCGGGGATTCCGCCCACATTGATGCCCAGCAGCCCCGTGACGAGGCCCAGCGGCAGGAAGATGGAGGTGGCGATGGACACGATATACATGGCTTTGTTCATCTGTTCGGCTAGACGGCTGTTGAGCTCCTCCTGCGTGATGGCCGCGCGATCCCGCGCGGAATCCAGGTCATCCACATAGCGGGCGGTGCGTTCGGCCACCTCCCGGATGTGCACCCGGTCGACATCGCTGATCCAGGATACCCGTTCGCTCAGCAGGCGAGACATCACATCGCGCTGGGGGGAGATGTAGCGCCGCATCTGGATGGTCTGTCGCCGCAGGTCCGCCAGTTTCGGGCGCAGTTCATAGCTTCGTTCCGTCAGCACGAGGCCTTCGAGTTCATCCACGCCGTCGTCCAGATCGCTGATGACTTCCCCCATGCGGTCGACCAGCTTATGCGCCACCATCACCAGCAGGTCACCAGCCGAGGCCGGGCCTTTGTCGGCCTGAATCTGCTGGTTCAGATCTTCGATGGCCATGACGCGTCGCCGGCTCAGGGTGATGACCCGGTGCTCCTCGGCCCAGATGCGGAGAGAAACCATGTCTTCGGGATCCTCTCCCGGGTTGCAGTTGATCCCCCGCAGGATCAGGAAAAGGGTGTCTGCTCCGGGCACGATCCGCGGGCGCGTCTCCTCGGCGATCAGGGCTTCGCAGGAGATGGCATCCAGTCCGCTTTCCTGATGGAGCCAGCGCCGCGCCTTTTCATTTGCGTAGTCCAGATGGATCCACAGCAGCCCCTGATCGGGGGTCCATGTGTGCAGTTCGGTCCATCCGATGGGTTGGCCGATGCCCCCGTTCAGCACATAGGCGGCGGTTAATCCGGTTGTATTCTTCATCTGTTGACTCCTGTCCCTCGCGTGGATTCGGCGGCGCGACCCTCAGAGCATAAGGCTTGGATGGAAGGGGGTCAATGGAACTCGTGACACCATCGGCTCCGGGATCAGACCTGCCACGGGAGCAGGGATTTGACCGCACGGCGGAGATGGCGGCGCCAGGGGGCGGAGTAGACATAGTTGATCATCATGCCGCACGATTCCTTCATGCCGCGGGGGGAGCGGTTCGCGCCGAAGTTGATGTTGGCGCGTGTGACCACGGCCCCGTTCCCGAGGTGGAAGTTGGCGACCGGATTCAGCGGTTTCCCGCGCTTGTTCTTTTCTTTGGTGACATAGAAGTACACGAGCTCCGAGAGCGGTTTCTCGATCCATTTCACATAGCGGGGGTCGTCAATCCAGACCGTGCCGGAAAAGAGGTCCAGCAGAACTTCGCCGACATCCTTGGCCTTCATTTCGGTCTGTTCGGCATGATATCTCATCAGAGCGGTCCGGGTCTTTTCGGGGAAGAGTTTTCCCACGTCCTTTCGCTTCATCAAAAAGCGTTCATCGTTGCCCTCTAGAATCCGCTTCAGATAGCGCTCCCAGAACCCGGGAATCGGGCTGAGGGTGGCAAAGGTTTCGATCTGCGGGCGGGTGTCGCGGATGAGGTCCACCACCTGGAAGATCAGGAGCTTGCCGAAGCCCAGTCCGGCCAGTCCGTTCTGTGCGTTGTTGATGGAATAGAAAATGGCGGTATCCGCTGTGTTGGCTTTCGCCAGTGTCGACTTTTCCGTCCCGATGATGTCGTTGATGGAACGGGTGATTCCCTGGGTGAGGGCCACTTCGATGAAGATGACCATTTCGCCCGGCATGGACTGGTGGAATAGGGCGAAGCACAGGCGGTCTTCGCCCAGCCGGCTTCCCACTTCCTCCACGCTGTCCATGGGATGGACCAGTTCATGTTTCTTCAGAAACTGAATCTGGCTGAAGGGGGATTCCTGTGTGATCTGTCGCAGAAACAGGAAGCCCTGCTGGAACCACTTGTTGAACAGGTAGGCGATGTCCTGATCCAGCAGACGCAGTTCATCGGAGCCGTGCCGCTGGGCCTGCAGGACTTCGCCGCGCAGGTCGAGCAAGAATTTGATGCCGCCGCGCAGGTTGACGAACTGATTGAAGGCTTTGGTCCGGGGGGATTCGATGGCCTTGCGCAGGGTCGTCAGCTGGTTGCCCCATTCGAGGGTGTCGGTTTCATCCCCATCGGTCAAGGCCTGCAGCGATGCCTCAATATCGCTCTTCCGGATTTCCATTTTGCACAGGATGGCTTTGAAGAAAACGGGGCGCTCGTCTGGAGGCAGGCGGTTGTACTGATCCCGGAAGTCTTTCAGCAGCGTTTGGGGGGTCTCTTTGGCGGCCGAGATTTTCTGAAAGGTGTCGACCAGTTGAAGGACGTCCTTGGAGGGGCTCATTTCCGCGGCATCGCACATCTTCGAGTCTTCTTTCATCCGGATCTCCTTCTGGATTCCGCCTCGATGGGCGGAACCGTCTGTTTCTTCCGTGGTCTTCTATTGTATAAGATGCGCCTTGTTCGCCTCTATTTCAAGTCCCAGGGCCACATTAGGTCAAAATGAGACGCAAAGAAGAAGAAAGATGCCTCTTCCAACGGGGTATCGGATGGGCGGAGGGGGCGGTTGCAGCCAACGCTGCGGGGCGTGGCCTAATAGGAATAGGCGATGACCTGCGCAGGGGCAAGGGTATCGGGAAGCGGGTCACCGGTCAGCAGGTCGATCGTGGCGTCCGGATGGGGAAGCGCGAGAGACTGCGGGTGTTGCATATCGCTGTTGCCGAGGATGGCGATGCCGGTTTGGGCGCCGGGGGGTTCATTTGTAGCGGTCGATGCACTTGTTGGCAACCGCTTAAGATGCCTTGCCACAGCTCCGAACAGCCTCCTTGATCGCAGGAATCAAGGTGGGAACAACACTCACAGATGTGATCCCGCACTCCACGAGTCTGGTTATGGCTTCGGTGCGTCCTGCCAATTCGCCACAGACCGAGAGAGGAATAGTTGGAACATCATTCCGGACTATACGGATGAGGCGAAAAATCACATCGTGGGTGTCGTCAAAATAGACATCAACAGCTTCATTCTCGCGGTCCGCAGCAAACGAGTACTGGGTCAGATCGTTTGTGCCAAAACTGAGAAATTCCACATGCCTCATAATATCAGGAGCCGCCAGCGCCGCCGCCGGCGTCTCTATCATCGCTCCGATTTTCGGCATGTGGGGTAGGGAGACTTTGGATGCCAATTCCTTGAGGGTGCGGCACACGACCTCGACATCGTGTGGCAACGTAACCATCGGCACCAGGATATGCAGGTCAAAATCAGTTGAAAGCTGGAGCAGCGCATCCAGCTGTGTACGCAGGAGTTCCGGATGTTTATGCAGGAAGCGTATGCCGCGATTTCCCAAAGAGGGGTTGCTCTCTCGGGACATTTCAAGAAAAGGAAGCGGTTTGTCCGCGCCGACATCAAGCAGTCGAACGTAGATCGGTAGACCTGTAGCGGGCTCCAGGGTCTCCCGCATTTCCTTAAGAAGTTCGGCCGTACTCGGGGGCTTCTGACGCCCCAGGTACACCTGTTCAAGGCGGTAGAGGCCGATCCCGTCTGCGCCGTTTTTGACAGCTAACCGGGTATCTTCGGCGTCACCCACATTTGCGAGGACCGCAATTCTTGTCCCCTCGGGAGTTACGGCGGGCTCCTGCGCCCGTTCGAGCGCCTTTGCATTTATCTGTGTCTGCTGTTCACGTTTCGCATGGAAGGAGGCCTTCTGCTTCTCGGTTGGGTTTAAGATAATCTGGGCTTCATCTGCATCGACAAGTGCAACAGAGCCTTCAGAGACGGTGTCCAGCAGGTTTGGGATTCCTGCAATACACGGAAGGCCGATTTCTCGGGCAAACAGGGATGCGTGTGAGCCTTTGCCCCCCACCTCCAGCAAAGCAGCGGCTGCCGTATTTCGGGCAAGGAATACCGTATCCGACGGTAACAGGCGGCTTGCCACCAGGACGCTGCCCTGAGGAATGTCCGCGAGGGCATGGGCATGGACCCCCGCCAGCGCAGAAACAAGTCTCCGCGCCAGGTCCCGCATGTCATCACTCTTCTGGTTGGCGATATCTGCCCCCATGGCTTGAAACCGGCGTTCCCAGCGCCGGAACACGGTTCTTACCGCGCTGCCTGCACTGACAAATTCGTCTGAAATTTCCTTTTCCACTTCTGTTTTCAAGGTAGGATCTTGCACCATGGCCAGGTGTGCGCGAAAGACTCCCGAGAGTTCCGAGTCGATTTCCTCCTCCACGCGCTCCGCCAAGTTGCCCAGTTCATTTGAAATCCGAAGAAGAGCCCGGTTCAGTCGTTCCTTTTCAGCCTCAACCTGGGCGGCGTCGATATCGTAGAACTCATCAAATCGGTCAAGGACATCCCGGTAGATAAATAGCGGTCCTTCCCCCAGGCCTGGTGAAAGGGTCTTTCCTGAAAGTGTTCTGGTTGTCTCTGTGTCGTCCATCTATTGTCCTTCTTGTGTCAACGGCTGCAGATAAGCTGTGAGCACGATTGACTGTAGCAGGTCTGTCCGCGAAGGTCGAGAATCCGCCATAGGCTCTCGCTTGTCAGGTGGAGCGTGAAGTGGGGAGGCAACGACGGCCCTTGCGATTTATCAATGGCTGTCTGAGGCCATTGGAACTATCTGTGTAGGGCTTTGTTCGGTGCCTTGCATCAGAACTTCTGCACCCAGGTTCTGATTCCCTGCATGATCATCTCGATTGAAATGGTGCCGACAAATAGGGCCGTGATGCGGCCTGCAATCTCGATATACCTCTGAATCAACGGTTCCAGTTTCGGTCGGGCAACGTCGTGCAAGGCTTTGAGTCCGACCATGATAACGACAGATATCATCACGGAGGCAAGAACAGTAGCGCATGCCGGTATGGCATCGTGTTGTTTGCCAATGATGACGCTTGCACTGATTGTGCCGGGTCCGATGAGGATCGGCATGGCGATGGCACCCGCTAAATGCCGTGATTCACCCCGAAGGAACTCGAGCGCCGTGGGGCCGCGGAAGACAAACTGTAAGCCGATGAGCAGAAAGACGACACCGCCAAATATCTGAAATGAAGCAAACTCCGCCTGCAGGACGCTGGAAAATACGGTGTCGCCGAGGACGGCAAATACCCAGAAGACAGCTGTCGCGATCAGCCCGGCACGGGTCAACACGCGAGTGAACTCGGCCAGGCTGAGCTTTTGCACCACATCGATCAGATAAATGATCAGAAGAAACGGGTTGAGAAGCACGAGCAACAAGATTGAGGATTTGAGTAAGTCTGTCATATCATTCTCCATCGAACGCTCAAGGTCACTTGCACCACCAAGGATATTGACGCGCCAGTGCCGCAGAAGTTCTCGGCGTCAAGTGAACCGCCTGATTCGGCGATCCCTCATTTGTTCGGGTAGCGTCCCGACGATAAGGCATTGCCCGAGGCGAGTCAACGGGCGAAGTGAGCGGCACCTTTCCTTGAAGCAGGTATCCAGGCAAGCCCATTTCTGACGCACGAATCCATATAGATCGTTCTATGCGGCTGAGCCAGAAAATGACCTTTTACGCGGGGTTGGGGTGTTAGGAGCCAATCGCGACGATGATCCCGTAGATGACTGGAGACAGCAGGATCAGCCAGCCGCCGGCCGCTATGAAGCAGCCCGGCGTCGACGAGCCACTTGTTGAAGTTCCCATGCTGTCGCTGAACCAGATGCAGGCCATGGGGAGGATCAGATACATCCCGGTCTTGAAGGCCGCTTCGCCCTCGGCAATTAAATACGCGCCACACACATAGGTGAGGGCAATGATTCCGGAAATGATTCTGCCGATTTTTATGGGGGGGGGGTGCCTTTCGATGTTGTTGAGGGTTCAGCCTACGTTTTGGAAGGGGACCCGTCAACGGAAAGGGACCGTTCTAGATCTCGTAGGCGACGACCTGGGCTGGGGTCAGCGTCTTGGGAAGCGGATTGCCGCTCAGCAAGTCGGTCGTGGCTTCCGGATGTGGGAGCACCAGGGGCTGCGGATTCTGCGTGTCGCTGTTGCCGAGGACGGCGATGCCGGTTTGGGCCCCGGGGGGTTCATTTGTAGCGGTCGATGCACTTGTTGGCATATGCTTAGGACGCCTTGGACAGCTCGTGGGAGGAGGCTTGTTTAAGCAGAACACCCGCCGGCGTTGAGAAGGTCAATAATGCCACAAGATATGCCGCGCATATATGATGACGGGCACTCAGAGGCCCAAGAACGACAGCAATACGAGGCCATGACAAAGATCACGGCAAAGAAGCGGGCGGCGGTGCTTTCAATGACTAAGGATATTCGAAGATGTCCCTACACCATCCCCTGATTCGCTTGTTTCCAAGACATAACTTAGAATACTCTCAATGATCGGAGCTGATGAGAGATATGCAAAGGGTTTCCTATGGCCTCACCGGAATCGACAAGGAGATAGAGATGAACATTCGATTGATACTCGCCGATGACCACGAAATGATGCGAGAAGGTCTGAAAGCCCTGATTCAGAAAGAAACGGACATGGAAGTGGTCGGCGAAGCCGACAATGGCGCACAAACCGTCGAATTAGCGCAAAAGGTTGCGGCCCATCTGGTCATTATGGATGTGAGCATGCCGGATCTGAACGGCATTGAGGCCACCCGCAAGATCATCAGCGAGAATCCCCACATCAAAGTCGTGGCGCTCTCTGCTCATGCCAGTAAGGAATTCGTGCGCGAAATGCTGACCGTCGGCGCGTCAGCGTATGTCCTAAAAAAACGGGCGTATGAAGAACTGGTTCGCGCTATCCGGGAAGTTATGAAAGGCAAGAAATACTTGAGCCCGGACATCGCGAGGGGGGTGGTGGATGACTACGTTGAACTTTCCTCATCCATTAGCGAGAATCCCGCCTTCATCACCTTGACTGCTCGCGAGCGAGAGGTATTGCAGCAGCTTGCTGAAGGAAATACAACCAAGGAGATGGCGGACACCTTGAGTGTGAGCGTCAAGACCATAGAAACACATCGGCGCAACATCATGGAGAAGCTGGACCTTCACAGCGTGGCCGAACTGACAAAGTACGCCATCCGCGAGGGCGTTACCTCGGTGGAAGCCTGAGGCTATTCGCACCTTCGAGTCAGGACACCCCCGATATGTAAAATTCATTCCTCATTGTATGCTTTACATAATGAAGATGAAAAATGATCCCCGCATGGGAGGCGAAAGAGACATGCCCCTGATGAATATTCTGCTTGTAGATGATCATGCCGCAACTCGTGAGGAAATGGCCTCTCTGATCGAGGCGGAAGACGACCTCAATGTCGTGGGACAGGCGGCCGACGGCGAAAAAGGCATGCGCATTGCAAAGCTGCTTCGTCCAGACGTCATCGTGATGGACATTGTGATGCCAGGAATGAACGGGATTGCGGCCACTGAAGCGATCCGCGCCAACGAACCGGCAGCGCGAATCCTTGCTCTTTCCAACCACACAGGTGAAAATCTGATTGAAGTCGTCTTGCGCGCCGGTGCCACCGGCTACGTCCGGAAGGATCGAGCCTACGAAGAACTCGTCCCCGCCATCCGATCGGTCGCAAGGGGAAAGCAATACATCGGCGAACGTATCAACGAGTAGCTTGTCTGCCGGAAGAATCACCCAAGAGTTGAGGGGCGGACAAGGCGCAGCAGACCGCGAACCTTCTTCTAGCGTTTTCGCACCCGGTGAATGATCTCACCCGGTGGCAGTTCACCATCCCACAATTCAGCGAGTGCGCGGTCAAGCTGCTCGCCAGCTATACGTCGAACCCCGTTCTGAACGGACTCATCGGGTTTAAGTCTATAGGGCATATCTGTTCATCTGGCGATCAGAAGCGGAAACGAGATAAACAGCGCTGGTTGCTTCGACTCCTAGGCATCGGCCGGCTGAGGCACAGTAATCACGCTCTTACACTGTGGACACCCGATCTGAGTCTCTGCCTGATCACGGTCGGCCTCTAGACTCTTCCCGCACCGAACACAATAGAACTTGAAGGCCTTCGGCTTCTTGTACCGGACCCCTCGCTTGAGTTGTTTCGGCGTCTGTGGTTCGGCTGTGGGCTGAGGGATCGTGATCGCGTTTCCGCAATCCGGGCATTGCGTGGTTTGTCCAGCCGCGTTCTCGGGCGCTTTCAGCTTCTTGCCACAAGAGGTGCAGAGGAACTTGAATTCCTTTTCTCTGACCGGGGGCTTTGGAATAACAATGATCGGCTTGACGGACTTTTCTGGTTTCGGTCCGCTCCGCGCAGATGCCTCCGCCACGGAAGGCTTTGCTTTGCCCTGCTTCTGCTTTGTCTTGCTGCCGGGTTGGGCAGCTAAAGCGGCAGGAACTACCTTATCCAAGCCAATGTCGATCTTGACGGTTTCATCGGATGTGCGAGCGGGTGCCTTCTGTTCCCCTAACTTTTTTTTGTCCGGACTGGTGGGCGGTTTCTCTTCATTGTGGATCACGAATTTCTTCGCTGTCATAAATACTTCCTTCCCTTGTTGCCTGGAGAACGACATATTCTGTCCTCTCTGTGAATAGAATATCAGCTCTGCATGCAACCGCTATCGGGCATCCCCTTAGATCCGTTGTCCAAAGCCCTGAGCGTGTGCTGATGAGGGAATCCGCGGCATCCAATAAGAGCCGCTCAAAGTGGCGGCCCAGTTCGTGCATTTTTCGGGTGGTGTTTATATTTTTCTTTTGTTGGGGTTGAAGTGATATTGGAATGTCCGGCCTGGCCGACGGCGCGCAGGGCGGGCAAATCGTATTTTAGCAGGTCTCCGATGCGGTCGACCGTGATGTCGGCCGGTGGATACGCGGCCAAAGATTCTAGGTCATGGGCGTAGTGACACTGACGCGGGAAGACAGTGGTTAGGCGGTTGCCCCAGATCTTCTTTGCCGCCGTGAGAATGCGCAGTTTGTCGTCTATCAAGACGTAGTGCCGGGCCGGATAATGCTTTTCGACGTCGTCCAGTTCTCGCTCTTTGTGAATGTAAATACGCACGCGGCCCTCCACCGCGTCGAACAGACCCGAGCGTTTGACCTTGCGCGGTTGGAAGACGACGTCTCCGTCGGTCAGGATGACTGTCGGCCCCCAGGCCCCGAGGTGTTTGATCACGTTGAGCGCGTCCGGGTAAAGCCGCTCGGCGAACGGATAGTCCAACAGGAAAAAAGAGACCTGCAGGAATTCCGGATCGCGAAGGTTCTCGGCCCGGTAACGTTGCAAGGCTCCAAGGTAGTCCGCGTAGCCGAGTTCCGCACGCCACTGCTCGAAGATCTTCCAGTAACGCTGCTGGCACTCTTTACCGAAGGTGCTGGTGAGATACGCCTCCAGGTCGGCGATGATGCGATCGCTGTCGAGGACCGTGTTATCGACATCGAGCAGGAATACGATGGAGTTGGGTTCACTCATTGAAGCAGTTCCTTGAACTTGTGGCGTGTGGTGAGGCTAGTGGACGGTCTCATTGTTATCGGGCCCAGGCAAGCCAGCGGTTCATCAGGTTCTTGACGAACGGAGTGAGGCGGGTTTTGTTGTACAGATTCCCCATCTTGCGGAACATGTCCAGTCTGATGAGCGATTCGACGTATTTCACGTCGCTGTAGTCCGGATTCTTGGTGTCCGTACTGGCCCTGAGCAATCGCTTGGCCTGGGCGCCCTGAACCGCCAGCTTCTTGAACCGGTCGCCGCGATTAGGCTGTCCAAAGGCCATGCAGGTTGCAGTACACCCTCGCAGTGACGTGCCTGGTATTAATCTCAAACGTAGCTTCCGGGGTATCACTAGGGTTCAGGAACTGCCGATAGGCCTTTCCATCGGCGATGAGCTCGATCCACTCGATGTGATGCTCCGGCGTGCTTGGATGGGGCACGCTGCCGACCTTGATTTTCAATCCTTGGGCGATTCTCTCAATGACGGGGACGTGTTTCTCTTTGGCTGCGTCGACTGTATTCTCCTGCTGAAGGTTCATTGGTTCGTCACAGCAGACTAGTTCACCGGCACCCTCGTGTAGCACCTCGACGATGTTCCCGCATACGCTGCATTTCCATATCTGTTTCTGCTCTGTCATGTTCTCTTACTCCTTTATTTGTTTGTGCTCCCAACAAGTTGTTGAGTGCTTCTTGTTTACGCCCTTCTTCCCGAAAGCGCCTCGAATCATTCGCCAGATAACGGAAGTGGTCAGAAAGAGCAGTCCGCAGGTCACAACTGAAACGACAACCATCAACAGCGGCCCCGCCAGCAAGATGCTGATCATGCCGGCGGTGAGATTCACAGCCAGCACGGTCCCACGACAGACTAGTGCACCCAGAAGACTCACATACCTGTTGAAACCACCGAATCCGGGGTCGGAACGCAGTCACAGGCCAGAGACTGCGTCTGCGCGGCCAGGGCCGTATCTGTCATGCAGGCGCCCCCTCTGACCTCATGGCTGTAATCTACGGCATATCGCCCTGGATCGCTCGTAGCCCCTATCCCATTACTGCTTTTCCTCCTCTTCAGGGTTCTGCCCCTTAAACATGTGTTCATGCTCGGCCTCCCAGAGTCCCTCCATGACTTCCTTTTCCTGCATCAGCTGTTCATCCGGCGGCAATATGTTCTCTACCTTGTGTCCCGTCTCTACCGCTATGTTGGCCGGGTTGCTGGATGCCACAACATCGGAACGGTTTTCGTCCGAGGATAGCTCAAGCGTCTGGCCATGAAGCTCACGTTGCGCACGCGTACGGTCGTCTTCCGTGACCGCGTCAGGAGCGCGTGCTTCAATCATCGCAATCTCGCGAGCCCTGCGTTCGACCGCTTCCGGTGACGGGGGCCCCGCTCCCTGTCCATGACTTTGAATTCGTGAATCGTTGTCTCCGGCCCTTTGTTCTGGTGATGCGTGCATAGTGCCTTCCTTTCAGACACCAGAATACAGCCAGCCCCCTGTTTCTCCAATCAGGCCAGCCCTGAGTAGGCCCTTCGAAAGTCTTTAGTCGATGACCGAGAACTTGCGTTCAGCCGACTGCCGAGCTAGACTGCCTACATCTTCCTCACGGACCGAACAGGCATGAGCATAAGTACAAAACATATGAACTATCGCAACCGACCCTCCGCGACTTCTCGTGGTCGGCGAAGGATCCCACAGAGATGACCCGAGCCGTACGAGACCGCAACATCGCCTTTCAGGCCATCGCGTCCTCACTCAACGGTGTCATCCTCACCGATACCGACGGCCGAATCACGTATGCAAATCCGGCTTTTGCCACCATGTTTGAGTATGATGGCTTCCGTGCTGTTCTCGGACGAGATGCAGCGGAACTATTCGCGGACTCGAATCTGAGATCGCTCGCCGATGTCGAGCAACGAATGACTGAAGTGGCGGGGGAGCCGGAGGAATTGGTTAGTCGTCACAAAAATGGGAGCGAATTCCCCGTCATGGTCACGTGCACGACGGTCAGGGATGAAGCCGGGAAGGCCATCGGTCGCATGGCCTCATTTGTTGACATCTCCGCGTTGAAGCGGGCCCAGAGGGACCTGCAGGATCGCGAACAGCTCTACCGTGAACTGGTGGAGAACGCAGGCAGCATCATTATGAGAATTACGCCGGAGTGCCGGATCACGTTCTTCAACGAATATGCTCAGACTTTCTTAGGGTATTCTACCGAAGAGATATTGGGCAAGAGTGTGATCGGAACCATTTTTCCGCAAATCGACTCGGAGGGCAGCGACCTGGAGAGGATGGTCGAGGAGGCCGCGGCCCACCCGGAAGCGCATGGGACCAACGATAGTGAAGCCAGGTGCAAAGACGGCAGGTGTGTCTGGGTTCACTGGTCGAACCGGGCGATTCGGGACGAGCAGGGGCAAGTGAAAGAGATCCTATGTGTCGGGACCGACATCACGGTGCGCCACCGCCTGGAACGTGAGGCCGAACTCTATCGCCGGCGCTTGCGCCAACTCGCCATCCGCCTCGCCACGGTTGAAGAACAGGAACGCTACCGGATTGCCACCCACATTCATGATACGGTCATTCAAACGCTGTCCTTGGGAAATGTTCGACTCGGGGGAGTGCGGGCGGCCGTCGATGCGGCGGGGCTTGCCGAAGAACGAGACAAGATCGGACAAGTCCGGACACTGCTGGATACGGGCATTGCGGAATGTCGCGGTCTGATGGCGGATCTCACGCCTCCGCTGCTCTATGAAGTCGGCCTCGGAACGGCCCTGCAGAGCTTCGCCGACAAACAGCAGGCGCTTCACGGCCAAGCCATCACGGTCGAGGCGGGTGATCAGCTCCGCACCTTGGGCAATGCCCTCCGTGGTCTCCTCTTTCAGTCCGCCCGGGAACTCGTCATGAATGCGCTGAAGCATGCCGGAGCATGCCGGATTGGGATACGGGTCACCCTTGACGGCACGGAAGCCGTTGTCGAAGTCCACGATACGGGCAAAGGCTTCGACCCTGCGGTCGCAAACCTGTTCGAGGTGGACGATGAGGGGGGCTTCGGGCTGTTCAACATCCGCGAACGTGTCGATGACCTGGGGGGGCGGCTGGAGATTGAATCAGCTCCCGGTAAAGGAACGACGGTGCGGGTTTCCGTGCCCGCGGGGACGTAATGGGCCTAGGGCAGGAGGGGGGCGGGGCATCGGCGATTGCCGTGCTAAGCGGCAATACCGATGCGGGTCTTGACCTGTCGTATGGGCGCGAATCTGTCGAACTCTATGTTCGCAGGGACGTTCTTCATGCCGCGTCGGGAATTTTCGGGCTGCGTCCCCGCGGATGGAAATCGAGATCGCAAAACGGTTCTATGGAATCCAGTACTTCGTTCTTCCATAGAAATCGTACAGTTGGTCTTCCACTTCCCGGTTCACGACAGCGGCCGGATCGTATTGCGGCCCGTTTTTGATTCTCTCTTGTTTCAAGTCCGTGCTGGCCTTGCGCCCGGACCAGTTGATGTTCTTGAACCACTGCGGGGATACGAGCACGCGCCTTCCCGGCAGCCAGTTTCGGGTGTTCACAACCGCATAGCGCAAGATCCAGGACTCGTCATCGACAATGAAGTCATCAATATGGCCGAATTCCCCGTCAGCCGCCGAGATATGGTACCCCTTCACCTCTCTCACACTGCGCAAGTGAGGGTCCTCTTTCTGAACTTTCATGCCAGGATCTCGGGGAACGGCGAACGCTTCAGGAACGGGATGGAGCTCTCCCATTCCTTCCCCCCAGTAGGGCGTCCCGGGGAAGTAGCGATACAGCTCGATCTCTTGCTGCCGGGAGACTGGCTTGTCGGTATCCACCAGAGGACTCTTCTCGATTTTCTCTTTGGTCAGTTCAACCGATAGCAGTTGCTTCTCCCAATCCGCTTTTCCAAGGGCTTCCGGTGCGATCAGCACCCTGCGGCCCGGCAGCCATGTTCCCGTATCGACCACCAAGTGGCGAACGGTCCACTCCTGATCGTCGAACAGGAAATCATAAGCGGTCCCAATCTCTCCATCCGATGCTGCTAGATTGTACCCAATCATTTTAAATATACTGCGTAACATCATCTACCTCCTGTTGGTCCTGTTCCGCGCACTGTATGGCCCGGCTCTTAACTGAGCTCATCCTACCAACCTTCCCGAGTCCCCTGATATCGGGTACCCCCTTAGAATCCTCGTCGGTATTCCTGATAGAGAGTTGATGACTGCGCGCTGAGCGGATCAATATCCGCGGAGGCGTTTTAGCAGATGAAGAAGTATGCCCATTCTGAATGGTGGAAGCCTTTGTGAATCAACAAATTATGTGACTGCTTTATCGCCTTTCAGCTTTTCTAAGAGGGCGACTTCAAATGGTTTGCTTGCTTCCCCAAAATAGAGGGTTTGGTGCGGGAACGGGATCTCAATCCCGGCAGCATCAAAAGCCAGCTTGATTCTGCGCAGATATTCTCTGCCCACCATCCATTGGCGGATTGGTTTTGTCTTAATCCTGCCTTTAATCACAACCGCAGAATTATCAAATTTATCCACGCCGAAAATTTCCGGCTCATCAAGCATATAGGGGCCGACAGTTGCATCCTGTTTCATTTCAGAACCAACGCGGCGCATCACTTCAATCACCGTGTCGGTATTTTCTTTATAGGCAACTCCGATATCAAATACATAGGCAGACCAATCATTGGTCAAATTACTGAGTGTCGTGACCGTGCCATTGGGGAAAATATGAACAACCCCTCCCAAATCACGCAACACAATAGTGCGAAAATTTACTCTTTCGACCAGGCCACCCGTTCCATTGACGATGGCGACATCACCCACACGAACCTGATTTTCAAGGATGAAGAAAAATCCTGCAATGAAGTCCCGGACCAGATTCTGTGCCCCAAAACCAACCGCTATCCCTACAATACCGGCGCTTGCCAGGATCGGCCCGACCTCAACACCGACCTCTTTGAGTACAACAAGCAATGTGGTTAACCACAGAACAATATAGGCCGCCTGTCTGATGAGGCGAATCAAGGTTTGCACCCGTTTTGCAGACTCCGAAGGGGGTTCGCCTTCTTTTTTACTTTCTTCGAGCAGACGACCTTCAAGTTTGCTTAATATCTTCTTTATGACAACTAGGCCCACCCATGCCAACAACAGAACAAGTGCGATTCGCGTGCAGATGGAAATGATCTGTTCCCAGTTAATCTCCTGGAATTGTTTTAAGAAAATATCCATAAATCTCCCGTTTCTTTAGCAGGAATCAACACAAATATAGTGACAGGAATATTTTGATTGCCACCGTCTATGTCCATGCCCCTTTTCATGAGTCAAACATATCAAACGTCATGAATCAATCACGGCAAACTATATTTCGGGCCATAGCTTTATCTTTGTCGCCGAACGCTACTCCTGAGTCTTTTCCGTGGGGACGTCCGCGGCCCCACGGGAATAGGCTCCAGAAGGGTGTTGGCCCGGCTCGCCCAACGTCAGATCCCACGCATCGGGGGCTGAGTTTCTTCGTCAGGGAGCCATGTTTCGGAGCACCTTGAAGTAATCCGATTGCGAACTGATCAGCAGTACCGTCTGTTTTCCCAGGGTCTTCTCGTAACTTTCCAAGGTTCGCAGCAGGGCATAGAACTTGGTGTCAGCGGTATAGGCCTCGTTATAGACGCGGGTGGCTTCCGCATCGGCCTCGCCACGAATGCCCTCTGCCTTCCGTTTGGCCTCGGAACGAATGGTAGCCAGTTGACGGGAGGTCTCCCCCCGGATGCGCGACGCTTCGCCCTGGCCCTCGGAGCGGAACTGTTCGGCCACCCTCTGGCGTTCAGACACCATTCGTTGAAAAACCTGTTCCCGCACGGTCGTGATGTAGTTGAGCCGTTTAATTCGGACGTCCACGAGCTCAATGCCGTAACGTGCTGGCATGCCTTTGCTGGCTTGCTCCAGAATGGCCCGGGTCAGCGTGTTGCGTCCCTCTCGGATCTTTTCCGTCAAGCTGGATTCATCCGCATCCGGTTGCACGCCCCGCACCCGTTCCAAATCCTCCTTCGTCACCTCCCAGTCCTTGGAACGAACGATTTCGGTCAGTTCCGTGCTGGAAATCTTATCCCGCACCGTCGAATCAATGATGTCGTCCAGACGCGACTGGGCCCCCTGCTCGTCCCGCACGCTCTTCAAGAATTGCAGCGGATCTACGATGCGCCAGCGGGCGGTGGTGTCAATAGAGATGAATTCTCGCCCGCGGGTGGGAATCTGGTTGGGCTCCCCATCCCAGGCAATCAGCCGCTTGTCGTAGCGAAGCACATCCTGGATGAAGGGAACTTTGAAGTGGAGACCCGGCTCCGAGATCGGTTTCCCCACGGGTTTGCCGAACTGCAGAATGACGACCTGCTCTGCCTCATCCACCAAATAGGTCGCCGACAGCAAGGTGATCCCACCCGCGAACAACACGATGGCGAGCACGACTCCGGAAACGGTTTTCAGGAAGGGGTGTTTCATTTCGAGCCTCCGTTCAGCATGGGCGCACCGAGGTTCAACAGCGGCAATGGCGAGTTGACGCTTTCATCTAAAACGTACAGTTGGCCTATTTCCGGCAATACACGATCGATCATTTCCAGATACAGTCGCTTCTGCGTCAGGTCCGGGGCCTCTTTATATGCAGAGAGAAGAGAGGTGAAGCGGTTTGCCTCGCCTCGGGCCTGGTTGACCCGTTCCGCCCGGTAGGCCTCGGACTCCGCGATGGTCTGGTCGGCCTCCCCGCGGGCTTTGGGGATGATCTGATTCCGTTGCTTCTCGGCCTCGTTCACCAGCTTCTCTTTCTCCTGGCGGGCTTCGTTCACTTCATTGAATGCGGGTTTCACCGAATTCGGCGGAGTCACGTCCTGCAGTTCAATGCGCTCGATACTCACTCCCAGATCATATCCCTGCAACACTTTCTGCATGTCCACTCGGCAGTCGTCGGCGATTTCCACCCGGCCCACGGTCAACACTTCGCTGCCCAGCCGGTTGCCCACGATCCGACGCATCACCGCCTCGGACACGTCCCGGATCGTGTCGACAGGATCCCGCACCTCAAACAGAAATTTCACTGGGTCGGTAATGCGGTACTGCACCACCCACTCCACATCGATTACATTCAGGTCCCCGGTGAGCATCAGGGATTCCTCCGTCATGTCTTTCGTTTTGGCATATCGCGTGCGTTGTCCAGCATCCATGGTTCGGAATCCGAATTCCTCTTTCAGCACACGTTCGGTGGGGACAAAGGTTGCAACATCGACTCCCAGCGGCAACTTGAAATGAAGTCCGGGATCCTTGATGCTCACCACTTTTCCAAAACGTCGGATGACAGCGCGTCCTTCTGGCGCCACGCTGTAGACCATGGATTTCAGGGCAAACCCCACCAATGCGATCACGGCCGCAAGGACGAACAGGCGGACCCCACGTTTGACCATAACGGGGTTGAACTCGGGCAATTGCTGTTGATATTGATTCATATCCCCCACGCTACAGCTTTGCTCGCGGGGCGCAATGCTTAATGCTGGGTCAGGAACGGGGTCAATCCTCAGGGCATGGGTGTCGGGTCTCAACTTTCATCCGTATTCAGCCTATGCCGTGGCGGATGGCACGTCAATGAGGTGTGCCGGAATCAGAAGGAGCAGGCGAAGACCTGTGCGGGGGAGGACCAGGAGCCCGTTCTTCAGTCTTTGATGCCGGCGCCGAGGTCGCTGGCGACGATGTGGCGCTGGGCGAGGCGGAAAAGTAGCAGGACGGGCAGGGTGACCATCACGGCGCAGGCCAGGATCTGTCCCCACTGGATGGGCGGTTGCGTGAAGAGGTTGGCGAGGGAGAGCTGCACGGTGCGGGTTTCCTCGCGGGTACAGACGACCAGCGGCCAGATGAAGTCGCTCCAGTGGGTGAGCACATCGAGCACGACCACGGTGGCGAGGGCGGGGCGGATGGACGGGAGGGCCACGCTCCAGTAGATCCGGAAGGGCCCGGCGCCGTCCACCACGGCGGCTTCTTCGAGGTCGCGCGGCAGGGCCAGGAAGTGCTGGCGAAGAAAATAGATGTTGAAGGCCTTGACGGCGAAAGGCAGGATGAGCGCCGCGAGCGTGCGGCCGTGGCCGCCGGTGAGCCCGAGGTCGCGCACGGTGAGCAGCAGGGGGACGACCAGCACCTCCACCGGCAGGATGAGCAGCACCAGCATCAGGGCGAACAGGCCGCGGCGCCCGGGAAATTCGAGCCGGGCGAGAGCATAGGCGGCCATACTGTTGAACAGCAGGCCCAGTCCGAGGATGCCAACGATCTGGAGCAGCGAATTCAGCAGGCCGATGCCCAGGGCGGCCCGGCGCCAGGCGACGACATAGTTGCCCAGACCCAGTCCGTGTCCCGACAGCAGGGCACGGAAGCCGCCGGCAAACACGGCGGACTCCGGGCGGAACGAGGCGTGCAGCATCCAGATCAGCGGCAACAGGAATCCGATTGCCACGGCCACGCTCACGGTCCATCCGATCCACCGCTTCATGAGCGCACCTCCCGTGCGAGGAGCCGTTGGAGCAGCGTCAAGGCCGCGACCAGCAGAAGGAAGAGCATGGCACCGGCGCAGGCCATGCCCACCTCACGACCGAGGAAGGTTGTTTCATAGATGACCTGGATGAGGGATACCGTGGCGCCCTCGGGGCCGCCGCGGGTCATCAGATAGGGCTGTACAAAGAGCCGGAACGAGAGAATCAGGGTGGCGGTGAGCACGAAAATGATCGAAGGGCGCATGGCCGGCACGATGATATGCCACAGGCGCTGGCGGCTGTTGGCTCCGTCGATTTTGGCCGCTTCGAGCTGGTCCACGGAGAGGTTCTGGAGCCCGGCCAGAAAGATCATCATTTGGAATCCGAGGCCTTGCCAGATGGACATGAAGGCGAGGGCCGGCAACGCGAGACGTGGATTTTGGAGCCAGGCCTGCGCGGGGAGCCCGAGGTGGGTGACGAGGGAGTTGATCAGCCCCATCTGGTCGCCGCGCATGGGCTGATAGAGCATGGTCCAGAGGACGGCCAGCACGGGCATCGAGACGACGACGGGGATGAAAAACACGGTGCGCAGCCAGCGCCAATGGCGTTCGGGCCGGTTCACCCACAGGGCCAGAAAGAACGCGAGCGCGGCCTGCACCGGAACCACCATGAGGGCAAAAAAAGCGGTATTGAAGAAGGCCTGCCGGAACCGGGGGTCGGCCAGGAGATCGGAGTAGTTGGCTCCGCCGATCCAGCGGGCGGCATCGACCTGGAGCAGGTCGGCGTTGGTGAAGCTCCAGCCCGCGGCCCGCAGCATCGGCAGGAGGGTGAAGATCCCCAGCAGGCTCAGGGCCGGTGCAAGGAACAGCCAGGGGACCGCCCGCTTGGAAACGCAGGAGAGGTTCATGGCTGCGCCTCCTTCCGATCGATGAGACGCTGCACCTGCGCGGCCGCGCGGTCGAGGCGCGCCTGGGGATCGGCGCCGCGGGCGATATCGCGCAGCGCGGCCGCGAACTGCTGGGTGAGCGTGGGGTAGAAGGGCGTGCGCGGACGGGCTTGGCCGAAATGCGCCTGCAGTTCCCGGAACAGTAGGAACGGTGTCTGGTCGTAGTCCGGGAACAGCGGATAGGCCGAGCGGCGGGCGGGGACCGCTCCGTTGGCCTCGACGATGGGCTGGATGCCGTGGACCGGATCGGTCACCCACCGCAGCCAGAGGGCGGCATCGTCGGGATGGCGGGCGTTCCGGGTGATGCCCCAGCACCAGCTCCCGCAGGCCGCGACGGGCTGGTCGCCCAGGGAGGGAAGCGGCATGGCGCCAAGCCGAGCGCCCTTGTGTTCGAGATGCGAGCGGGCCATCCAGTGCCCCGACCAGTCCATGGCGGTCTTGCCATTGCCAAACGGATCCGGATCGATGGGGGAGCGAGAGGCGTAGTCCTGCTCAAAGACCTCCTGCCAGCGGCGAAGGGCTTCCGCATTTTGCGGGCGGTTCAGCACGCCGAGGACATGGCGGCCGTCTGTGCTGATCAACCGCCCGCCGGCGGACCAGACCACGGGGCTGAAGGCATAGGTGTACCACTCGTCCCCGGTGATATCCAGGTGCAGTGAAACCGGATCGAAGCCCGCCGCCTTTAACTGGGCGCAGGCGGCCAGAAACTCGTCCCAGTTCCAGCCTGCGAATCCGGCGGGCGGTTGGACTCCCGCCCGGGCCAGCATGTCGCGATCGTAGTAGAGGACCATGGCGGAGTCGAACGCACCGAGAGCGTAGAGCACGCCGTCGATCGTCCCCTGTGCGCGGAGGGTCGGCGCAAAGTCATCGAGTTCCTCGGCGCTGAACGTTTCCGCGATGGGCCGCAGCAGGCGGGCGTTGACGAACTGGGCCACGGTGGGGCCATCCAGTGCCAGCACATCCGGCAGGTCGCGCGCGGCGGCGGCGATGGACACCTTCTCGGTATACTGGAAGTCGGGGAAGAACGTGAGTTGTACTTCGAGACCTTGGACGGCGTGGGCCTCATTGAAGGCCGCTGCCATTGCGCGCATGGCCTGGTTCTCGGATTCCTGCCCTTGTTGGCACCAGACGCGGACAATCCGGGGGTCATGGCTGCGGTCTGGGCCGCAACCCGCCATGACGATCGCGATCAGGACCGTCCGCAGCAGGGAGCGGGCGAGCCGCCCGCAAAAACAAACCAGCGCCAAAGGCTGTTGCTGTCCATGACTAGACACAGATTCAACATAACGGCGACGGCGGGAGCGGGCCAGCAGAAAATCAGTTCAGGTCCGGAATCAGGCCGAAGTGCCGGATGCCCTCCAGGACGCCGCTGGTCGCGGGCCGGGTGGCTTGGAAACAACGGTCGGCAAGGCCGCGTGCGGCGAGGTCGTGGTTGACCTGTCCGGCCAGTCCGGGGGCGGCGTTGGACACGACGATGGCCCGGAATCCGCAGGTCAAGGCGGCGAGATCGTTGCCGGAGTCGCCGGCAAAGACGACTTCGTCCGGCTGAAAGTCGGCATGGGTCGCGAGCCAGATCAACGCGGAGGCTTTGGATGCGCGGACGGGCAGGACATCCAGCAGGCCGTGGTTCTGAAACGGATCGATGCTGGCGAGACAGGCAAAGGGCATGTTCTTTTCGCTGAGTCTCTGGTTGATGAGTGCGGCCAGCGGCTCCGTTCGTTCAGACGGGCAGTCGAAGCTGATCTTGAATCGTTGCTGGCGTTCGCCGGATTGCAGGGTCAGGCCTTCGACATGTGCAAGCACGGATTCAATGGCGTCGCGATCCGTTCCCTGGGTCTGTTCGGCTAAGTCGCTTTCGAACGGAGCGTATCGCAGAAAGGTTTCCTGTGTCCGATGGTAGATGGATGTCCCGACATCACAGACAATCCAGTCGGGTGTCGGCAGCACCTGCTCCCGCATGACGTCCAGGACGGAGTCGAAATGCCGGCCTGTGGCGAACACCAGGCCAAGCTGCCGGGAATTCCGGGCGTTCCGGATGCCTTCCAGCGCCGTCTTGTTGTCTTCGTTGCCGGGCAACGGAATCAAGGTCCCGTCGAGATCTGTGGCAAGCACCCGGGGTGCAATATGGCGGTCTGGCTTGAAAATTTGCATCAAATAAGGTTATACTCCAACGGAGTCGCATGGAACCAACTCAAAATATTCAAAATGAGAATTCAGCCGTCGTTCGACCGGAACCGGCCCGTCCGTCCGGACCCGTTCCGCTGCTGATTTTCGGCGAGGTGCTTTTCGATGAATTCCCGGATGGCCGTCGGGTGCTGGGCGGCGCGCCCTTCAATGTGGCCTGGGGGCTGAAAGGCTTCGGGCAGGATCCGATGCTGGTCAGCGCCGTGGGGGATGACGCGGATGGGCGGACGATTCGGGATCGGATGGCGGCCTGGAATCTGCGGATGGAGGGCCTGCAGACCGTTCCGGATCATCCATCCGGGGAAGTTCACGTGCGGCTGAAGGGCGGGGAACCGACCTACGAGATCTGCATGCCGCGGGCGTGGGATGACATCGGCGACAAGGGGCTGTCGACCGCGGGGCTTCTCTATCACGGGCTGCTGGCCTTGCGCAGTGAAACCAGCCGCAGGACGTTCGAGGCCATTCAATCCCGCTCAGAGGCGGTTCGTTTTTTTGATGTCAATCTGCGTCCGCCATACGATTCGGCCGCCCGGCTGAACAAATGGATGCAGGGGGCCGATTGGCTCAAGCTGAATCTGAATGAGCTTTCCGCCGTGCTGGGAGGAGAGCCCATCTCCTTCGAGAAGTGTCTGGAGGCCATTGAACAGCTTCGGGATACCTATGGCATTCGGAACGTGCTGCTGACCGCCGGCGCGGAAGGATTGCGGATCCAGGGCGACTACGGCGAGGCCGTTTGTTCGCCCGCGCCGCCGCTGCCCCGGCTGGTGGATACCGTGGGCGCGGGCGATTCCATTTCCGCCGTGGCCATCGATGGCATCCTGCGCGGGACTCCTGCGCAGGAGATTGTGGAGAGCGCCGGCCGGTTTGCTTCGAGAATATGCGGCCTGAACGGGGCCACGACAGATAACAAGGAGTTTTATCGCCATGAGTGAAGTCAAAAAACTGCGCATCGCATTGATCAGTCTGCATGGTCTGATCCGCGGAGAGGACCTGGAACTGGGCCGGGACGAGGACACTGGCGGGCAGATTCGCTATGTCGTGGAACTGGCCCGGGAGCTTTCGGCCGACCCGGGGGTGGAACGGGTGGATCTGATCACCCGTCAGGTGGTGGATGACCGCGTGTCGGATGACTACGCGCATCTGGAAGAGCAGATTGCCGATAAGGCGTGGATCATCCGGATTCCGTTCGGCCCCAAGCGGTATCTGAGCAAGACGAAGCTGTGGCCCTACATCGAGGTGTTTGTGGACCAGTGCCTGAACTACTTCCGGAAGTCCGGGCGCGTGCCGGATGTGATTCACGGCCACTATGCCGACGCCGGGTACGGGGGCGGGCAGCTGTCCCGCCTGCTGGGCGTTCCTTTCATCTTCACCGGTCATTCGCTGGGGCGTGTAAAACGCCAGCGCCTGCTGGATTCCGGCATGAGCCCGGAAAAAATCGAATCGCGCTTCAACATTTCCACCCGGATCGAGGCCGAGGAGTTTGCCCTCGAAACCTGTTCGCTCATCTGCACCAGCACGCGCCAGGAGGTGAAGGAGCAATACGAGCAATACGAGAACTACATCCCCGAGCGGATGGAGGTCATCCCGCCGGGCGTCGATCTGACCGCGTTCCACCCGTCGAAGGGGGGGGAGCCGGAGTCGGGAATGGAGGCGGATATCCGCAGCTTCCTGCATGAGCCGGACAAACCGATGGTCGTCGCGATGGCCCGGCCGGACGACCGGAAGAACCTCGAAATGCTGGTGAAGGTCTATGGCGAATCGCCGCCGATGCAGCGAGCGGCCAACCTGGTCCTGATCCTGGGGTCGCGCGACGACATCCGCTCCATGCCTTCCCGGCAACGCAAGGTGCTGAGTCACATTCTGACGCTGATCGATGTGTACGATCTCTATGGCAACGTGGCCTATCCCAAACAGCACAAGGTGGAGGACGTGCCGGCCTTCTACCGCGGGATCGCCCGCACACGCGGCGTGTTTGTGAACCCGGCCTTTACCGAGCCGTTCGGGCTGACCCTTCTCGAGGCCGCCGCCAGCGGCGTGCCGATCGTGGCGACCCATGATGGCGGGCCCAGCGACATCATCGCTAATTGCAAGAACGGGCTGCTGGTGGATCCCATGGATCCCGATGACATCCGGAAGGCGATTTTGCGTGTGCTGACCGAGCCCGGGATGTGGGACGAATTTTCAGAGGCCGGCAAGGATAATGTGTATGCGCACTATTCCTGGCGCCGCCATGTGGAGCGCTACCTGAGGGATGTCCGCGAAGTTCTGGGGGAAGCCGATCTGCCGGTAACGGTCATCCGCGGACGCCAGTCCAGGCGGATGCAGCAGATCGACCGCCTGATCCTGGCCGACATCGACAACACCCTGACCGGCGACGACGGTGCCATGCAGGAATTCTTCCAGCTGATTGCGGATGCGCCCATGCATGTCGGATTCGGTCTGGCCACGGGCCGGCGCCATGAGGATGTGGTCCGCATGATGCAGGAACTCAATATCCCGCCTCCGGAAGTGTTGATTACGTCGGCAGGAACAGAAATCTATTATGGAAATAACAGCACGATGGACAAGAGCTGGCAGAAGCACATCAACTTCCGCTGGGAACCCGACCGTATTCGGGAGATGCTGGATGGGTTGGAGGGGTTTAGCCTGCAGGCCGAGAATGAGCAGTCGGCCTACAAAATCAGCTATCAAATCGATCCGGCCGTGTCCCCCAGCGTTCGGGCCATCAAGCGCATCCTGCGTGAGAACGGGCTGCAGGCCAAGGTGGTGCTCTCCCACGGCATGTTCCTGGATGTGATTCCGACGCGTGCCGGCAGCGGGGTGGGCGTGCGGCATCTGGCCTACAAGTGGAATCTTCCGCTGGAGCATATTCTGGTGGCTGGGGATTCGGGCAACGACGAGGGCATGCTCTCCGTGAATGCACTGGGGGTGGTGGTGGGCAATTACCAGCCCGAAATGGAGAAGCTGCGCAAACTGCCCCGGATCTATTTTGCCGAGGGCCACCACGCCGCCGGCCTCATGGAAGGCATCCGATTTTACAACTTCCTGGATCAAATCACGATCCCGAACGAGCGAGCGGCAGAGCCTGAGAAGACCGAGGACAACGGCGGCTCCGGGGAGGCCCAGGTGCCGGAGCTGCCCAATGTCTGAGTTGGATCTGGCCTACGAAGCGGAGCGGTCGCTCAAGCGCATTCGTCCGCGGATCAGCCGCCGGATTGAGAGGGCGCGCGGGACCCGCGGGGATGTGGAGGTGTGGACGGAGACCATCGAAGCGCGGCTCGCCGAGCACTGGCAGCGCTTCTTTGGATTGCTTTATCGCCTGTACGGCGATCATTATGACTTCTATTTTTATCTGGAAAACATCACGCTGACCGCCGTGGACTGCTGGCTGGAGCGCCCGGATGACCTGTATGAACTCGACCGTCGACGCGAACTGGACCCCGGGTGGCATCATTCCGAGCGGATGGTCGGCGGCTCGCTCTATGTGGATTTGTTTGCCGGCGATCTCGTCCGCCTGCGCGAGCGGATTCCGTATTTCCAGGAGTTGGGGCTGACGTTTCTTCATTTGATGCCGCTGTTCGCTTCGCGGGACGGCAACAGCGATGGCGGATACGCCATCAGCGACTACCGTGCGGTGGACCCCCGCCTGGGCACGATCGACGACCTGCGTGAACTGGCGGCCGCCTGCCGGAAAGCCGGTATCTCTCTCGTGCTGGATTTTGTGTTCAACCATACCTCCGACGATCATGCCTGGGCCATCCGCGCTCAGGAGGGCGACCGGGAGCACATGGACTACTACCACCTCTATGAGAACCGCACGATTCCCGACCAGTATGAGCGCACCCTGCGGGAAATCTTTCCCACGGCGCATCGCGGCAACTTCACGTGGCATCCCGGGATGCAGCGCTGGGTCTGGACCACGTTCAACACCTTCCAGTGGGATCTGAAGTATGCCAATCCCGAGGTGTTCCGTGCCATGTCCGCGGAGATGCTGTTCCTGGCCAATACGGGGGTGGAAATCCTGCGGCTGGATGCCGTGGCCTTCATCTGGAAACAGATGGGGACGGGCTGTGAGAATCTGCCCGAGGCGCATCTGCTCATCCAGGCCTTCAATGCCCTGTGCCGGATTGCCGCGCCGGGGCTGGTCTTCAAATCCGAGGCCATCGTCCATCCGGATGAGGTGCTGCGCTATATCGACGGCGGGGAGTGCCAGCTGTCCTACAACCCGATGCTGATGGCGCTCCTGTGGGAGAGCATTGCCACCCGGGAGACGCAGTTGCTCCGGCAGTCACTGAGCCATCGGCAAAGCCTCCCGCCCGGCACGGCCTGGGTCAACTATCTGCGCTGCCACGACGATATCGGGTGGGCGTTTGACAACGCCGATGCCGAGGCCGTCGGCATCCAGCCGGATGATCACCGGGATTTCCTGAACCGGTTCTATACCGGCCAGTTCGAAGGCACATTTTCCACCGGCATTCCGTTCCAGCACAACGAGGATACCGGCGATATGCGCATTTCCGGAACCGCGGCTTCCCTGGCCGGACTGGAACAGGCTCTGCAGCGAAAGGATCCCGTCCTGGCGGACCTGGCCCTGCACCGCCTGCATCTGATGTACGGCGTCATCTGCAGCATCGGTGGCAACGCCTTGATCTTCCTCGGTGAGGAATGGGCGGTTTTGAACGATTACTCCTATCGCGAGCAGCCGGACAAAGCGGAGGACAGCCGCTGGGTCCATCGTCCAAAAACGGACTGGGAACTGTACGAGAAGGAGGTCTGTCAGCCCGGCACGCTTCATCATCGGCACTACGAAGGGCTGCGCAGCCTGTTTCACGAGCGTAAGCGGCAGGCCGCACTACAAGGCGCCACCATGCGTCTGCTCCCATGCGAGAACATTCATGTGCTGGGGTATTTGCGGGAGCATGGCGGGCACCGGCTGGCGGTGCTGGCCAATTTTTCAGATCAGGAGCAGGAGACGGATTTGTCCGGCTGGCGGTCAGAAGGCCTGTCTCACTATTTCAAGGATGTTTTTACAGATCGGACGGTGTCCAGTCATGGCGCCGTAAAACTCGCTCCCTATGAAATGCTCTGGCTACGGGAGGATTAAGCGGAAGGGGACAGCGAATCCGTGTCGCAGGAGGGGGGCTGCTTAAAACGCGTAGGCCACGACCTGCCCCGGTTCAAGGGCCGCAGGGAGGGCACCGCCGGTCAGCAAATCAGTGGTGGCTTCCGGATGAGCGAGCTTCAGCGGCTGCGGATTCTGCATGTCGCTGTTGCCGATAAGGGCAATACCGGTTTGGGCCCCGGGGGTCTGGCGGGTATAGCCGACCAGGGCATCGGATTCTGTTTCAATCGGCGTGAGCGATCCCGCATCGGCATTTGCGAACAGATCGGGATGCTGCGTCCGGAGAGCGTGGATGCGACGGAAGTCCTCCACGAGCGTTTGCTTGCGGGTCCAGTCCATCGCGGCGGCGCTGAAGAGCGGCAGAATCGAGGGCGGCAGGGCTGCGGTTTCTTCATCGGTGAAGTCAAAACCGGTGTTGGCCGGGGTTGATTCAGCCAGCTCGATGCCATTGTGCAGATAGGGCACGCCGGGGAGAAACGCGCCGAGAGTCTGGGCATAACGGGTAAAAGCGGTTCCTCCTTCCCAGTGAACTGCGCGGGGCGTGTTGTGATTTTCGGCTGTGGCCATAAAAGGGACCGGCAGGCCGTCCTCATGGATCCAGCGGAGCCAGTTGCGGAAGTTGTTTCGGTCTCGGCAGGTCTGCATGAAGGGACCCAGGCAAACATTATACCCTTCTTCGCGGGCATGCGGGGTGAGATTGAATTCCTCGGCCCAGAGTGCGAAGTCTGGATCCACCTGCCGGGCACGTGCCACCAGTCGTTGCTTGAGTTCCACCGGCAGGGAATGGCCCATATCGATCATGACGCCATCGACGCGGTAGTGCGTCTGGTAATGCGGAATCACCTCGATAATCTTGTCCCACAGCCCGGTAACGATGTGTTCCGGCTTGCCCAACTGCGTGGCATACATCCGGACGGTGTTGTACGCCATGTAGTTGAAGTCCGGGTGGTCATACATGCGGAGATAGGTGACGTCGGTCCAGGGCGGTTGGGAGGAATCGGGCGTCCAGTCACAGAACGCACCGGGAATGCGGACAGCCACCGGTTCGCCGGTTCGCGGGTCGGGAGCGGTGCCGCGCCAGCAGCCGTTCTCCAACCGGAGGGTTTCCGGTGCGGGAGGAACCGTGAACATATTGCGATGGATCGCATGCGGCGGCGGCAGTTCATGGAACCGGCCCTGGCCGACAGCATCATACACCTCACGAAGCTCATCCGGCTCGAAAAGCGGCGTACCATAGGCGTCTTCATTCTGCTCGCCGGGTTTGCGGTCGGCCACATCTGCGCGAATCCAGTAGAACCACTCGGGATGGTCTTTCGCCCACGCCGCATCCTTGGCGGCCGTGCGGAACACAAATTCCACCACGACGCGGATGCCCAGATGATGCGCGGCTTCGACGAATGCTGCAAATTCAGTTTCGGCGTCGAGTCCCAGCGCCGGTTCGGCGAGATGTTCATCGAGCGCGTAGGGGTCGCGAATCGCAAACGCGCTGCCCATGTCGCCCTTGTTGCCGTCCTGGCCGATGGATGTGATGGGCAGCAGATGAATCGTGTTGCATCCGAGCGAGCGGATGAACGGCAGCATGGTGATCGCCTTGAGAAACGTGCCGGTTTCGCGCCAGCCGGAAGCCAGCGGTTCGCAGGAGATTTCCCCATCGCCATTCAGGTCGAAAGCCGCGCCATAGCGGACCAGCAGATTGTAGGCGATGGCATTCTTTCCCCAGTCGCCGGGGATGCCGCCATCCACCACGCGCTTCGTAGGCGGGGTCGCCAGAATGTTCAGCAGGCTGTCGCGAAAAAATTGTTCCGGCACGACGCTTTGCGCATCAGGGGAGCCATGGGGATCGATCCAGAGACCGGGAATCTGAACGGGTTCAGAGGGGGCGTTTTCGAGCCGTTCCTCGATACGGACCATTAGTATGTTCAGAGCATTTGTGTTCATGGAGATTCCAGTAGGATGGTCATGTATAGACCATCCTACCGGTGAAGGGAAGAGAAAAACGCTCTACCTCGTTAAATAAATCGTTTTTTCTTCTCAGGAATACAAAAAGGGGCCCCAGAGGCCTGTTTTTGACAAAAATGACCCAAAAATGACCAAAAATAGCCCAAAATGGTCAAAAGTTCGTATCATTTTGATTTCAGAGGCCTGATTTTATCAGGAAAACAGGAAATGATAGAAAAACAGGAAAAATGCCCGACCGCGGCATTTTCACTGGAAAGGATCGAAAATTTCAAAATACGTAAGACCAAGGTCCAAAGGACCCCGAGAACACTTAAAATGGGAAAACCAACGATATTTTCCATTTTTTGGATCTGAAAACTATCCCCGCTCCTGAACAAAAAACCAGCGTTTCCCCTATTTTATCGAATTTCTGGCTCCCTCAAACCCTGTTTTCATGCGTTTCCTGTTTTCCTGATGAAAAATCCGTTTTCAACAGGCCAAATATCAGGTTTCAGCCCCTATTTTGAGGATTTTCAGCCTTTAAGGCCGTAAGAGGAAAGCGCCAGATCCTGATGAGGAGCTTGCTTGTCGCATGCAGCAAATCCTCAGCGACATGGATTTTCACGTCTTGCTGAAATCATTTGCACAAAATACAAAAATTGGAGTTGCGGAAAAAGAGAAGAGGCGTAGGGTGGAAATGGTGGGAAATCCCACCAGCAAAAACGCAAAAAGTAAACAATCGCTGCAAATGTAAAAAGACATGAGAGATGGAGACGAAAGAGCTCCAAGGAAAAAGCACAAGAAAATGAAAACAGCAGTAATGAGAGAGTATGAGGCGCACCTCGATACCAAGAGCCGAATCACGATTCGGGGTGTAAAGAATGAATATTTCGCCGTTAAAATGTTCCAGGATGGGCGTGTATTACTTGAGCCCCGTGTATTGGTTCCACCGGAAGCCGTTTCGGAGAAAACGCTGAAGTCGCTGGATGAAGCGGCAAAGAATTTCAAGCGGGGAATGGTGTCTGAGCCCATCAACCTGGACAAGTATCTATAGGAGAACTTGTCATGTTCACCATTCGAATGGGAGTGCCAGAGATGGAGGCACTCTGGAAAGATTTATCAAAGCGCAAAGACAAGGGGGCGCTTACAAAAGAAGAAAATGAGTTCTTCAAAAAATGGGTCAAAGCGATGGGGCAACTTCGCGACAATCCGCGCCATCCCGGATTGAATACGCATGAAATCGATGAACTGTCAAAACGCTACGGGTTTAAAGTGTGGCAGTCTTATCTGGAGAATCGGAAATCCGGCGCCAGACGCATGTTCTGGACGTACGGTCCTGAGACAAAAGAAATCACCATTTTAGGAATCGAGCCACACCCGGAAGACAATAAACGCGGCAGCTACAAACGCATTAAATTGTCGGATCTGCCAAATCTGGCGGAGTAAAGTATGTAAAGCTATGCTAAATTGCCATAACGATGAAAATTACCTGTCCAAAATGTGCTAAAAGTTATTCTGAAAAGGATGAGTCAGGGGGGAATATTGCATTTTGCCCTGATTGTGGAGCAGAGCTCATTTTACCCATTCCAAACCCCACCAACTTGCTTTCCTGGGCGAAACAGGTGGAATGGGAGATGTTGCAACAATTTGTCAATAAATCGGGAGCCAAAGGCCATGACATTCCGATCATAGATCAGTTGGACGAGATCTATTGCGCTTAACCCCGATTTTAGGACCACTAGCTTAAGTAGAATCTGCGTCCCG
>CAZGMQ010000017.1:0-52415 GCA_964526745.1 uncultured Verrucomicrobiota bacterium
AGCCAGCTCATTGGCGAGATCTGCCTTTTGGCGGCCCCGCCATAGTGTGGAAAAATCACGAAAATAGTTTCCATACCATGGAAAACTCGAAACGCTTGACCCAAAGCCCCGCCATTCCCTTGCCCCGACATAATCCAATCGTTACATTCAACAACAACCCTCGAGGCACTATGAAATCAAAACGACTCCCCTTTTCCGCTCTGCATCCGCTCATACAGAAAGGCTTCCTCTTTGTTTTGGGATGTCTGTTCCTGCCTGTTTGCGCCCTGGCGGACCTGTCCGAAAATTTTGATGCCAGCACGACCGTGCCTTCAGGCTGGAACGATGGGAGCACAGCAAACGACACCGACGCTGGTCATATTCAAAGTGCTCCCAACTGTCGTGCCTTGGGAGCAGGCGATACCCTGCAAACACCGCTGATTGATTTTCCAACGAATCTTTCATTCTACGTGGATTCCAGCAGCGGAGGGGAAGGGCAGACCGCCACTGTGGAGTATAACGTCGATGGGGGCACATGGGAGAGCCTCGGTAGTTTTGAAGTCAGCAAAGATGGCAGCACCGAAATCTTTTCTCTGGAATCCTCGCCCAATCTGTCGCTCAGCGAACAGGTCCGCTTCCGCTTCAATTCCTCGTTCAGCACATGGTATCTGGATGACGTCATGGTGATCGTCAGATCCGGGCCGGTCGAGGACCCTAATCTGACGGTGGCCTCCAGTCTTTCGTTCGGACCGCTCGTGCCCGGCACCACCGAAACGCAAACCCTGAGCATTGCCAATTCCGGGGCCTCCAACACCTTGAATCTCAGCTCCTTTACCGCCACGAGCGGGGATACCGGACAGTTTAGCGTCGGCGCTATCCCTTCCACGCTGACACCCGGCAGCAGCACCGACGTTCCCGTCGTCTATACGCCCGGCATGAACACCGGCGTCTACCACTCTGCGGTGTACACGCTGAACACCGATGACCCCTCCACCCCCGCCTATGCCATCACCTTTTCCGGTCAAACCATCGGCGCCTCGCTGACGGTCTCCAATGTGCAGTACAGCGGCACCGGCAGCACCTCGCCGGAAAACGGTAAACAGGTAACGGTTTCCGGCATTGCCACCTATGCGGATCCGTATGGCTATGCCCTTTCAGATCCAAATGGTGGGCCTTGGAGCGGTATCTATATCAGCGACGTCAACCACCGCCCGGAAATCGGCGATCAGGTGCTTGTGGAAGGCTGGGTCAACGAATCCGACTCCATGACCATCCTGAGCAGTGTCAGCGACTTTCAGATTCTGGGCAGCGGATTCTCTGTCCCCGCGACCACCATTACGGGCAGTCAACTCGCGACTGAATCGTATGAAGGCGTATATGTCCGAATTAATAACGTCACGGTCAACAATATCAATGTCAACAGCGGAGAAGAATTCTGGCAGGTCACGGACGGCAGCAGCGTATACGTGGGGACCCGTGTTCCCTATCGCTATATCTGGCATCTTAGCGACACCCTGGATGCCGTTCAGGGCATTGTGTTCATCGAAGGAACCACGCGCTCCATTCAGCCCAGCAGTGACTGGGATCTGATCGGCCGACCGGTCTATGAGTACGCCCTGCGCGGAATGGTCATGACCCCCGATGGCCCGCGCACCAACTGGTATGTACATGTGGAAGACGACCTGATCCTGGCCGTGACGAATGTCGCGCCCGGCGGCGTTACGGTTCTGGATACCGGCGGCATCATTTTCCCGGGTCTGATCGATGCCCACAATCACCCCTCCTGGAACACGTTCCCCACGTTGATGTTCAATGATTTTCCCTTTGGTCATCGTGATGAATGGGCCGCAACCAGTGAGTATTCCACGTGGAAAAATATCAAACTCAAAGCCGTGAAGGACAACGCTGAAGTCAGTGACAGCACCCACCAGACCATTTCCAAGTATGCCGAAGCGTTAGAACTGATGGCCGGATGTATCGCCATTCAGGGCAACTATTCCGACCCCGAATATGCCCATCCGGACATCATGCTGTTCAATATCGAGCAATTCCCCAGCCGCGTCTGGGCCGAAATCTTTCCCTGGAAATATGTCACTGCAACAGAGCGCGCCGAACTTCTCGTGCAGATCGCCGGTGGGGCAATCAACTCCACGATCATCCATCTCTGCGAAGGCACCGACACCGTCGCCCGCGCCCAGTTCGCCACCTGGCGCAACTGGGGCATGCTGGATCACACCACGACCATAATTCACGGCGCGGCACTGCAAGCCGCCGACTTCGCCCAGATGGCCGCCGTGAACGCCAAGCTGGTGTGGTCGCCGATGTCGAATATGAAGCTCTACGGCGGCACCGCCGATGCGAAGGCCGCCAAAGAAGCCGGGGTCATCATCGGGCTCTCACCGGACTGGACCGCCAGCGGTTGCTACAATATCCTCGAAGAACTCGGGTATGCCTGGGAACTGAACCAGTCCATGTTTGAGAATGTCTTCACTGCGCGCGAAATGGCGGAGATGGTCTATCTGAACACGGCGCTCTGCGCCGGTCTCGGCGACCATTATGGCAAGATTGAAACCGGCTACAACGCCGGACTGTGCGTGATTGACGGCGATACAAGTGACCCCTATATGGCGCTGATCAACGCCCGGCCAGCCGATGTTCTTCTCACGATTGTGGATGGCACCCCCCGCTACGGCGACCCCACCATGATGACGACCCTTGGCGCCAGCGGCGAAAGTGATGTCACAGTCAGCGGCGTCAGCAAGCGCTTCAATATCGCGGTCACCCACCCTTTCCTTGAGTATGGTGACACCACCTTCGCCCAACTCCGCTCCGCCCTCCAAACCGCCCATGCCACCCTCACGACCACCAGCGTGCTAAACGAAGATGAGTTGCAATTCCTGGACCTGGACCTGCTGCAGGGCAGCGGTGGCGACGACATCGCACCCTTCCGTGCCGACAGCCCGATCAGCTCGGCCCCCTCGACCTCCGTCACGTATGACCAGGGCAGCGGGCTCTCCCTCGCCTTCCGCTATGAGGACTTCTGGGACAACGACACCTACATCACCAACCTGACCCATACCATCTCGATCGCGCCAGCGGCCTACCCGCAGTTCCTGCTGCAGACCATCGCGACCAACTGGCCCAACTCACCCACGAGTGAATACGTCCCCTTCACCGTCGGATTCCAGGACATGCACACGAATTATGTCTTCGTCTTTGAAACGAAAGACGAACACGGCAACGTCCGCACGACGGTCTCGACCAACACCTTCAAACTCGCGACCCACACCGGCGGTGACACCGACAGCGACGGCATGCCCAACGAATGGGAGATCACCTACTTCGGCGGGTTCTCCAACGCCAACCCCACCGGAAATCTCGACAACGATTGGCTCGACAACCTTTCGGAATACGTCGCCAACACCCTCCCGAACAATCCCGGTTCCGTCCTGTCCGAAGATGTTCCGGTGCCCACTCCCCTCGCCAACGACGTGTGGGAAATCCAATCCCCGAGTCCGACCTCGACCAACCGCGTCTATGACGTCTGGCGCACCACCAACCTTCTGGGCCAAATCGTCTGGACGCCGATGAACCTCGACGTCCCCGGCAACGCGGCTGGCACCTCCGTCGTCCTCCGCGTCACCAACCTCCTCCCCGTTGCCACCTACCGTACCGGCGTTAAGCTGCCGGAATAAGGCGTCCGTCATTCTACTGTCCGGGTTTCACCGGGAGTCCGGTTATCGTCTCCGCCCCCGGTTCCGCCGGGCCCTGCGTGATTGACGAAGCGAGGATACCTTTATTAGACTGTTCAGCGTCTGATTAGTTATACATAACGACAAAAAGAAAGGCTGATAGATGAAACCCTGCGCTGCTATTTTTTGTCTGCTTGGAGGAATATTCACGATGACAGAAGCTGCCGAAATCCCCGCTGAACCCGATTATCAGAGCGACCAGGCCTGGGTGGCCAAACCGGAACACATCACGGAAGCGGTCGATGTGTTTTATATCTACCCCACCATCTATGTCGGAGAAGATCCGGCAAACATGGATATTTCGGATCCGCAGCTGCGGGCGAATGCCGAGGGGCTGCTCACCGCCCAGGCCGGCATCTACTCCCCGTACGCCAATCTGTTTGCCCCGTTCTATCGCCAGCAATCCGCCGCCTCACAGAGCATGGAACCGAACAACGGCGGAAAGGATGCATTTGCCGACCCGCTTTTCCAGACCGGCTATCAGGATGTGGAACGCGCCTTTGCCTATTATCTCGAGCATCTGAACCCCGACCGGCCGTTTCTTCTGGCCGGTCACAGTCAGGGCAGCATGGTGCTGATCCAGCTGTTACGGGACCACCTGCAGGATCCCGCCCTGCAGGAGCGCATGGTGGCGGCCTATCCGATTGGCTATACCGTCAAACAGGAAGACCTGACACGTTATCCCTGGATGAAACTGGCCCAGGGCGAAACCGACACCGGCGTGATTATCACGTTCAATACCGAGGGTGAAAATGCGGAAGGGTCGCCTGTCCTGCTGGACGATGCCGTGGCGATCAATCCCCTGAACTGGAAGACCGACGGCACCCCGGCGCCCCGCACGGACAACATCGAAGCGGTATTTTTCAATGACGCCACCGGTGAAGTCATTGAAACCATCCCCCATTTTGCCGGGGCCCGCATCGATACCGGCACCGGTGCCCTGATTGCCACCGATATTCAGACGCCCCAAAAAGTGGATCTGGTGAACATGGGGCGGTGGCCGTCTGAAGTGTATCACCGGTACGATTACTCCTTCTGGTATAACAACCTGAAAGCCAACGTCAAAAAGCGAATTGATGCCTATCTGGCCGCCCGGGCCGGCACGTCATAACAACGGTCCACCGAAACGGATTCTGCATCTGCGCCCTCAGGCGGGTGCTCCGTCTGTCCCCAACGGCCTGCCCGAATCTCACCCGCACCGCTTGAGTATCCGACCGCTGAGAAACGGTCTGCTTTTCTGCAGACGGGTAACTTTCCAGCTTTACGGTTCTCCCTAATAAGGGTAGATAAGGGATAGATTCAGCCTGAATGATTCATCGGCCGTTTGGATCAAGGGGCTTCTTTTAAGCGGGTAAGAAGGAGGATGGTCATGACTGCATGGTGGGAAAACTTAGCCCAAATTAATCAGGCCTTTTATGGGGTCGCTCTGTTCTTCAGTGTCTTTTTCATCTGGCAGCTCATCTCTGCGATCATCGGCCTGGATGGGGATGATGGTGAAGATGGCTCCGACGGCGGAGACATGGAATCCGACGGTGCCGACACCACGGTGGCTTTCCGGGTCCTCAGTATTCGATCCATCATCACCTTCTGCACACTGTTCAGCTGGGGCGGAGCCCTTTATCTGAATAACGGGAAGCCTCTGGCCAACGCGCTGGGACTCTCCGCGATTTGGGGACTGGCCGGCATGTTCAGCGTGGCACTCGTTTTTTGGGGCATGCGAAAGATGATCTATACCGGCACCATGAAGCTCAGCTCTTGTGTGGGCATAGACGGCACCGTCTATCTGGATATTCCTGAAAAAGGATTTGGTGAGGTAAAGCTCATCGTCAGCGGCGTGATGACCCATGTGAAAGCCCGTTCGAAGAACGGCATCCCCCTCTCGGCCCAGACGCCGGTACGGGTGACTCGCATTATGAATCAGACATCAGTTGAAGTTGACGTGATTGGCCAATAGGCAGAAAGGTTTTTCAGATGAATTCATTGCTTTTTCTCGCACAAGTATCCGCCAGACGATCCACCGGAGCTCCGGTGGGACTGATCCTGAGCCTCATCCTGGGAGTGGCGGTCATCATTTTGATCATTAGCCTCTCCAAACGCTACAAACGCTGTCCGTCGAATCGGATTCTCGTCGTCTACGGTAAGACCGGCAGCGGCGCGGCACGGTGTATACATGGCGGAGCGGCGTTCATCTGGCCCTTGATTCAGGCCTATGAATATCTGGATCTGGAACCCTTTGTGGTCCCCATCGATCTCAAGAGCGCCTTGTCCTCCGAAAACATCCGCGTCACGGTCCCGACCACCGTCACCGCGGCCATCTCCAACGAGCACGGCATCATGCAGAATGCGGCGGTCCGTCTGTTGGGTCTGAGTTCGAAAGAGATTCAGAATCAGGCGCAGGATATCATCCTCGGTCAAATGCGTGCGGTGATCGCCACGATGAAGATTGAAGAAATCAATCAGGACCGACAGGCTTTCCTGGGAAAGGTCAACGGAGCGGTTTCTGGCGAGCTGGAAAAGATCGGGTTGACCCTGATCAACGTGAATATCCGGGATATTGAAGATGAGTCCGGCTACATTGTCGCTCTCGGTCGCCGGGCGGCCGCGGAGGCCATCAACCAGGCCAATGTCGATGTGGCCGAACAGGAAAAGACCGGGCAAACCGGTGTGGCCGAGCGTCAGCGCGATCAGCGTGTGGCCGTGGCGGCCGCGAATGCCGCCGCGGACATCGGCGAATCCCTGGCGAGTCGCGACCGGCGCATGAAATCGGCCGATCTGGAAGCGGAAGCGGTTTCCGGCGAAACCGAAGCCGAAGTGAAAAAAGCCAGCTATGTGGCCAATCAGAAAGTCGCGGAACAGGCAGCGCGCAACCGCGCGGAATCCGCGAGCATGCAAGCAGACGGCGCCATTCGGGTGGCAAAGGAAGTCGCCCAGAAGCTGGCGGAAGAAGCCCGCGCCAAACGGGAAGAAGCGCGCCTCAATGCCGAGATTGTTGTGCCGGAACAGGCGAACAGAGAAAAGATCCTGATTCATGCGGATGCGATGAAGGAACAGTCTATCCGAATCGCACAAGGGGAAGCCGCCGCCAAACTGGCCCAGATGACCGCGGAAGGCGCCGGTGTGAAGGCGATCCTCGACGGTAAGGCCGAGGGGTATCGCGAACTGATCAAGGCCTGCGCCAGCTCCGAGCAGGCGGCCTCACTGCTGATTGTTGAAAAGCTGAAGGAAGTCGCCACCATCCAGGCGCAAGCCATCCAGGACCTGCCGATCGAAAAGATCTTTGTGTGGGACAGTGGCAATGGTGGAGAAAGCAGCGGCCTGTCCGGCTTAGGCGGCCGGTTGATGGGCGCCCTCCCTCCCATGCAGGCCCTCGCCAAGCAAGTCGGTCTGGAACTCCCGGATTTTCTGGGCAAAATGACCAAGGAAGCTGGCGCTTCGGATGCCCCTGCCGCACCTGCTGCACCTGCTGAAAAGTAGTTTCACTCCGATCAAATGAAGGGGAACCTTTCTTTGAAGGGTTCCCCTTTTGATTTCATATCAGGTCAAAAGTGATGAGCAGCATGTGGACGAGAAATCAAGGGGACTACACGGTGGCAGATGTCGATCGGTGGTCTGACGCCCCACCGGGCACGTTCTGGGCCAAATGGGTTGGCGGGGTCCTGATTCCCCTCCTGCTGCTTTGGCCGGCCGCAAAAGTGCTTATCCACAAAACGGGCTACCTGATCGGACAAGGCGGCATGCGCATGGATGTGGCGGGAACCGATGCCATTCTGCTGGGGTCGGCCATCGCCTGCCTGGCGGCTTTTCTGCACACCCATTATTTCTGGGGAAATTCCAGACGGCTCTTCCCGCTGTATGACCTGGGCAAAACCGTCAGCCTGCTCGGCTTCTGCATCTGCGCTGTCTGGTTGGTCTTCCGCCTTCTCCAGACCGCCTTCGGCGTCCCACACTGATCAAGGGGCCTCCGACGGCCCGGAATGAGCCCGGCCGGACGGATTGGCTATGAGTTGTATTTCCGGATGACGGCGCGGACGACGCCGCCAATCTCCAGCGAGCGCAGCGGACGGATGAATTTATATTTGGGGTTGGCGGGTTCGAGGCGCACGCCGGCATTGTCGCGAACATAGTACTTCAGCGTCCACTCTTCATCGACGCAGGCAACCACGATGTCATTCTGCTTGGGGGAAGGCCCCTTCTCGACCAGCACGATATCGCCCGGCATGATGCCGGCATCGAGCATGGAATCGCCGCGCACGGTGAGCATGTAGGTGTTGTCCGGATTCTTGACGAGATATTCGTCGAGCGTGATGGCTTCGCTGGCCTGCTCCTCCTCGGCCACGGGGAACCCGGCGGCAATGGAGCCGAGGATGCGGACCGTCCCGGTCAGTTTCGGCAGCAGGGCAATGCGGCCGTTTTCATCTTTTGCGACATAGCCGCCCTCTTCCAGCTTGCGCAACAGGCCGAAGACGGCGTTCTTGGATTTGTATCCAAACAGGTCGAGCATTTCCGCATAAGTGGGCGCGCGGCGTTCCATGCGCCAGAACTGGCGCAGGCTTCGAATCTTTTCGGCAAGGCGAATGTCTCTTGGCATCTTGTTCTCCTCAGGTTCCCTGTTTCTGACCCTGAAGATAACTGAACCCGTGTTCACATTGCAACTATTTCTTTTCCAAATCGGATTTTATTTCTCCTGAGCGCATCAGAAGGCTATACTCCGAGGTGAGTTTGAAAACCATCTACCTATCGGGAGAAACAAAGATGAAAAAATGGACGACGCTACTTCTAACCTTGACGGTCCTCTGTGCTGCCTGGCTGCCTGCATGGGCCGCTGAGACGCCTGCGGTACTGGGAATTCTTGAAATCCGGGGGCTGGACAGTCTCTCGGCCTCCGCCGCAGAACTGGCCATGGCGGCAGGACAACCCCTGCCCAAGGAAATGGTCTCGATGATTCTCTACAGCGCGCTGGGCACGATGCCGAGCATGGGCCTGCAGCCGGAAGGCACGCTCCGCGCCCTGCTCTTCCAAAGTGAGGGACCGGCCCCGGACACCGCGATTCTGCTGCCGGCCGAAAACGAGGGAGCCAACTATCTGGCCGGACTGGGTGCGGCCGGCTGGGCCAACGAAAGTGAAACCGCCGAAGGCATCCAACACTTTGTGGCCCCCCCGGAAACCACGGTGACCTGGAAAGAGATCTACTTTCTGCCGCGCGGCAACACGCTGATTGCCGCACAGAGCGCCGCCTCCGTCCGCAAGGCCGAAGCGGCGATGCCGTCTCTTCCGCCAATTTTGCCGGTGGAAGGCGATATCGCCCTTCAGATTCGTCCCGCCGTGATCATGAACGCCTATGAGGCGATGATCCAGGCCGGGCTGGATGATGCCTTCCAGACGACCCCGGATACGCCGCCGGAGTCCGCGGCTATCGCGAAGCTCTATGTCAGCGGCTACATCGCTATCGCCAAGCAGCTCGACGAGATCGTGCTGGGCATCGGCGTGGCCGATGGCAATCTGAACATCCATGAGCGGGTGGCTCCGGTGGCCGGCACGACCCTCGCCCGCTATCTGGCCAGCATCGGCACTCCCTCGGCCGCGGCCTCGGTGGTGAATCTGCCGGGCGCCCTCTTTGCCGATACCGGGCATGCCGGCGACATGAACATCCTCGCACCGGCCTACTTCCGCTATGCGGAGGAAGTCATGAAGATGATGCCTCAGGAAGCCGGCAGCGATTTCGTTCAGACCTATATGGAGAATGCAAAGAAGTACTGGTCGAATCTCAACGGGGATATCGGACTCTCGATTTTGCCCCCGACCAAGAAATATCCCCTGCGCCTGGTCGAATATGTGGGCCTCACCGATTCCGCCTCGCTGCGTGACCTGACCCTAAACATGGTGGCCAGTGCCAACGAGATGTTGAAAGCCGCGGCATCCGACCCGGACACCCCCATTGAGATTGAACTCTCCATGGGGGAAGCGCGCGACTATCGCGGCGTGGCCGTGGACTCCGTGACCTACGGTGTGATTCCGGGCGGCCAGATGGCCGGGATGTGGCCGGAGATGCTGCCCAAACAGCTCAAGGCTGAAATGGCCTGGGTGCCCAACGGCGTGCTGGTCAGCATCGGCGATCCGTCTCAGACCGATGGCCTGGTGGACCGCGTACTCGACGGTACATCCACACCGATTTCCGCCCTCGACTCCTGGAAAACAGCCTACCCGATGCCGGAGAAGAATCTGAGCGATGTTTCCCATATCTCGATCTTCAATGCCATCCGGGCCTATATGGAACTGTTTGACACCTACAGCGATGAGCCCAGTGGAAATGCCGACATGATTCCGGCCGGTCCGGGCAATCTGGAAACCGTCTCCTACATGGCCCTCGGTGGCATGATGTCCCGCCTCCGCTTCAGCCTGGCCGACATTACGGCGATCTCGCAGAAGGTCCAGGAAGTCCAAAAAGCCCAGCAGCAGCAGCAGGAAGACTTCATGAAGCAGATGCAGACGGAAATGGACGGCATGGACGACGAGGATTTCCAGACGGTCAATGATGAGGAATTTGAAGAGTGGACCGCGGGCGACGACGATGTCGAAGCCCCCGCCGCCCCGATGGCGCCTACTCCGGCCCCTGCACGCTAAACACACGAGATTGACAGTCTCGTACAAGAGCGGACCTTTGGGTCCGCTCTTTTTTTTGCCGATCGGATTTCGACCGCCTAGAAATCGCACAACAGGCCCGAAAATGGCCGATTTTGTCCAAAAAAGTCGGAGTTTTACCTATTTTGGGTGTTTGTGGTCTTATCCGCTTCGTTCCCTGCGAGAGGAAATCCTGTTTTCAATAATGAGACTCACCCGAAAATCGGGAAATATCGCCAAAAGGGGGCGATTTTGTTCATTTGGGCCTGATTTTGGGCATCTCACCATCATTTGGGCTTTGGGGATGATTTTTGGCCATTTTTCACCGCAACCCGCATGCCACAGACAACGACGCAAAGGAGTCAAAACAAGTCTGAAAGGCCTCTATAGAGGAGTTTTCCCACCAAATCAGGAAATCTGAACAATTTCCTCACAATTACAAAATTGTGGGCGTCGGAATACCCTCTCCGAAAGGGGGTTAGCAGGTGAAACGTTCTTACGGTAGAAAAAACGCTTTACTCCCTTGGGGGAGGTCGCATAGAATCAAATTCTGTTGTAGAGTTTTGTACAAGTAGAGTTAAGCCGTTTGGCCCACCATCTCGAGGGAGTCTGTTCATGAAATCTGCCGCTCTGTTCCTCCGCACCGCAACGGTGTTCTGTTTATTGACACTAGTCAGTCTTTCCCACGCGGAAGTTATGCTCCAGTGGTTCGAAACCGACTGGGACGAGATGTATCAGAAGATGCCGAAGGTGGCCGAAATCGGCTATAGCAGCCTGTGGATTCCCCCGCCGACGAAAGGCCCCACCGGGGCCAGCGTAACCTGGGCGAATGTCGGCTACAATCTCTATGACCGGTTTGACATCGGCGATGTGCCCCAGCGCGGCACCCGTGAAACCCGCTATGGCACCCGCGGCTCCCTCCGCGCCATGGTGGACAACGCGCATGGAATGGATATCAAGATCATTCCCGACATTGTGATGAACCACAACGGCAACGGCCCCGACTTCCGTGAATATCCCGGGATGACCGCGACCGACTTCCATGTGAAGTGGAATGAAGGCTATGTCAATACGCTAAACTTCGAGCGAGCGCCCCGGATGAACTGGTGGTATCACCAGGAAGGCTACGGCGGGACCATGTGGTCAGACCTCGCCAATCTCTGCGACATCCGCACCGAAGACCACCCTCTCAACGGCGACCCCAAACGCTTTACCGGCAGCGGGACCGATGCCGACGGCAACTCTTATGATCTGGTGGATGGCACCTCCTATCTGCGCCATGTCGGTCAATACGACCGCTACCCCTACTATCCCGCGGGCTACACCAACGAGAACGCCGCGGAACTCCTCTACCGCTGGATCGGCTGGCTGGGCGATGCGATGGACTATGACGGCCTCCGCCTCGACGCCGGCAAGCATACCCCCTATGAATTCTTCGGCTGGCGCGGCAGCGGCTTCCTGCATGAAGCCCAGTGGAGCTACACCCAGCGCCGTGGCTATGATTTCGGCGGCGACCCGACCGACCTTTTCCAGAACGATCGCGACCGTACCAACGCCTTCATCTTCGCGGAAATCCTCTCGCCCTGGAGCGAAATTGAATACTGGTACAAAAACGGCACCGGCAATCCGATGCGCTTCCTCGACTACCAGATGAAAAAAACAGCCGATGCCGCCTTCACCGGCGACCTGAGCGGCCTGGGCGCCTATGGCTCCGACTTCGGTCCGAGCACCGGTATCACCTATGTGTGGGGCCATGACGAAGCCCTCGCCAGCGGCGGGAAAGCCAACCTGGCGTATGCCTACATTCTCGGCCACGTCGGCGTCCCGATGGTCTATTACACCGGCAACAACATTTCATGGGATGACAACGGCCGCACGGCCTATCCCGCCGCCCGCACCTGGATGATCCCCGGCTACGACGAATATGCCCTTGGCGAAGGCGGCAGCGGCGCCATTCCCAACCTGGTCTGGATCAACCGCAACTTCGCCCGCGGATCGGAAACCAAGCGCTGGGATAACGACGGCGATTTCTTCGCTCTGGAACGCTTTGATGACCTGAACGGAGACGGCCTCGCCACTGCCGGCGAAGGCATCATGATTCTCGCCCTGAACGACTCGGGCGGCGACATCTACCGCACCCTCCAGACCGCCTTCCCGCCGTATACCGTCCTTAAGGATTTCACCGGCAACAACGGCACGGAAGTCACAGTCAAGAGCACCGGCGAAATCGACATCATGGTCCCGGGCAACAGTGGACAGGGCTGGGTCGTCTATGCGCCCCTCTGCGCTGATGGCGTGGACATCACCGTCAAGGAAGGCGGCAGCGAAGCCGGCACGATGACATGGATCCACCCCGGTGGTGTGCATTCAACCGATTCCACGCAGCAACTGACCCGCATCGCCGCCGACACCATCACCGTCGAAACGGAAGCCACCCTGGTTCCCGCCGGCATCACCGTGGACAACATCATGCTCAAGTGGGGCAACGGCGTTCAGCTGCCGGTCACCAACTTCTTCGACAGCGGTCGCGGCGAAGTGTCCGGTCGCTTCCACAACACCGACCGCGGCGCCGGGGACACGTTCTCCCTCACCTTCTCCACCACCAACATCTCAGAAGGTCTGCACACCATCAAATGCCGCGCTTTCACACAGCGGGACCCCTCCTACTCCGCGATCTTCAACACCGCAACCAAGGTCGTGTATGTGGACCGTCACGGCCCCGAACTGGTGCTGGATATCCCAGACACCTTCAAAGGCGATGGGGTGCTCTCCATCAGCAATCCGGACTTCACCGCCTATGAAGTGTTCGTTTCGATTGACAGCGGCGGTGAACAGCAGGCCACCATGCTCCAGAAGGGCAGCTTTGAATTCCCCGTCTCCGGCCTCTCTGCAGGCGGCCACACCCTCAGCGTGCGCGCCACAGAATACGACTACGCCAACCCGCGGGCACAGATCAACCAGAGCACTGAGACCACCAACATTATTGTTCAGACCAAGGACAACGCCTCGCTGGCGCTAACCCTGAGCTGCCCCGATAAGACCCCGGGCGACAACACGGCGGAGCTGCCTTTCTTCAAGGTGATTGCCAGTGGCGCCTCCTCCAGTGCCACGCTGACCTGGGAAGGCTACGAGTTGCCCTGGAATGGCGGCGATTTCACCAACACCTTCGACGGCCAGGTCATCCAGCGCGACAACGAAGGCCGCGTGGTCACCAACCGCCTCTGGGGCAACTTTATCAACGGCGCACACAACTTCGTGCTGGTAGACGGCAACGATACCGTCGTGCTGAATGTCACCTTCAACCTCTACGGCGCTGGCCATATCGATTCCGACGGCGACGGCCTGCCGGATAATGTCGAGATGCCCTTTTTCGATGATGGTGCCCCCGGCCCCGACCAGTCCTGGCCCGGTGACAGCAACAACAACTTCATCCCTGAAAGCTGGGAGACCTGGACTCGTCTGAACCCCTACAACAACTCCACGTTCTATTCCTCACAGTGGGATGACCGCGGGGACATGGATGGCGACGGCGCCTCCAATTACGACGAGGTGTACGCGGGCTATCTCGAAGACGGCAACATCTACAAGTATGATATCTATGATGCCGCCTCGACGCCTTCTGGCAGCGGCACCGTTGCGTCGGTCACCACCGTCCTCCCCACGTCCATTTCTACCGGCGATGTCGTCACCATCACCTACACCCCGAATGACGGCACACTGGCTGGTGTCTCCCCCGTGGTCATGCACATCGGCCACTCCAAGAAAACGGAAGGCTCCTGGCAGGATGTCATCGACACCAACATGACGGCGGTCGGCGACAGCTGGACCGCCCCCTACACGGTTCCCTCCACCGCCACCTCCGTGGATGTCACCTTCAATGACGGCGGCAGCACGTGGGACGGCAGCGACTGGCAGTTCAATGTCTCTGGCGCCGAAGGCCCCGAATTCATCATGGATGCGCAGCTCGACAGCGCTGCCTATGAGATCGCCGAATACAACGGCATGAAGCTGTGGGCGGCCGTCCGCGGGACCACCCTCTATGTAGCCACGTGGGGAACGGGAGGGGGCGGAAATGATCACTGCATCTATATTTCCACTAACTTCAGCGATGCGAGCCCCTCCATGCCCGGTTGGTATAAAACCGGCTATGTTTTCTTAAACACCACCAACCAGCCGTTCCTCTCTGGAGAAGGAGAGAACAGCTATTCAGCATGGGCCGGAACGACGGGCACAACCGCCTGCACCAACGGTACGGGCGAACCGACCAATTACCTCGAAGGCACCATAGATCTAGTAGACAACTTCGGTTCCATTCCTTCTACCCTCTATATGGCCATCGGCGCCTATGGAAGCGAAAGCAACGGCGTGCTTAACGGCCAAGTTCCAGCCGCGTGGGATGAGAACGAAAATATCGAAGTGACCGAGATTCTTCGCGTGCCCGTCGCCTCCATCGAGGACAATACCGCCGATGGCAACTTCGATGGCGGCTCCCCGGTGATGTACACCATCGTCAACGACGACACAAACAACGCCGACTACGATCTGCGCCGCTTCTTCCTTGATGAGATCAAGGGGGACCAGGAGCACATCTCCGTCCGTCTCGAGCCCAACGTCGGCGGCACGAACGTGCTCAGCGATGTCGAGCTGTTCAGCAACCTGAACCGCCGCGACTTCGTCCAGCTTCCCGGCGATGAAGATCCGGATTCCGTGACCCCCACCTCGATCGACACCTACTATCTCGCCCACACCATGACCGACGAAGGCGGCGGCGTCTACACCGTCACGCTGCCGGTCAACCGCTGCGGCGCCTACCGCATCAACGCCCGCTGGAAGGTCAACAGCGGCGACTATGTGTACTACACGGACAACGGACTGCGCCGCGACTGCGCCGTTGTCGTCTCGCCCAAAAAAGCCCTCAACACCTCCCTCTACGAGCTGAACCCTCTCACGGCGGAAGCGACCTCCGACCAGTTCGCCGGACGCTCCACCTTCCGGAATATGTATCTGGACGATGTGGACCGCCCCAACGGCATCAGCACCAATAAACTTCGCGAAATGGGCGTGAACATGGTCTGGCTCCAGCCCATCCATCCTATCGGCACCATCGGCCGCGAAATCGATCCCACCACCGGACTCGATTATGATCCGGGCTCCCCGTACGCCGTGAAAGACTACTGGCAGGTCAACCCCGTCCTTGGCGACCCCAGCACGGAAAGTCAGGCCATGACCGAGTTCACCGACTTTGTGTCCAACTATGATGCCAACGGCATCGGCGTCATGCTCGACGGCACCTTCAACCATTCCGCATGGGATTGTGAAATTGGGCAGATGGGCGAAGACCTGGACCTGAAAACCTCCCAGGGGGTGACCGTCAATCCGACCAATCCCATCTCCGCCGTGCGCCCGGCGTGGTACTCCAAACGGGACAGCTACGGAGATCCCGCCACATACTTCAACACAACGAATGACTCCGACATCGCAGTGGCCCCGGACCGCATCGACTTCGGCAAGTGGTCTGATGCCGCCGACTTCTTCTTTGGCCGCTATGCCTGCCTGGTGCAGAAACCCGCCGCTGACCCTAACTGGGTCTGGGGTAGCAGTTGGTCCGCCCGCTACCTCCGCGAAGATGATCTCTTCGAAGGCTTCACCAGCGACTCCACGCGCGAACTCTGGGAATACTTCGCCTCCTACCCGACCTACTGGCTCGAGAAGACCGGCCATCCAGCCGGCACCCCCAAGAGCGAATCCTACAAGGGCATCGACGGCCTCCGCTGCGACTTCGCGCAGGGCCTCCCCAGTCTCTTCTGGGAGTACGCCATCAACAAAACCCGCAGCGTGAAGTGGGACTTCCTGTTCATGGCCGAATCTCTCGACGGCTACCGGACCGTCAATGGCTCCAACCGGCATGGCGTCGGCTATCGCTCCTCCCGCCAATTCGATATCCTCAATGAAAACATCCTCTATATCTGGCGGAATGACTTCTTCAACTACCGCGTCTATAACGACCAGACTAGCTCGACCCCCGACCGCACCACCAGCGTCATCTACAACGCCTTCGACAACCGGAAAAATGCCTATGAGCTGTCACCGCTGTTGCTGACCCTCGTCTCCCATGACGAGATCTTTCCCAGCGATGACCAGTGGTCTCTCGCCTATGCCTATGCCATCAATGCCGCGATGGGCGGCGTCCCCATGGTCTTCTATGGCCAGGAAATGGGTGCGCAGAACGACTATAATGAATACGGCGCCGGCAACACGGATGACTACTATACAACGAATGAGTATAGTGAGGTCATTCACCACATCGGGAATCGCTCCGACTTCGGGATCGATGCGGCCAACAACTTTGACCGGTATGAGTCGAACTTCGGAAAATCCATCCCCAACTTCAAACGCTACAACCACATGAGCAACATCTGGAACTCAGCTTGGGCCATGGACATCCACGATACCTATGGCCGCATCAACCAGGCGCGTGAAAACTCCCCGGCCTTAAAGTCACAACAGAACTACTTCCTCGCCGATGCCGCCACCACCAACTGGAACCCCAACATCTTCGCCGTGGCGAAGTTCCAGGAGCCGGGCGTATCCGTGGCCACTCAGGATGTGGTCATTGCCTTCATTAACAACGACTTCCGCAGCGATGGCGCCCGCGCGGCCAGCTTCAAACTCGATACCACAACCGACGCCGGTGCCAACTGGTTCGGTATCGATCCCGCGCACGTCTATAATGTGGTCGATATCTGCTCCACCACACCCACCAACCTCCTGTGGGGCGCGGGCATCACCGGCAGCACCCTGATTGCCAACGGCATCTATGTGGGTTTCCAAACCAATGCCAGCTTCAGCGGCGGCCAGGCCCAATTTATTCGCCTGCTTGACAGCACCGCCGGCATGACCGCCACCAACGTCAACGACATGTTTGCGAACGAGGATCGGATTCCCGCACCCATCATCGCGCCCATCACGAACCGCACACTGGTTGTCAGCAACACGCTAAACATCAGCGTGGTGGTCACCGAAGATCCAGCCGACACGGTCACGCTGACCTGTCAGAGTTCGCTGGCCACGAATAACTGGACGTTCACTGCGCCGAACAGCTTCTCCTTCACGCCCGCGGCGGATGAGACCGGAACCCATTCGTTCCTCTTCACCGCTACCGGCATCGATGGCTATGATGAGGAACTCATCTCCATCACCGTCACCCCGTATGAGAACCCCACCGACTACAATCAGTGGGCCACCAGCGCCGGCATGGATCCGGAAGGTGTCGACGGCGGCCTCACCGACGACTTCGATGGTGACGGCCGAACCAACGAAGAGGAATACTGGTCCGACACCTCCCCAACCAACGAAAACTCATTCCTTCAGATCACGGCCATTTCCATCTCGGGGAATGACCTGACCCTGGCCATGGACAAGGACTCCACCGCGCCACGTTCCTACGTGATCCATACGGCACCGTCCAATCTGGTCGGTGACAGTTGGAATTGGAGCAACCGGGGCACGAACCTGAGCACCGATGGCGTCATCCCGATGACCCGGACCAACCAGTTCCTGATCTTCAAGGTCACGATTCCCCCACCGAGTGAATAAGACGGTCGACTCCACAGCCCGGCGGAATTCCGCCGGGCTTTTTCGCATTCCAGGCCCCTCTTCGGCTGCCCCTTAATCTCTGGATATTGAGTGTTGGTTATTGAATGTTGAATTCTTCAGCCACAGGTAGGGCGACTGGGCCCAAGTCGCCGGGATCCGACCCGCCGGCAGGTTGAGCCAACCCGCCCTACCAAGGCTTGTAACCGCCATTTTCACGATTTATTTGCCCAGCATAGGCCCGGCGACAGTGGATGCCCCACGAAGAAGTATTCAGACGGCTGCTCTCTGAATCCTCTAGGATAAGATTTCCTCACACCAAGATAAGAAAGAAATCAAGGGGTGGTGTCTGGAGACAGAAGAAGAGCGTGGGGCGCATTTGATGTGATCGTGCAAGCAAGCGGCTTGAGAGCATAGATATTTGGGGGTTTGGATTGTGTCTATGGAGGGGGATGCTGTAGAATCCCCCCAGTCATGAAAAGTTTTACCCGTTTATTCGTCTGGGCCTGCCTATTCATTTTGCCGGGAGGCCCCATATCGTGGGCGGCTGGCAATGCTACCACCATCCGCTATCAGGTCACCTTCAAGGGCATGCCCGTCGCCACCCAGACGGTTTTGATTGTCGGATCGCCGGCCCTCACCACCCTCACCACCTCCTTTGAAGCGGATCTGCACGTCTTTGTTGCCCTGCACCACTACTCGGAAACGATGTCGGCCTCTTTCCGCCCCGACGGCACTGTGGTGCGTCTGGCCACCCGCCGCGCAGATGGCCCCCAACAGACGGATATCTCCGGAACCCTCCGGGAGGATGGAATCCTGGAAGTGATCCGGCGGGACCGCCAGGGCCTCTCCACCAATCTTATCGCCCGTGAGGACTACGACTTTAACTCCCTGGTCCTCTATGGAAACACTCCCGCCGACTTCCTGCCGACAAACCGCCCCGTCCGTGTTCTCCAGATCGCAGAGGGCCGCGTGGAGCCCGTCGACATCCAGACCATCTCGGAAAGCGACACGTTTGAGCGCCAGCATCTGAAATCGACCCACCTGGTCTGGAAGACGGACCTCTTCACCAGCCATTCCTGGCATCCTGAACGGTTCAGTAATCTGCCCCGCCGCTATATCCGGCAAACGGAAAACGGTGAGTTCACCTTCACCTTGCAGCGATAAAACCTAACCCGGAGTCCCCGTATGAATCCTGCCCCGCCCCCCGCTTTCACGCTGCTTCGCCCGCTACCCAAAACGGCTATTTATTGGAAAGAGGATAAAATATCCTTTGCGGATCTGCTGACGCATTCCGCGGCCCTGGCTTCCCTCTATTTCTCCGCGCCCGGAGAACGCGTGGTCATGTTCTCCGAGAACCGCCCGGAATGGGTCACGGCCCTCTACTCCATCTGGCGGAATAAATGTGTCGTGGTGCCTGTCGACAGCTTCAGCCCCGCCAACGAATTGGCTTACATCCTGGAGCAGACCGAGCCGGTCGCTATTTTCTGCTCCGAAAAGACCCACGCGGTCGTCTTAGAGGCCCTGAAAAGCCTGCCAGAGCTTCCTGCGCGCGTCGTGATGATGGATGCGCCGGACTTCCCGGCGATTCCAAGCGGTTCCATTGCGGACACCCCCATTCAATCCGGCGCCCGGGACACTCTGGCTGCGATTCTCTTCACGTCCGGCACCACCGGTGCCCCCAAGGGCGTCATGCTCACTTTCGGCAATATTCTGGTGAATCTGGAGTTGATCTGCGACCGGGCCGCCATTTTTAAACCCAGCAGCCGACTCTTCGCGCTGTTGCCCGCCCATCACATCCTACCGCTGGTTGGAACGATTTTGGGCCCTCTCTATATCGGCAGTTCCGTAATCATGGCGCACTCCCTTGATCCTGCGGAGATGGTCGCGACCATGAAGCGGCACCGCACCACCATCATGATCGGCGTGCCCCGTCTGTATTCCCTGCTTCGCAAAGCCATGATGGAAAAATTGAACAAGTCGCCAGTCGGCCGCCTGCTGTATAAGCTGTCGGCCGCGATCGGCCGCCAGTCGGTCTCGCGGATCCTGCTCGCGCCGGTGCAGAAGAAATTCGGCGGTTGTCTGCGCCAGATGGTATCGGGCGGCGCGCCGCTGGACCGCGAGGCGGCGCGCGACCTCACCGTGCTGGGCTTCGAAGTGATGGAAGGCTACGGCATGACCGAATGCGCGCCGATGATCACCTTTCCCCGTCCCGGCCACACCCGCCTGGGCGCCTGCGGCAATCCCTGCCTGCCGGATTCCGTTCGCATCGTCGAAGGCGAAGTCCAGGCCCGGGGACCTCACGTCTTTCCCGGCTATTGGAAGAATCCGGAAGCCACTGCCGAAACGGTCGTGGATGGCTGGCTGCACACCGGCGATCTGGGCTATCTCAATAGCGACAACTACCTCTTCATCACCGGCCGAAAGAAAGAGATCCTCGTTCTGCCCAACGGCAAGAAGGTGAATCCCGCCGAACTGGAAGAAAAGCTGACCGGACTCTCGCCGGACATTAAGGAAGTCGCGGTAACGTTTAAGGATGATCTCCTGCATGCCCTGATTGTTCCAATTCCCGGCCTCTGTGAAGGCGTGCCGGCGAAGCAGGCCGACCACTTCCGCTGGAAACTGCTGGAGCCGTATAACCGGTTGGTTCCCCCGTCCAAGAAAATCACGCAGCTGACGATCACGGCAGATGACCTGCCGCGAACACGCTTGAGCAAGCTCCGCCGCTTTGAACTGCCCGATTTGGCTGTGGGCACCTTTGCCACACCCGAGACGGACACGCCGTCCGCAGAAGATCTTGGCCCGGCCTATGAGGCCTTTGAAAAATTCCTGAAAGCGGAGTTGGAATGCCTGCGTGTGGGCCCCAATGCCCATTGGGAAATGGATCTGGCCCTGGATTCGCTGGCCCGCCTGTCTGTGCTGGTCTTCATTGAGAAAACCTTTGGCGTGAAGCTTCCTGAAAGCGTCTTTCAGGAATTTCCCACGGTGCTGGAACTCACGAAGCATGCGGATGACAATCGGATCTTCTTCCGCGAAGGCGGCGGCAGTTGGGATACGCTGCTGAAAACCAAGGCCGATAGTCCCCTCGACCTGCCGCGGTCCGGCTGGGTCCATCCCTTCCTGAAAGGCCTCTTTGGCTTCGGCCTCCGGCTGAGCTTCCGGACGCGCGCTGAAGGCCGGGAAAACATCCCGGCAGAAGGCCCGTGCATCCTGGTGGCCAACCACCAGTCCTATATTGATGGCCTGTTTGTCTCCATCTTCCTGAAAAACAAGTTCCTGCGCCGCACATTTTATTATGCGAAACGGAAGCACATCAGCAACGGCTTCCTCAACTGGTTGGCTCGCAACAGCAACGTCATTGTGGTCGAAGTCGGTCTGGATGTGAAACAATCCCTCCAGAAAATGGCTCAGGCGGTCCGCGAAGGTGGTAATTTACTCATTTTCCCCGAAGGAACCCGTTCCCCGGACGGCCAAGTCGGCGATTTCAAGTCCACATTTTCTGCTTTGGCAAAGGAATTGGATGTCCCGGTCATTCCGGTATCCATCAGCGGGGCCTTCCATGCGCTGCCACGTGGCGGTCGAATCCCCCGATTCTTCACCAAAGTGACCATCCGCTTCCTCCCGGCGATGTCGGAGGCGAACCGGAGCGATGAATCCCGCCTCACAGAGGCCACACACGACATCATTGCTCAAAATCTGATTGATTAGCCTGCCATGAACAACGCAGACTGAAGGCCGAACCAGTCCATCCACACCCTATAAACCCCATCCTCTGCCAACCGCCCCTCTTTTGATCCATTTCTAACCATGGTTTATAAACACTGGTTCGTTTTGGCCTTTACTTTCTAACCATGGTTTATAAACTGTGGTTCGTTTTGAGAGGAGTGGAAATGATGCAATTGTTGAACCCAACCCTGTGGAGAACCTGTCGCACCCTTGCCGGGCGGACCCGACTCTCCCTCCTGCGAGCCCTATTGACGGTACCGGGACAACCCGTGATCAGACTGGCTGAAGAGGTGGGCATAGGAAAATCGGATGCCAGCCAAGAGCTGCGGCGACTGCAGTCCCGAGGGATCTTAAGTGTTGAACGGAAAAGGAATTCTGTCATTTATCACCCCTTCCCCGATCCCCAGGTGCACTCTGCTGCCCCACTTCTCAAGGCTCTGATCCTGGCCCTGCAATCTCCATCCAAGGAACAAGAGGAGCACATAATCCAAATTGCCACCGGGCTGGCTCACCCGAGGCGAATAGCCATTGCTCGCGTCATAAAGAAAAAGCAGCAGTCGATTCTTTCCCTGGAAAACGAAGTTGGCTTCCATCGGAATGTCTTGAATCGGCATCTTAAACTGCTGATTGAGGCTGGATTCATCCACCGTAAAGGGAAAATACTGCTCTTTCTTCCCTCCTCTCATCCCCTTTCACTGACATTGGCGGATCTGCTCTAAGCTTTTGATCTTTATGCCGCCCTGCTCGGGGCCACGGGCTTGATCTTTCTGCTGCAGGAGAGAAAGGCGGGGCCATCCCGTTCCTCAAGCACCTGAATCAAACCTAAATTTTAGGTTTTGTGAAAACGGTTTAACGCTTTTTTGATATTGGACTTGCCCGAAAGCGGCTCAATGGAGAATATACATACCATATGTCAAATCCCCGTTGCAGAATCGCCGTTGGCTCAGACCATGGCGGATACGAATTGAAAGAACAGCTTGCCTCCTGGTTGAAGGGAGAGGGCTATAATGTCACTGATGTCGGAACGCACTCGAAAGACGCAGTGGATTACCCTGTGCTGGCGGCTTCTGTCGCACGCGCGGTGGCGGCCGGCCGTTGTGACCTGGGAATCATGGTGGATGGCGCGGGCATCGGCTCCGCCATGGCCGCCAACAAGATCCCCGGTGTGCGGGCCGCGGCCTGTTATAGCGAAGTGCTGGCGAAGAACTCGCGCCAGCACAATGGAGCCAACGTCCTGACGCTTGGCTCCGGTCAGACTGATTTTGAACAGGCGAAGGCCATTGTGGCCACATTCATCGCCACTGAATGCACCGAAGAGAGGCACCTGCGGCGCGTTCAGATGATCAAGGACCTCGAAAGCGGCCGGGCGGGCACTCCCGTCATGACTGCTATTAAGGAGATGAAATTGGACCTTAGCTCACAAGACGTCATTCGCATTGCCGAACGCGTCAAACAGATTGTCGGCGGCGGGGCCTCCCCTGCGGCAGACACCGCCGACCTCGCTCCGGCCCAGCTGGCCCGTATGATTGATCATACGATCCTGAAACCGGAAGCGACCGAAGCGGATGTCAAAAAACTGTGCGAAGAAGCCCTTCAGCATAATTTCTTCAGCTGCTGCGTGAACTCTTCACTGGTTCGCACGGCGGCGCAGGTCCTGCGCGGCTCGTCCGTGAAGGTCTGTGCGGTGGTGGGATTCCCTCTGGGTGCCGCCCCCGCCGAGATCAAGGCCTTGGAAGCGCGCCGCGCGATTCGCGAAGGCGCAAAGGAAATCGACATGGTCATCAATGTCGGACTGGTCAAGTCCGGCAACTGGGATGCCGTGATGAAGGATATCCGAACCGTGGCCGAGTCCTGCAAGGACGGCGGTGCGATTCTCAAGGTGATTCTGGAGACGTGCCTGCTGAGCAAGGATGAAATCCTCAAGGCGTGCGAGGCCTCGATGCGCGCCCGCGCTGACTTTGTGAAGACCTCGACGGGCTTCAACAAGGCCGGTGCCACCGCAGAAGATATTGCCCTGATGGCCCGCACGGTCGCGCCCAAGCGCCTCGGTGTGAAGGCCTCCGGCGGTGTCCGCAGCTATGCGGATGCCATGCTGATGATTCGCAACGGGGCCACCCGCATCGGCGCCTCAAGTAGTGTTAAAATGATGGAAGAAGCCGCAGCCGCAACCAGCGGTAAATAAAGGAGCCCCCCATGGCAGAACTCAGAACATACGTATTCATTGACAGCCTGCAGCCGCAGTTTGCCTCCTTCCTGGCAACGATTGCCAAAGGATTCCTCCCCATCGCGGGACAGGCCGCCCTGTTCGTGGAAATTTCCCCGGGCATCGCGATTAACCAGGTCACAGATGTGGCGCTGAAGAGCACCAACGTCAAGCCGGGTATGCAGATCGTTGAGCGCCTCTACGGTATGCTCGAGGTCCACTCGGATGAACAAGCCGAAGTCCGTCAGGCTGGCGCCGCCATCCTGAAGGATCTCGATCTGGCCGAAGATCAGCGTATCAAGCCGAAGGTCTATTCGTCGCAGGTCATCCGGAACATCGATGATCACCAGACGATGCTGATCAATCGCATGCGCCACGGCAATATGATCACACCGGGCCAGTCCCTGTATGTGATGGAAGTCGCCCCGGCCGGATATGCCGCCCTCGCCGCGAACGAAGCAGAAAAGGCCGCCAACATCAACATCCTGGATGTGATGACCTTCGGCAGCTTCGGCCGGATCTATCTCGGCGGTGAAGAGCAGGACATCGATGTCGCCTTCCGTGCCGCAGAAGCGGCGATTGAAGCCGTGACGGGCCGTGCGAGCAAGTAAGCAAACATTTAAAAACAAAAAACAAAACAACAAGAGGTACATAAAATGGCAGATGCATTAGGAATGATTGAGACGCGTTCCTTCCCCGCTACGGTGGAAGCCGCTGATGCGATGGTCAAGGCCGCGAAGGTCGAACTGGTCAGCTATGAGAAGACCGGCGGTGGATTCACCTCCGTGGTCGTACGTGGCGATGTCGCCGCCGTCAAGGCCGCCTGTGATGCCGGACAGATTGCTGCCGGCCGCGTCGGTGAAGTTGTGGCAGTCCACGTGATTGCCCGTCCCCACGCCAACGTGGATGCGACTCTCCCGTTGAGCCGCGTTCCCGCCAAGGGCGCCAAGTAAGGCGTTCCTTTCCCGGCAGAGGCCGTCGGTGCAAGCCGGCGGCTTCCGCCAACCCCTTTTATAGACTCAGAATACAAGCCCCGGAGGCAGAAGTATGAATCTCGGTAAAGTAGTTGGGACCGTCGTGTCCACCCAAAAAGAGCCCACCCTGAATGGGGTCCGCTTCCTTCTCGTCCGGCAGATTGATACGACCGGCAAGGAAACCCCCTCTTTTGTCGTCGCCGCCGATGCCATGGGCGCCGGCGTAGGCGAAATTGTTCTGACTGCGGCCGGTTCCTCCGCCCGCCAGACAGAAATGACCGACAAGAAACCCGTGGACAACGTCATTATGGCGATTGTGGACACGTGGGAAGTCAACGGCAAGACCCAGTATACGAAGTAGACTTCTCTTTTGAATCGTGCGGCTTGGAGCCGCCACCTCACAGCGAGACTCGATTATGAAACTGACCGATCAAGACCTTGAAGCCATTGCACAGCGCATTGCCAGTGATATGGGCAACGCCCCATCCCCGGCCGCACCCAGCGCACCCGCTCCGTCGGCCCCTGCTGCTCCGGCTCCCGCCGCTCCGGCCCCTGCTGCGACCATCGATGGCATGGGCGTATTTGCGACGGTGGATGAAGCCGTCGCCGCCGCACAGAAGGCGTTCCCCGTCTTTTCGAGCCTCCCGCTGGATAAGCGCGGTGAGATTATCGAGAACATGCGCGCCATCATGCGCGAAAATGGCACGGCTCTCGCCAAGGCTGCTTTTGATGAAACCGGATTCGGTCGATTTGAAGATAAGATCTTGAAGAACCAGCTGGTCACCGAAAAGACCCCGGGCATCGAAGATCTCCCCCCCGTCGCCTGGACCGGCGATCATGGCCTGACCCTAATGGAGCCCGCACCGTTTGGCATCATCGGCGCCATCACCCCGACGACCAATCCGACCTCCACCATTATCTGCAACGCCATCGGGATGCTGGCAGCTGGCAATGTCGTTATTTTCAATGTGCATCCTTCCGCCAAAAACTGCTCAATCCAGACGGTGGTTCTACTGAACAAGGCCATCACTGAGGCGGGCGGACCGCCCAATGCGGTCACCTGCATCGGCGAATCTTCTATTGAGTCGGCTGGACAGCTGATGAAGCACCCCGGCATTCGCGTGCTCGTGGTTACGGGCGGCGGCGGCGTGGTCAAGGCGGCCATGTCCAGCGGCAAACGCTCGCTCTGCGCAGGCCCCGGCAATCCCCCGGTTGTGGTGGATGAGACAGCCGACATTGAAAAAGCCGCAGCGGACATCGTGCTGGGCGCGTCCTTCGACAACAACATGATCTGCATTGAGGAAAAAGAGACCGTCGTCGTGGACTCCGTTGCGGACAAGCTCATCCAGGGCATGCTGCGAAACAATGCGGTCCTGATCGACAAATCCAAGATCGCGGCCATGGAACAAGTCATTTTCTCGAAGATGGCCGGCCCTCGTGGTCATGCCGCAATCAATCGCAAGTGGATCGGCCAGAATGCCGATAAGATTCTGGCAGAAATCGGGATTTCGGCTCCGCCGACCACCCGTCTGGCCATCGTCGAACTGCCGGAAGACCATCCCCTGTTCTGGACGGAACAGATGATGCCGGTCATGCCCATCTGCCGCGCACCGAATGCGGACTATGCCATTGATCTGGCAGTACAGATGGAAGGCGGCAACTTCCACACCGCCATTATGCATTCGAAAAATATCGATAATCTCTCCCGCATGGCCCGGCTGTGCAACTGCTCGCTGTTTGTCAAAAACGGTCGCTCACAGGCCGGCCTCGGCTTCGGCGGCGAAGGGTACACCTCATTCACGATCGCCTCGCCCACCGGCGAAGGCCTCACCACCCCCCGCAGTTTCTCGCGCTTGCGCCGCTGCACCATGGTCGACCATTTCCGAATTGTATAAATGAAGTCTTTTCCCGCATTTGCCACCATTGAACTTAACAGCGTCCCGGTCGGCCTCTACGCCGCTGATGCCCTGCTGAAAAAATCCCCCATCGGGATGATCCGTACCGGAACCATCGGCTCCGGGCGTTTCTTCATCCTCCTGGCCGGCACCACGGCATCGGTCGCGGAAGCCCATGAAGAAGCCCTTTTCCATGGCGGCCTTCAGGTCGCAGATGACTGCTTCCTGCCTGATATCCACCCCTCGCTCTATGAAGCCATTCTGGGCAATACCCGCCAGATGGGGGATGGACCGCTGTTGATTCTGGAAACCCCGACGGTCTCCTGCAACATTCAGGCGATTGAACGTGCCATGAAGGGTGTGCCCGTTGAGTTGCTGGAGTTCCGCGCCGGCGATCCCCGGATGAACGGACGCGGCCTGGCCATTCTGCAGGGTGACCTTACCAACATCGAAGCGGCGCAGGAAATCGCCCTGGCCGCGCTGGAAACCCGTGGCATTCCGGCCCAGCACCGCATCCTGACCTCCCCCCATGAAGCGCTGCTCGAACAGATCTCCGTGTCCACCCGTTTCGATCTGGCCAAACCCCTTGCCCTCGAAGGTGAAATCGCGTCCTAGGACGCCAAGGAACTGATTATGCTTATCGGAAAAGTCATTGGAACCGTAGTTGCAACTGAAATTTACGAAGGGATGACCGGTGTCCCGTTGCTGTTGGTCCAGCCGTTGGCCAAAGATGGCACGAAAAAGGGCAATGCCGTGGTCTGCGCAGACGGGACCCGCATGGCGGGACCCGGAGAGCTCGTGTATTACGAAGGCGGCCGTGAAGCGGCGATGACACTGAATCCTTCTTTTGTCCCTGTGGATCATGCCATTGTCGGTATCGTCGATGGCGTGGAAGCCGCCGACTGGAAAGAAGGTGCCGTATGATCATCGGCAAGGTCATCGGAAATCTCCATTCCACCATCAACCACCCCTTTTATGATGGCAAAAAACTGCTGATGGTCGAGAAGATTGGGACCAATGAGAAACCCATTTCGGGTTATCTGGTCGCGGTGGATCATGCCGGCGCCGGTATCGGTGAAACGGTTTTGATTCTCGATGAAGGAACCGGTGCCCGACAGGTGCTGGAATCCAGCGATGGCCCCGTCCGGAGTGTGATTGTGGGTATCGTCGATGAGATCAGCGAAACCAAGGCCCCGTGATTTCACGGGGTTCTTGATTTGAACCCTTTTGCTTGAGCGAGTATCTTTCTACTCGGACCGTAAGATGAAAGAAGGACAACAATGAAAGCGATCGTAATTATTTTAGACTCGGTTGGCATTGGCGCAGCGCCGGATGCTGAAAAATATGGCGACACCGGAGCCTCCACCCTTTCGCACCTGGCGGCAGCCGCCGGCGGCCTGAAAGCCCCTGTGCTGCAAGCCATGGGCCTCGGCAACATCCCGGGCGTGTTGAACAACGACCCCATTGAAGGCGTCCCGGAAGAAGACAACCCCACCGCATCCTACGGTGCCATGCAGGAAGTCTCCGACGGCAAGGATACCATCACGGGGCACTGGGAAATCGCCGGGCTGGAAGTGAATCCCGGTTTTATCGGCTTCCCTCCTACGGATTCTTTCCCTCAGGAACTGAAAGATGCCTTTGAAAAGCAAACCGGCCGGAAGATCATCGGTAACAAAGCCGCCAGCGGCACCGCCATCATCGATGAACTCGGCCCCGAGCACATCGAAACCGGCAATCTGATCTGCTATACCTCCGCTGACAGCGTCTTCCAGATCGCCGCGCACGAAGAAGTGGTTCCCGTGCCGGAACTCTATCGCTATTGCGAAATCGCCCGCCGCCTCTGCGACCCCCTTCGCGTGGGCCGCGTGATTGCCCGCCCGTTTGTGGGCGAAGCCGGTGCCTATACCCGCACCGAGAACCGCAAGGATTTTGCTTATCTTCCGGATGAGCCCACGATCCTGGAGCGGCTGCTTGAGAAGGATGTTCCCGTGTATGCCGTCGGAAAAATCGAGGACATCTACTGCCACCGCGGCATCACCGAGTCGGTTCACACTGGCAATAATGCCGATTCCGAAGCGCTGGTCGAAAAGTGGACGAAGGAAAAGGCCGAGGGTCTAATCATCGCCAACTTCATCGATTACGATATGCTGTTCGGCCACCGGCGCGACCCGAAGGGCTACGCCAACAGCATCGAACTGACAGACCAGTGGCTGGCGAACTACCTCCCCCTACTCGGCCCCGATGATATGCTGATTCTGACAGCCGACCACGGCAATGATCCCACATTTCCCGGCACCGACCACACACGTGAATATGTGCCCCTGCTCGTGTATCGCCCGGGTCAGCAGCCAGGACAGCCTCTGGGGATCCGCAATGGCTTCTATGATATCGCCCAAAGTTTGGCTGATTTCTTCAAGCTTCCTTCGATTCCCCGTGGAAAATCATTCATCTAGATCACAACTGGCGGCTTCACCGGCCGCCTCTTTGCTTTACATTCAAACTGCAACAAGGAGATCCCATGGTACCCCAATGGATTATTGAGAAAAAACGAGATGGACACGCTCTGACGGATGAAGAGATCCGTTTCTTTATCAACGGTTATACGGATGGCAGCATCCCTGACTATCAAATGTCGGCGATGGCCATGGCTATCTATCTCAAGGGGATGACCCCGGAAGAAATCGCGGTCCTGACCGACACGATGATGCGCTCCGGATCCCTAGTGGACACCTCTTCCATCAATCTGCCCAAAGTGGACAAGCACTCCACCGGCGGAATCGGCGACAAGGTCTCCCTCATTCTAGCTCCCCTCGCCGCCTGCTGCGGCCTGGCCATCCCGATGATTTCCGGCCGCGGCCTGGGCATCACCGGCGGCACCCTGGACAAACTGGAATCCATCCCGGGCTTCACCACCGGCCTTTCCGAAACCGATTTCATCGAAACCATGCACAAGTGTGGGTTCTCCATGATCGGCCAGACCGGCGAAATCGCCCCGGCGGACAAGAAGCTTTATGCCCTGCGCGATGTGACCGGCACCGTGGCTTCGATCGCTCTGATCACCGCCTCCATCATGTGCAAGAAGATGGCCGAAGGCATTGATTCTCTCGTGCTGGATGTCAAATGGGGCACCGGCGCCTTTATGCGCACCGTCGAAGATGCCACCGCGCTGGCCGAATCCATGGTCCGCGTCGGCAAAGCAATGAACAAGGGCATGGTTGCCCTCCTCACCGATATGAACCAACCGCTGGGACGTACCGCCGGCAATGCGCTGGAAGTCGTTGAATCCATGGAATGCCTGCAGGGGCAGCATGCAGGCGAAGATCTGATGAACATCACCCTCGCCCTGACCGCTGAGATGCTGGTGCTGGGCGGAAAAGCTCCGAACACCGTTGAGGCGCTGAAAATTCTCAACGCCAAGATCGATTCGGGCGAAGCCTTCGAGAAGTTCAAGGAAATGGCTGCGATCCAAGGCGCCGATGTTTCGGCACTGGACGATTTGTCCAAACTGCCTCAGGCGTCGATCATCCGTGAATACAAGGCTCCGACGGCTGGATTCCTGTCCAAGGTGGATGCCGAATCGATCGGTCGCGCGGTTCTCGTATTGGGTGGCGGTCGCCAGAAGACCGACGACACCATAGATTACGCGGTCGGCACCTCCGGACTCGCCAAGATCGGCGATGAGGTCAAGGCGGACGACACCCTTGTCACCGTGCATGCCAACTCGGAAGAGAAGCTCGTGCAGGCCATGACCTATATCGAACAAGCCTTTGCAATTGAAGATACACCGATCACCGCACCGACGGCCGTGGTGGCCCGCATTACCGGTTAAATGAAAGAAGTGAGGAACACTGATGATTGATCCCAAAGCACTTGAAGCCGCACTCGCGGCTGTCAAATCCGCCTTCCCCGAAGCCAAACCTCAGGTTGGCATGATTCTCGGCTCCGGCCTCAGCGATGTCGCGGATGCCTTTGAAACCCTGGGTGTCATTCCCTATGGCGATATCCCCGGTCTGGGCAAGACCGGCGTGGTCGGTCATGCCGGGAAACTGGTCTGGGCCAAGTCCGCCGGCATTGAAACCTTTATCTTCCAGGGCCGCCGTCATGTGTACGAAGGCGTGGGCTGGGAGCCGGTTGCAATTCCGTTGTTCATCCTGAAGAGCTTTGAAGCCAAGGCTGTCTTCCTGACCAATGCAGCCGGCGGTACGCGTGCCGACTGGAAGCCTGGCGATCTGATGATTATCGAAGATCATATCAACATGATGGGCATCACCCCCTTCATGGGCGACCATGACCCGTTCTGGGGGCCTCGTTTCCCCGACCAGTCCTATGTCTATGACAAGGATCTGCGAGCCGCCCTGGCCCGCGCAGGCAAAGAAGTCGATGTGGACCTTCGCAGCGGCGTTTATTTTGCTGGCACCGGTCCGACCTACGAAACCCCTGCTGAAATCCGTGCCTGGCGCGGGATGGGCGCGGATGCGGTCGGCATGAGCACCGTGCCCGAGGCGATGCTGGCCAATGCGTGCGGACTACGTGTAGCGGGTCTTTCCTGCATCACGAATATGGCCGCCGGCATCCTCGATCAAGCCCTGACCCATCAGGAAGTCACGGATACGACCCAGCAGGCCATGGCCAACATGAAGAAACTGATTCTCCAGTTCTGGACCGAACTGTCCAAGGAAACTCTCTAACCCAGGAGCCCTCATGCCTAAGAAAAATTCAATAAAGAAGATGACGAAAAAGGTCGCCAAGAAAGTCATAAAAAAGACGGCGAAGAAATCTGCAAAGAAAGCCAAAGTAGAGATGCAGTATCATGTGCATCTGAAGCCCGGCGATGTCGGTCGCTATGTGCTGCTCCCGGGGGACCCCGGACGCGTGCCTCTGATTGCCTCCTTCTTTGATAATGCCAAGGAAGTCGCTTTCAACCGTGAGTACCGGACCTGGACCGGAACCGTGGACGGAATCAAGATCTCCTGCTGTTCCACCGGCATCGGCTGTCCCTCCACGGCGATTGCCGTTGAAGAGCTGATCAAATGCGGCGCCGACACCTTTATCCGAATCGGGACCTGTGGGGCACTGCAGCCCGAGGTAAAACTCGGTGATCTGTGCATCACGACCGGTGCTGTCCGCGAAGAAGGCACCACCCGCCAGTATGTGCCCATCTCTTACCCGGCCGTGGCGGATCTGGATGTGACCCTGGCCTTGCGAGAAGCCGCCAAGAATCTAAAAATCAGGGCCCATACCGGAATCGGCCATTGCAAAGACGCCTTCTTTATTGAAGACAAGGACATCCCCATCCGTGAGGATATCGATGCCCTCTGGAATGCCTGGTACCGGTCGAATGTGATTTCGACTTCGATGGAATCGGCCGCCCTGTTTGTGGTCTCCAGCATCCGCCGCGTCCGTTCCGGTGAAGTTCTTGCCACCATCGGCCTGACTTATAAGGACGCCCCAATCATCGCCAAGGTGGGCGTGGAAGAAGCCATCCGGACGGCGATCGAAGCCGTCAAAATTCTGGATCGCCAGAATCGGAAGTAACTGCTGCCCCGGCCGGAAGCGTGTGCTTCCGGCCGACCAAAAGATTTTTGACAGGGCCTGAACCACGTGGTTTAGTCTTCCTATGATAGGAGGCAACCCCCATATCCTGTGCACGCTCTTTCTGACCCTTTTTGCCTTCATCGCATCGGCATGGGGCGAAGATCCCGCAGTCCGGATCGGCAATCCCCTATTGGCCCGCTACCCGGTTTCCGGAGATGCCCGACCGCGCTCCATCTGGGACCTGCACACCTTCAACTCCAAAATTTATCTGGCCCACGGCGATTACTGGAACGACTCGGGCCCGACCGATATCTGGATCTATCCGGGGGACGGAACCACCTTCATGAAGGAGTTCGTCACGGATGAGGAAATGATCTGGGACTTCTTCGAGTATGAGGGGTTGCTTTTCATTCCGGGAGTCGATGCCATGGAGAGCTGGGATTATGCCAATCTCTACATCAATGATCCGGCCCAGACGAATCAGGCCGGGTGGACCAAGAAAAGAACTCTCCCGAATGGCCGACATTCCTTTGAAGTGGCTCTCTTCAAAAGCAATCTTTATGCCAGTATCACCCGAAGCGACTATACCGGCCGGACCTTGGTCTCAACGAACATGGGGAGCACATGGAGCACGCTCCTGTCTCAACACAGTCAGTACGTGGTTTTTGACGATTTCCTCTTCATCGAAGGGGACACCGACTACATCTATGACGGGCAAACCCTAACGACGGTCACTCCGAACCTCATTGCCTACACTTTGAATACCACACGAAAGGTTCGCTACCGGGATGGAGTGCTCTACTCCCTGTTTCCCCGCTACCAGCTGAATACCAGCCCCCTGTATTTCATCACGGCCGATCAGATTGAAAACAGCGGGACCGCGACCGCCCTCCCGCAATTTCTGACAGAAAAGGTGCGGGACATCGTTGTCCGAAGCAATGTCTGCTATGTTATGACCGTTGAAGAAATCCAGACCGACCTGCTGTACCGGGGACAGATTTATGCCTCGAGCGATCTGACCAACTGGCCGATGGCCACCGAATTCACCGTGCCGGGGATGCCCCTTTCCTTCGAAATCATGAGCAACCGATTCTATGTCGGACTGGGCAGCCGGTTTGACGGGGCGGATTGGAGTCGGCTCACCGGCCCGGAGGCAGGCAGTGTCTGGCAGGTCTCGCCTCAACCCCGGCTCGACTATCTGGATGCGCTGACGCCAGGGGAAGTCAGCCTGCTGGTCTCGCTCGTCCCCGGCTTCGATTTCACCCTCCAGTCCACACCGGACCTGGTCAGTCCCTTATGGAGTGTTGTGACCGCCACAAACGCCCTAACCGACACCTATCTAATCACCGATCCCGTTCTGACGAATGAAGCGATCCGCTATTACCAGATTACCTATTAATCAGCCCCCGGCTGACTATTCGTCTGAAATGTCCGGAGCCCCCCTTGATTCCATACTGGAATCTCTGCCGGGAAGATGCTACACAGAGAAGCATGAAGGGTATTCCTAAACCAGCGAAGAAGTTGCCGAAGGCTGTCCCCCCCATCCGGATGAGAGACGGGACTGACGGGGTCCGGAAGAAAAAGGCCCATGAAGAAGACCAGCAGAAGGTCGCGTCCAAAGTGCGTACGCGGATCTATCGTCAGATTCTCGCCCTGTTAGACATCGCGGACCGCCTGACACTGGATGTGTCGAGCAAGGAAGACCGCTTCGGTCTCGAGTGGTCTTCTCTCATCCGCCAGATCAAGGAACACTACAAGGACGATGTCGTGAAGATTGTTCCCCTGCTTCAAACCCTGATCATGTCGAAGGAAGGTGCACAGGGCCTCCCCAAAGAACTGTATCGGAATCTGCTTGATTACCTGGAGGAGTGCCAGAATTTCATGAAGTGGATCCGCAGTCCTTCCAGCAATGATCCCGTGCCAGAAGAACAGGAAAACCCCTTCATGGAAACTGGGCAGCAATTCAAGAAATGCTGCACAGAAATGCAGCAGCAAATCTGTATTTTTGAGAACGAACGCGGAGAAAATGAGGAAAGTTTCTTCAGCTGATCCGCCGATCAAGCTCCTGCCGCTCTACACTTCCCAGCAGGAGACCAGCAATCCGAGCTCTTCGGACGAGTCAATGAGACGCCCCTGTTGAAATTCTGATATCCAGCCCCGGTTCTCCCGGCGTCGGGTCCGATACAGAGTGGCATACTCAATGGCGGGAGTCGCTGTGCCGGCTCCCCCAATTAATTCGGTTCCCCGGCGGACATTATCAATCATCCAGGCCGGGAGCCGGGCCGCGTAGTTATTACGCTCGATTTCACCCACATGACAGGCCAAAGCGCCGCATAACCGCCTGAGCTGAGTCTCATCAGCGGACACCATGAGATTGGGACGCGCCAACGGATGCCAGTACTCCGTTTCCAGCACATGAAAGCGCCGGTGCTCGAAACAGTCCATAGCCGCCACCCCCAACCGGTGAGTCTCCCGATGCGTAGAATGCCCATCCTTGAGGTGTGGCATCAAGACAACCGTGGGTGAAAGTTGCTCAAAACGATCTGCCAGTTCTTGGACACAGCCCTTTGATCCCATCGGAGCTTCCAGTTTCCGGAGGTGAAAATCCAGCTTGTTACAAGCGGCCTTCATTTCGTGTTTTCGGGCCGCTTGACGGTCCAAACGGCTCCCCCAGGTGATCGGAACCACCCAGATCCGGAATCCGCACTCTTCTTGTAACCGCAACGGCAGCAAGCCGGTGATGCTTTCATCATCCGGGTGCGGCGCTAAAATCAATGCGCATTTTCTCATCACTCTCTTATCTCCTCCCCACCTTCTCCCGCCAAGACATTTCTGCCTATTTGAGGCGATTCCTTGCAATTTACCCTCAGCAGAGTAGTCTTAACATGGTTTTAATAATGAGATTCATGCTTTATAATATGCGGTACGGAACAGGAACGGGATTTAAATTCCATCTACCTATTCCTTTTGGCGGTTTTTTCAGGAAAACCAGTAAGAATCTGGACGCCCTGATCCGCTTTTTCCACGAGCAGAAGGCTGACGTTCTCGGACTGGTCGAAATCGATGCAGGGTCCTATCGGACAGGGCATCGGGACCAAGCGGATGTCATTGCCAAACAACTGGGGCATCGCCCCTTCTGCCGCTCCAAATACCGCCAGCGGTCCTGGTGGGCCCACTTCCCATTGATGCGCAAACAATCCAATGCCTGCCTGAGCGGAGAGACCGTCCTGCACGAACGCACTCATTTCTTTGAGAAGGGCGTCAAGCGCCTCGTCATGGAGGTCGAACTGGAAAAGGTCGTCATTTTTGTCGTTCATCTCGCCTTGAGCCGGCGCTGCAGGGAGGCCCAACTGGCCGATCTGACCTGTTTGATGAACCAGGTCAAGAAGCCTTATCTCATCGCCGGCGACTTCAACGCCTTTGCCGGAAAAGTGGAATTGAAGGAATTCATGGAGGTGCTACAGCTCTCCAATGCCAATCTGGACGATACCCCTACGTTCCCCAGCCGATCGCCCCGCTGGCAGCTCGACTTTATTTTACACAGCCCGGAGATTCGCATCACACATTTTGAAGTCGCCCATAATGTCCGCCTCAGCGACCACCTTCCGCTCATTTGTGACTTCGAGGTCCGCGGTTCCGCCCAATCTGTCGGCACGTAATCTCTCTCGGGAACCTGCCATTGCGCCCCACGCGCGCTTTCGCTATAATGCTGAAGTCGTAGGAGACCCGATATGAAACCAATTGTCGCATTTCTATTCATTGCCCTCTTGATCCTTCCCGTTGCCCACGCAGAATTTCGAATGGATTGGGCCTTTCATTCCGCCGGAAATGCCAGCCGTTTGACAGAACTGGTTCCGGAAAAGGCGGTCACCTTTTTGGCCAAAGGAAGCGATCAAATCCGCAACTCCGACCCCGTCACCTTGTATTTCCTGACTGACCAAAATTTTGCCGAAGATCTGACCGAACAGGTCTTTGTTCGCTGGTGGGATGGCACCATGTCCCACTGGGTGATGGGAAGCTGGGTGAAAAATATCACGCTGGATGCCTCCAATCCGAGCACCCGTCTCCGCGATCTTCCGAGAGAGGGAACCCAAACGCTCGATTTATGGAAAGTTGTGATCCCATCCAGCATTACGCAACCGGGTGAAAACTTCTATGCCATTCAACTCAAAGGAGTTGGCAACGGAACTTCGGAAGAACGCTATCTGCTGCGCAAGCTCGGTGGGGATTTTTCTCAAACGAATCCTCTGGGACAAATCTGGTCGGCATCGGAAGAATTCGATGGCCAGGACTGGAAAATCAGCGTGCAACCTTAGGCATCTTTTCCCCTGCCTCTCAACCAATTAACAAAATATTAATAATTGAACACCCCTCTCGTCTTGACTTACCCCCCTCATAATCGACAGTGTATTCATAACTTGGAGGAAATAGACCCATGCCATCAAAACGACGTAAAGTGGAGCAGTCCCTCAAATACCGCTGGGGGATTGTGGGCGTCATCCTCGCCATCGGTTTTTTTCTCTGGTATGTCAAAACGAGTGGCAACCAACGGAATACGGACCAGGAAATGCAAAATGTCAATCTGGTCAAGATTCCGTGCATCCGCTGTCTGGGGGATCCTGTACGCAAGAAAACTTGTTCTCTCTGCAATGGATACGGGTGGATGTGGGTGGACAAAACCCGCGAAGACCTGCCCGAAGACGTCAGGAAAGCGGTCGAAGAATACAGTCCGTAATCGGGGCTGTGTTCCCATCGGGGGGATGAGGACAATCCTCTCATGAAACTGATTCCCCGCTATCTGCTGAGCCATCTGTTCCGCCCGTGGGGCTATATCCTCACCGGGTTTTCGCTCATCGCGGTTCTGGTCGATCTGTTCGATCATTTTGTAGACTTCATGGAGGTGGGCACGCCCATTTCAAGAGTCCTGTTATATTATGCGGTCCTGATCCCGACCTACCTCCCCTTCATGCTCCCCATCTCACTGCTTCTGGCCTTGCTCTATGCGCTTTGGCAGCTGGGCAAGAATTCAGAGCTGGTGGCGATGCGCGCCTGCGGCTTGAGTTTGACCCAGCTCATCACCCCCTTCCTTCTGACTGGGTTGATTACCTCCTTCGCGCTGCTAGGCATCAACGAACTCTTCAATCCCTGGGCCACCCACTGGACGCGGCAGTTTAGCAGCATCCAGCACAAGGGCAATACCGCACAAGCCTATCTGGCTGTCAATCTGGCCTATAAGAATGTGCCGGGACGGCGCATCTGGCGGATCAATACCTTCGATCCGCGTCCGTCCGTCTCCTTTGAAATGCGCGGCATCAATCTGACCCAGCAGCGCCCCGATGGATCCGATGAATTCCGCATGGATGTGGAACGCGCGCGCTGGCTAGAGGGCCATTGGTGGTTCGAAGATGTTGAAACACGCTATTATAACACCAACAATGATCCGACCGGCCCCACGGAGACCCGCCCCAGCCTTGAAATGACGATGCTGGCGGAAACGCCCCGGGATTTCATCAATGAAGTCAAGGACTCCAGCGAGCGCTCCGCCACCGAAATTCTCCAGTTCATCGAAACGCATCAGGGCATTTCTGATGAGACCCGCAACCGACTGATGGTGGATTTTCATTATCGGCTGGCGGCCCCGTGGCTTTGCTTCATCGTCATTCTGGTCGGGGTTCCCTTCGGCACCCATACGGGACGCCGCGGAATGGGGATGGGAATCCTGCTCGCCTTGCTCGTCTTCTTCGCCTACTACATTCTCATGGGCCTGGGATTGGCCTACGGAAAACGACAGCTCCTCACCCCTGTGCTGGCCGGCTGGCTGCCGGATATTATGTTCTTCACTCTGGGCCTTGTTCTCCTTCGCCGGATCCGCTGACCGTTCCCGCACAGAAGCGGGAAAAGCCTTTGCAGGCCCCTTCCCAATCGGATACGATGCCGAGAACAAATCGCAACGATTCAAGCAGGAGACAGAACATGGCCACAAAGATTACCCGCGAATTTCTCGAACAGATTCCCAAGACCGACATCCACCTGCATCTGGACGGATCACTTCGGATCCCCACCCTGATTGAACTGGCCAAGGCGGCCAAGGTCGACCTGCCCTCCAAGACTGAAGAAGGCCTTCTGGAGCTGGTCTTCAAAGAGAAATACCAGGATCTCCCGGATTATCTCCGCGGATTCGGCCTGACCTGCGCCGTTCTTCAGAACCCGGAAAACCTCGAGCGCGTGGCCTATGAACTCGCGCAGGACAATATCGCGGAAAACGTCCGCTACATCGAAGTCCGCTATGCTCCGCAACTTCATGTACGACCCGGCTTCACCATGGAAGCCGTCGTCGAGAGTGTGAACCGCGGGCTTGAACGGGCTCAGCAGGAGCACAACCGTTCAGACGCGGTCAAACAGGGCACGGACATCCCCTTCCACTACGGCATCATCACCTGCGCCATGCGCTTCTTCAACCGCCACATGTCGGCCTACTATGCGCAGCTGTTCGATGTGATGCCTCATGCCCCCGCGAAGGAAGTCATGGCCATCGCCTCGCTGGAAATGGCACGTTCGGCGGCCGCACTGGCGCATGACAAAGGCATTCCGGTCGTGGGTTTCGATCTCGCCGGCGCCGAGGCGGGCTTCCCGGCCCTCGACCACAAGACGGCCTATCAGCACGCCCATGTCAACTTCCTGAAGAAAACTGTGCATGCCGGCGAGGCCTACGGCCCCGAGTCCATTTTCCAAGCCATCACCGAATGCCATGCCGACCGGATTGGCCACGGGACCTTCCTGTTCTCCACAGATAAGGTATCCGACCCCAAGATCAAGGATCCTGAAGACTTTGTGAAATGCCTTGTGGACTACATCGCCTCGCGCCGCATCACGCTCGAGGTCTGCCCAACCAGCAATCTCCAGACCATTCCCAGCATCACCTCGGTAGCGAATCACCCGCTGCGCAAGATGCTGGATAACAACCTCTCCGTATCCATCTGCACCGATAACCGCTTGGTATCGAGAACCAGTGTCACCCGTGAGTTGGAACTGGTCTGCGACAACCTGGATATTACTCCCACCCAGTTGCGAAACATTATTCTGGCTGGATTCAAAGGCTCGTTCTATCCCGGGCCATATAATGAAAAGCGTGCCCTGGTCCGCCAGGTCATCAACCGCTACGAGGCCCTTGAGAAGCAGTATCTCGAAACCTAATCTGGCGGAAGGCACCGATGCGATACCCTCCGAGGAATCCAGGATTGGCGATGGGGCTCACTCTGGGCCTCTGCCTCTTTTCCGGATGCCGCTCGACCCCTGCCCCCACCCCTGTTGCGCCGTTGCGTATCGGCGTGGTCGAAGATTCCCCACCGCTGATTTTCAGGGAAAAGCGGCGGTGGAAAGGCGTTGAAGCCGAACTGGGACGGGCCCTGGCGGAACGGCTGGGCAAAAAACCGGTTTTTGTTGCGCTCCCCTCCGACCGATTAAACAGCGCCCTGCTCGACGGAAAAGTCGACATCCTGATGGCCGGAATGGCCATTACCGAAGAGCGTCGAGTGCAGATGGATTTCTCCAGTCCCTATCTGGTGGTTGGACAGGCCGCGCTAATCCGCCCCTCCGACCTGTATCGCTACAACACCAAAATCAAGATCCGCTCGACGTCGAACCGAATTGGCGTTCTTGAGAACTCCGCAGCGGACCGATTGGTCTCCCGATATTTCAAACAAGCCGCCCTGACCCGCTTCCCGAGCCAGCAGGAGGCCGTGGACTCCCTTCAGAGGGAGAACATCGATCTATGGATCGGAGAGGCCCCGGCCGTCTGGTGGGCGGCCCAGCACCAGACGCCGCCTCTATCGATTGCACCCGCCCTTTTTGCCAAAGGAGAGTTGGCCTGGGCCTTCCGCCGGGGTAGCGTCAGTCTCCGGGAGGCCGCGAATCATGCGCTCGCCGATTGGCAGAAAGACGGCACGCTCGAACTGGTTCTGGGACGCTGGCTCCCTTTTTCACAATAGGAACGGCCACGGCCTCTCATGGACAGCCTTCTTCTCATCATCGGTGCCGGTGCAAGCGGTCTCTTGGCCGCCTGGACCGCCGCCCACGAACATCCGGACCGGCGCATCCTTGTGCTGGAGCGGATGCCGGAAGCGGGCGCCAAACTGGCCCGGACCGGCGGCGGGCGAGGCAATCTGAGCCACCGGGCCACCGAAGAGGAGTTTGCCACCCAGTTTGGCCGGCAGGGTCGATTCGCCATTCCGGCCTTTCGCTCATTTCCCCCACAAGCCCTGCGAACACGGTTCGAGGAACTGGGTATCCCCACCACAACAGATCCAGACGGGCGGATCTATCCACTCTCCCAATCTGCGGTGCAGGTCCGCGATGCCCTGGTGGCGGCTTGTGTGCGAGCCGGGGTCCGCTTTGAATTCAATCATGCGGTGGAGCATCTCACTCCCCCTGAGTATCCGGATGGATGCTGGAGGGCCGACTCCTTTTCCGCACGGACGGTTCTCCTGGCGGGCGGCGGTCAGTCCGCCGCTCACCTCGGGTCCAACGGTTCCAGCTTCGCGCTGGCCAAATCTCTTGGATATGCCCTGACCCCTCCGGTCCCCGCCCTGACAGCTCTCCATCTCGATGACCCGTGGGTGGCGATGCATAGCGGTCTTTCTCTGCCCGATGCCACACTTTCCCTGGTCGGTGAGCGCAAAGCGACTCCCCGCTCACGCGGCGAACTGCTCTTTACCCATCGGGGCCTTTCCGGACCGGCCGTATTAAATCTCTCCGGAGAAATTGCCCGTCGGCGGGAATCGGGTGCCAAGGTCCAGTTGCAGCTGTGCCTGTTTCAGGAAACCCCTGACCTGGCCCACATGCGCAATACCGCGGGCGCCCAGTCCGTACAAGCATGGCTGGCTCGCTCGATTCCCCGAGCGCTGGCATCCACCCTGCTGGACATCGCGCGCATCCCCCCCACTCAGACCTTTTCCCGCCTCACAGCCGCTCAGGGAAAACAATTGATCCAGACACTGACCGCCCTCCCCTTAACGGTTCGCCGCACCAGCGGCTTCGAGGAAAGCATGGTCACATCCGGAGGCGTTGGCCTGAAGCAAGTGCGCCCCGACACGCTGGAGGGGCGCCTCACCCCCCGCCTCTATTTTGCCGGGGAGCTGCTGGATCTGAACGGCCCGACAGGAGGGTGGAACCTCCAGTGGGCCTTCTGCTCCGGCCATCTGGCGGGCCGGCAGATGCTCTAGACCTTCAGGCTCTCCGCGATGGAGTCACAGACATAGTCCATCAGGGGGGGCGTCAGACCGGCGACATTGATGCGGCCACCCTTCACGACATAGATCCCCTTCTCCTCGCGCAGGAAATCGACCTGAGCATCATTCAGCCCGCTGAGAGAGAACATCCCCTTCTGATGGACAATAAACGAGAAATCCACACCCGTGTTTCGCTTCGCCAACCCGTCGACCAGTTCCTGCCGGGTCCCGGCAATGCGCCGCCGCATGGCATCGACTTCCTGGACCCAGAGCTCACGCAGTTCGGGATCGGCCAGCACCATCCGGGCCAATGCCGCGCCATGCTTGGGCGGATTCGAATAAAACACGCGAATCAGGCGCTTCAATTGGGACAGCGAGGCCGCCATGGCCTGGGAACTGGCCGCCAACAGAAGGAGAGTTCCGACCCGCTCGCCATAGAGCGCCATATTCTTGGAGAACGAAGAGGCCACCAGCGCCTCCGGCACCTTGTGCAACAGGCTCAGCATACCGGCACGGTCCTCTTCCAGACCTTCACCGAATCCCTGATAGGCAAAATCGAAGAACGGGAGCCAGCCCTGTTTCGCCGCGATATCCGCTACGCGTTCCCAGCCGGCCGCATCCAGATCTGCACCGGTTGGGTTGTGACAGCACACATGCAGTAAAACCACATCCCCGGCGGGGACTTTCTCCAGCGCCGCGCACAGGGCATCCACATCCACCTCGCGCGTCTCCGTATTGTAATAGGGATAGCTCTGAAGCTTGCAACCCGCCCGCGTAAAGATGTTCTTATGATTCCCCCAGGTCGGGTTCGGCAGCCACAGGGTCATCTCCGGGCGGAAGGTCTGAAGAAATTCCGCTCCAACGCGCAAGGCGCTGGTTCCACCGGGTGTCTGGGCTGCCGCCACGCAGTTTGTGGCCAGGCCATGGAAATCGGCGCCAAACACGAGTTCGGCCACCGCTTCACCATATTCGGCCGGACCTGAGATCGGGGTGTACCCTTTGGTTTTTTCCGATTCCCACAGCAGTCGTTCCGCTCGGCGGATACATTCCAGAACAGGGGTATTCCCCTGCTCATCGCGATAGGCGCCCACGCCCAGGTTCACCTTGTTGGGGCGCGGGTCATTCTTAAAGGCCTCCGTCAATCCAAGAATCGGGTCGGCAGGTGCGGCTTCAATGTCAGAAAAATACATGGGCATCTCCTTTGGGGTTGAGGATCCGTCTTTTCAAATTAGGGATAATAGGCCTGCACCCAAGTCTGAAGCGTATCATCCGCGACCTTGGTGATGCCCATTTCTCGTTTTGCATTCTCGACCGAGTCAGAGGCATGCGCGGCATTGACCATGATGTCCTGACCGAATTCCCGGCGGACAGAACCCGGCAGAGCCTTGCTCGGGTCCGTGGGTCCGAGAATCCCGCGAATGCGGGAAATGGCGTTCGGGCCGGCATAGACCAGCAGTAGACAGCGAAGCGTACCGGGCTTCTCTTTCTCCGCGTCCAGCAGGCCTTCGCCCCAACGTCCGGTCATGAACTGAATGATCTCATAGAACTGGTTGTCCCCGAATTTCGGGCCCAGCAGATCCCCTAGTCCCCCCTTGATTTCCTCGCTGAGTTCCATGCCCAGTTCTGTGGTTACGGCCCGCGCTGCCCGCTCGGCCACCATGCCCTTCAGTTTCTCACGCAAGACATTGCGGACAGGGCCATAGAATTCCTCGGCTTCGGCCACCGTCATGCGGTGGATCTTGGCACCCACGATGCGAAGGCCGGAACGGGAAAAGATATCAATAATCAGGCCGGGGCGAGCACTGGCAAAACGGAAATTATCCGGCTTAAGAATGACCAGGGCCTCTTCCAGGGTGCTGCCCTGAGTGACATCCCCTGCGGCATCCACGATCCCCCCGCATTCTGCACTGTATTTTGCCCAGAGCTTGAGGGCCTGCTCCACAGCATGCGCACTGGGACCGATAAACACAGCCGGCTCCAGATAATGCACGGTTCCCGACGGCTTCAGGATATAGTCGCCATAGGTATCGCGGACCGACTCGCCGCTGTTGGTCAGCCGGATCGGACCGGTCACATCCTTCACCAGCTGAATCGCATTTTCGCCTTCAAACAACAACATCATGACCCGACGGCCACTGCCGGTCACTGGATCCGGCCCGTATTCCCGCTCCACATAATCCGCCAGAAGCGGACGAGTCGGCTCGGCAATTTCCATGTCATTGCGGATCTGTTCGGCGTAAGCGTGCGCCAGTTCTTTGTTCGGTGTGAACATCCGCGCCGCGACAAAATCCAGCCCGGTGCGGCTGATATAGCGGGCGATAACGCCGCCGGTCCTCGACTTGGAGACCGTATATGGGTTGATTAAGACAAATGCCAGTTCCTTGGCCATGGGGAATTCTCCTGTGTTGTTTCTTCGGATGGGTGTATCAGTGCGGGACCCGTCCGCCTCAGGCGGGGGTCATCGCTTCAATCAGTTTTCCAAGCTTGTCACGCTTTTCCTGCAGTTCGCGTTTCCGTGAACGCACCTGCTCCACCACCTCCGGCGGCGCGCGACTCACAAATTTTTCATTCTCCAGGCGTTTGCAGACATTCGTCAGCTCCTGCTCGGTTTTCTGCAATTGCTCGGACAGGCGGCGCTGCTCGACCTCTACATCCACATGCCCTTCGAGGGACAGGAAGAGCGTGCCCAGCGGCGTGATGACGCTCGGCATGGTTTTGGCCGGCGTGAAGTCCGTTTCGACCTCCAGCTTCTCCGCCTTCAGATACGGCAGATAGGCCAGACGGTCTGCACGAACCAGGTCCCCCGTCGCCGCATCGGAGGGCCGGAGAACAAAGTCGGCGGTCTGAGACGGGGACAAGCCGTAATCGGCGCGCAGGGTGCGCGCCAGCCCGATGGCGGTATGCTTGGCATCCACATAGGAAACGGCATCCGCCTGCACGCCCCAGGAGGAGAGTTCCTCTTCATCCATCGATTCCGGCCAGGACGCAATCATGACGGACTCCGCCATGGAGGTATACCCCATTCCCTGCCAGAGTTCCTCGGTCAGGAAGGGCATGATCGGATGCAGCAGACACAGCGCACGCGACAGCACATAATGCATCACCTTGAGCACTTCGGCCTTGCGGGCCTCATCCTCTCCGTACAAAGGCTGCTTGGCATATTCAACATACCAGGCGCAGAACTCATGCCAGAAAAACTCATAAATGGATTTGGCATAATCATTGAAACGGCACCGGTCGATATTCTCGTCGCAGGCCTCGATGGTTTTATGCAACATCGCCAGAATGTGCTGATCATCCGCAGTCAGTAAGGCGGGATCAAATTCCGGATCGGCCACATCGATGGTCTGATCCTTCGTGTGCATCTGAAGGAACCGCGCGGCATTCCAGATCTTGGTGCCGAAGTTGCGGCCCAGTTCAAACTTCTCTTTCGAGATATAGACATCCTGTCCGGTCGCCGTCAGCGCAATCAGACTGAAGCGCAGGGCATCCGCACTGAAGTCGCCGATGATGTCGAGCGGGTCAATCGAATTGCCTAAGCTCTTGCTCATCTTCCGGCCCTGGTTATCCCGCACTGTTCCGTGCAGATACACCCGTTTGAAGGGCACTTCGCCCATGAACTCCATGCCGGCCATAATCATGCGAGCCACCCAGAAGAAAATAATCTCCGGAGCGGTTACCAAATCGTTGGTCGGATAGTAATATTTCAGATCCTCGGTTTCTTCCGGCCAGCCGAATACGCTGAAGGGCCAGAGCCAGGAGCTGAACCAGGTATCCAACACATCGGGATCCTGATGCAGTTCTGCGGCGCCACACTTGGGACAAACCGTCGGCTGTCCCTTAGCGGCCCAAGTGTGGCCGCATCCTTCGGCATCGCAATAAAATACGGGGATTCGGTGGCCCCACCAGATCTGGCGGCTGATGCACCAATCGCGGATGTTCTCCATCCAGTCGAGATACACCTTGTTCCAACGCTCGGGCACAAACCGGACCTGTCCGTCCTTCACCACATCGACCGCGGCGCGGGCCAGCGGTTTCATTTTCACAAACCACTGCGGCGACAAACGAGGTTCCACCGCCGTGTGACAGCGATAACAATGGCCTACGGCATGCGCATGATCTTCCACCTTTGCCAGCAGACCCGCGGTCTCCAGATCCGCCACAATCTTCTTGCGGCATTCGGCACGATCCATGCCCTCATAGATCCCGGCATTCTCATTCATTGCGCCGGCATCGGTCATGACATTCAGCATCGTCAGCTCATGACGACGGCCCATATCAAAATCGTTCGGATCGTGGGCCGGGGTCACCTTGACCGCTCCGGTCCCGAACTGCGGATCCACAAAATCATCTTCGATCAAGGGGATTTCGCGGCCCAGCACCGGCAGGATCAGCGTCTTACCCTTCAACTTGGCATAGCGCTCGTCGCGCGGATTCACCGCCACGGCCGTATCGCCCAGGAGGGTTTCCGGCCGCGTGGTGGCCACGGTCACAAATTCATTTTTCCGGCCGCCCTTCACCGCATAGCGGATGTGATAGAGATGGCCCGCCTCGTCCTGATGCTCGCTCTCCTCATCGGACAGTGCCGTGCCGCATCGGGGACACCAGTTGATGATGTACTTGCCGCGATAAATCAGCCCCTTCTCATAGAGGCGCACAAACACCTCAGCGACTGAATCACTGAGACCTTCATCCATCGTGAAACGCGTCCGAGTCCAATCGCAGGAAGAGCCCAGTTTCTTCAGCTGATTGAGGATGGTACCGCCATATTCCTCTTTCCATTCCCACACCAGCTTCAAAAAGTCTTCGCGGGGCATATCCCAGCGGCTTTTGCCCTGCTTCTTCAGCTGGCGTTCCACCACATTCTGCGTGGCGATGCCGGCATGGTCGGTGCCCGGCACCCAGACGGCATTGAAGCCCTGCATGCGCTTCCGGCGAACCATGACATCCTGAATAGTCTCGTTCAGCGCATGGCCCATGTGCAGCTTGCCGGTCACATTCGGCGGCGGAATCACAATGGTATAGGGCTTGCCTCCCTGGTCGGGCTCGGAGTGGAAGTATCCCTTCTCCAGCCACCAGTCATACCACTTCTGTTCAATGGCATGGGTATCGTAGTTTTTTGGCAGTTCGGACATAGGAAATCCTTTATTTCTTTTCGGACTGGCGGCGCTGCTCATCCAGGAACAGCTTATATTCTACGCTATCCACAAGCGCCTCCCAGGAGGCCTCAATGATATTCTCGCTCACGCCCACTGTCCCCCAGTGCTCATGACCGTCAGACGAATCAATCAGCACCCGGGTCGTGGCCTTGGTCGCGGTCTCAGGATTGAGAATGCGCACATGGTAATCTTCCAGCTTCACGGAATCGATAGCCGGGTAGAAGCGATGAAGCACCTTGCGCAAAGCAGAATTGAGCGCATCCACGGGGCCATCCCCCTCCCCGGAGGTCATCTCGTCCTGACCTTCCACATTCACTTTGATGGTCGCCACGGTCGTCGCCTTGGTATCGGTGTCCGCTTTCTGAACCACCACACTGAAGCCCTTCAACTCAAAGAAGGGCACATGCTGTTTCAGAACCTTCTGGACCAGCAGCTTGAAGGAGGCATCCGCCGACTCAAACTGATAGCCGTTCTGCTCCATCCCTTCCAGCTTCTTAAGGATGTCCTTCACCGCCGGTGAATTCTTGTCGAAGTCCAGGCCCATTTCATCAACCTTCAGGCGCACATTGCTCGCACCCGACAGTTCACTCATCAGAATGCGCCGCTGATTCCCTACCGAGGTGGGATCGATATGTTCAAAGCTCCTGGATACCTTGCTAACCGCATCCACATGCATGCCGGCCTTGTGCGCAAAGGCACTCTCGCCGACGAATGGCCGACTTTTCGGCGGGCGCTGATCAGCGATCTCGTCCACCATGAGCGACATCTTCCGCAGCGTCTTCACCTGAGGAGAGCAGGTCATCTCCATATCCATCTTTAACGCCAGACACGGGATGATCGAGCACAGATTGGCATTACCGGTCCGTTCGCCGTACCCATTGATGGTGCCCTGCACCATTTCCGCACCGGCCTCTACGGCCACAATCGAATTGGCGACAGCCAGTTCAGAATCGTTATGAGTATGGATACCGATCGGGAGAGCGGGGAAATGCGCTTTGACGGCCGCCGTGATCTTCATCACTTCAGACGGCAGGCACCCCCCATTGGTGTCACACGGGACAAGCGAATCCGCACCCGCATCGGCTGCGGCCTGGAGCGTCTGGATCGCGTACTCCGGATTGTCCAGATAGCCATCAAAGAAATGTTCGGCATCGTAGATCACTTCTTTGCCGTGATCTTTCAGATACCGAACGGAATCCGCGATCATCGCCAGATTCTCTTCCGGGGTGGTTTTCAGGACCTTCTCCACATGCAGTAGCCAGCTCTTCCCGAAGAGCGTTGCGACCGGGGCTCCCGTCTGAAGGATCGCAGCAAGACCCGGATCCTCCTCGGCGGAAAAGCGGGCACGGCGGGTGGAGCCGAACGCCGCCAGCTTGGCATGCTTCAGCTGAACCTTTTTCATGGCATCGAAGAACTCCATATCCTTGGGATTGGAGGCGGCAAAGCCGCCTTCGATGTAGTCGATGCCGAAATCATCCAGGCACCGGGCAATCCGAATCTTGGCCGACAAGGTAAAGCTGATGCCTTCGCCCTGCGCGCCATCGCGAAGGGTTGTGTCGTAGATACTGATCTTTTTCATGATTCGAAACTCCCGGGCCGGATCCGACCCCGTAATCTATTTCTTCTTGTTCGCGGTCTTCTTGACCGGGCGCTTGGACACAGCCTTCTTGACCGGAACCTTCTTGGCCGGAGCCTTTCGTTTGGCGGGAGCCTTCTTAGCCTTCCGCTTCGCAAGCGCTTTCTTCTTCGGTGCTTTAGACAGACCAAACGCCTTGTGCAGCGAAAGCACGGCCTTGTCGGCACTCTTCGAGTGGATCGCGACGGAAATCTTGATTTCCGACGTGGAGATCATCTCGATGTTGACCCGGCTGGCCGCCAGAATGTCGAACATCTTGTAGGCCACGCCCGAGTGGCTCTTCATACCGACACCCACGATACTGACCTTGGCGATGTTCTCATCAAAACTCAGACCGGCAGCCTTGACCTTCTTCACCATCGGCTCCAATACGCGACGGGTCTTAGCGATGTCATCCTTCGCCATGGTGAAGGACAGATCCGTGTGACTGGCTTCACTCACATTCTGGACAATCATGTCCACATTGATATTAGCGCCGGCCAGACTCTTGAAGATTTTGGCGGCCACACCCGGCGTATCCGGGAGCCCCCGGAGCGTTGCCTTGGCTTGATTTTTGTCAGCGGCGATTCCGCGAATGATTACTTGTTCCATCTTCTTATTCTCCTCCCGCACCAACGTGCCGGGTTTTACTACAAAACTGGAAAGAACTTCCAACACCACACCATAGTTCTTGGCAAACTCCACCGCGCGCGACTGCAGCACTTCCGAGCCGCAGCTGGCCAACTCCAGCATCTCCTCATACGTGATCTGGTCAAGCTTGCGCGCGTCCTTAACCACCCGCGGATTCGCCGTGAGAATGCCTTCGACATCTTTCAGCATCTGGCAGCGATCGGCCTTCAAGGCGGCCGCCAGCGCCACCGCGGTCGTATCCGATCCGCCGCGACCCAGCGTAGCGATATCCTCAGAAGGATTCATTCCCTGGAAGCCCGCGACCACAACAATCTCACCTTTATCCAAGTGTTTTTTGATGCGCCGGGGGTTGATCTCCTGGATTTTCGCCTTCAAATGGGTGCCATCCACCTTGATGCCCGCCTGGTGGCCGGTCATGGAAACCGCCTTCGCGCCCAGCGCATGCAGCGCCATGGTCAGGATGGCACTCGAGGCCATTTCGCCCGTCGCCATCAGACTGTCCATCTCGCGCTCGCTCGGCTCTGGATTCACTTGTCTTGCCAGCGTGATCAGATCGTCCGTCGTGTCGCCCATAGCGCTCACCACCACCACCACCTGATTCCCGGCTTTCTGCGTATCAACCACGCGCTTGGCCACGCGGCGCATGCAGGTCGCATTCGCCACGGAACTTCCGCCATATTTCTGTACGTATAAGGCCATATTGGCTGTCCCTTCCTTCGTTCTCGCTCGCCTAGTTGAAATCTTCGATGCGATACATCACCGGGGCCTGATCGATCAGTCCGTCGATGCCCGCGATCGTGGCCAGCGCATCCGCCATCGCCCGTTCGGAAGCCGGCCCCGTCACAATGATGACCGGCACATATGCCGCATCCAGCGGCGCTTCCTTCTGCATGATCGAATCGATGCCGATCTCATGATCGCCCAGCACCGTCGCCAACCGCGCCATCATGCCCGACGCATTCCGCATGGACACGCGCAGATAGTGACGCGACACGATGTCACCCGGATCGCGGAAAACCACCGGGGCCTTCTCTTTCACCAGACTCAGATCGCGCCGGCGGCCGCCCGCCTGCAGATTCAGGGCCGTATCGGCCAGATCGCCGACCACCGCGCTCGCCGTCGCCTCGCGGCCTGCGCCGCGACCATAATAGAGCGTGGTGCCCACGATATCGCCTTCGACCAGCACCGCGTTGTACACGCCCGACACCGCTGCCAGCTGGTGGCTGTGATGCAGCAGCGTGGGCTGCACGCTCACTTCCACCCCGTGGTCCCCGCTCTGGAGGATGGCCAGCAGCTTGATGCGATAGCCCATATCCGCCGCATAGGCGATATCCACCGCCGACAGGCCGCGGATGCCGGCCACCTGCACCTTTTCCAGCGGCACAGTGCAGCCATAGGCTAGGGAAGCCAGCACGGCCGCCTTGTGCGCCGTATCGAGGCCATCGATGTCCAGACTCGGTTCCGCCTCGGCATAGCCCGCCTTTTGGGCCGCATCCAGCACTTCGTCGAACGGCAGATTCTCATCCTCCATCCGAGTCAGGATATAGTTGCAAGTCCCGTTCAGGATGCCGTACATGCTCTGGATGCGGTTGCCACACAGGCCTTCGCGCAGCGACTTGATGATCGGAATGCCCCCGCCCACCGCCGCCTCGAAATGAATTTCGGTCTGGTGTTCCTCCGCCACGCGGTGCAGTTCCTCACCATATTCCGCCAGCAGCTTCTTATTGGCCGTCACCACCGGCTTGCCGGCCTTCAGGGCCTGCAGCGTGAACTGCCGCGCCACGCCGGTCCCGCCAATCAGTTCCACCACCACATCCACATCGTCACGCTCAATGAGCGCCGCGGCATCGGTCGTCAGCAATTCGGGATCCACGGTCACTCCGCGGTCGGTCGTCAGGTCCAGATCGGCCACCCCGCGCAGCACCAGTCGAACGCCCAAGCGTTCCGCCAGCAGATCGCCATTCTTTTGAAGCGTTTCCACCACGCCAGCTCCAACCGTGCCGAATCCCAGCACCGCTACTCCAAATTTCTTCAGTCTTGTCATAAAATCCACTCCAAACTCTTCTCAAATATGAAGTTCGAAAGGATACCTCCATTCACCGGAAAAACAAGCCCGAATCCCCCTTTTATGCCCCAAAACACGCCATAATCTGTCCACGTGAACCCCCACTTCTCCCCATGCGTTTAGCGGCCCGATGAGCCTTTACGAAGGCCCTGCACCTTCCATCTCGCCCTTTTTAGGTCATTTTGGCGTATTTTTCGGCCTTTTTGAGCCATTTCTAGGCTGATTGATCCAAAAAACGATCTATTTTGAGAGTTGAGCAAACACGACAACGTAATTCTTGCCATACTTCTTCGCACAGACGGGACAAGTCGTATAAAAGAAATACAACTTGTGGATCTTGGTCTTTCGCTTCGCCACCGCCCTCTTTTTGATGTCAGCAATCCACTTCGGGATGTCCCGATAGGGTCCTTCATAGGCCTGCGCCAGAAAGAGACCGGATATCGTGGCCATCTGGACGCCGGGGACATCCTTCGTCACCTGCAGATAGAGGTCCAAGCCCCACATCGAGTTTTCATCCGACAGCACCACCATATCTGTTTCGGCTGCCCCGGCGGCCTCGATGGCCGCCATATTTCGCTTCATAACGCCGCCGAAATTCAGCGGAATCCGCAAAAAGCTCCGGACGCGATCCTTCACAAACCGCTGATTCTTCCACTTCACAATCCGGTCCTGCCACGGAGCCGGATCAAATCTCGGACAACAGTCGTGTGCTTCGCTCATCTTGCCTTCTCCTGTTTCACTTCCACATCATCCAGAACCAGAACCCGCAGCCAGTCAGAATGGGAATGGCACAAACCAGTTGCAAACCCCGCTGCGGCAGCCGCCGCTGACTGCGCCGGCTCTTGTTCGCCTGCTGACTCAGAACCATCAACAGCCCCACCTTCGCCATTCCGTTCAGACAGATGAACACCAGCAGCGGCAGCAGCACCATCAGCCCCACGCGGACATCCACTTCCGCTGGCAGCGCCACCTCAAACCCGGCATACAGCACAATGGCGACCATCGGCAGATACAGGTTCCAGGATCGCCAGTTACGCGAAAACCTGAAAGGCAGCAGCGACAGCACCCCGCACAGTAAAACACCCCAAAAACTCACCTCTTGAATCAATTCTCTCATCGCGACCTCATCTTACCCCTATAACCGTTTCACACCAGCCATAATGCCGCTAGCCGTTGTTTCTGAGAGCAAAGAACTGTCAATCCACAACTAAATGGGCTTTCCCCCACCACCACCCTGTGAGTCGCAAGCCCACGCATAGAATACTTGTTTATAAACAAGTATTTTCCCTGATCGTGCTTTGGGTGTGTGTTGTTGTTCCATTGGCGGGTTTTCCGTATTTATAGGGATTTTGAGATGATTTTTGGCATCCCACGGTCTAGTGGCTAACGCAACAGAGGGTCATGCGATAAGATAGGCTCTTCG
>CAZGMQ010000018.1:0-50958 GCA_964526745.1 uncultured Verrucomicrobiota bacterium
AGTATCTTCTATCAGCACGAGGATTTTGTGAAGGCCGAGCAACTGGCCCGGGAAGAGGGATTTGATGTGGAGCCCTGCTCCGCTATTCCGCTGCTGGCGGTCCAACGGCTGCACGCCGAGGAACCGGACCTGTTTACCAACAGCACCATCGTGCTCCTGCTCACAGCACGCAGCCGTCCCGGCACCACGCCGGCATAATTCAGGGCGGATCATGGACGCGCCCAGCGGGCGCATCTACAGCACAGGCCCTGTGTAGCTGTGCCCGTTGGGCGCAGCTGGAATCTATTCTTCCGGCGGGAGGACCATGCCGCAGCTGCCCGCCTCGAGGGCCAGCTCTTCCTGCTTCCGGGTCCGCAGCTTCTTAAAGAAGTTCTGAATCAGAGCGGTGCATTCCTCTTCCAAGACACCTTTGAGCACCTCGGAACGGTGGTTCATCTGGGCGGTTTGTAGAATATCAAACCGGGAGGCCCCGCCGCATTGCGGATCGCTCATGCCCCAAACCACCAGCGGGATCCGGGCCAACACAATCGCACCGGCGCACATGGGACAGGGTTCCTTGGTGACATAGAGGATGCTGGCGGTGAGGCGCCAGTCCCCGGCGGCGCTGGCGGCCTGCGTGATGGCCAGCATCTCGGCGTGGGCGGTGGGATCCTTCAGCAGGCGGGTCTGATTCCAGGCCTGACCAGCCAGCTGCGAGCCGTTATAGATCACGGCGCCGATCGGCACCTCGTCGGCGTCTTCGGCCCGTTTGGCCTGCCGCAGCGCCATGCGCATGCGCACTTCGTGAATCGCCATTCCGGGTGGATCGAAAGTCATGCCTTTTTCTCCTCGCCGAGCACCCAGCGTTTGTTGAACCAGAAATAATTCTCCGGATGCGCCCGTACCGATTCGCTGAACCGGTCCATGATGTATTGCATGATGCGCTTGCGGTCTTCGACTTCGCTCAGGGTGAAGTCCGGCCTGATCACTCCGGTATGGCGCCAGCAATGCTGCGTCCAGCCCTCCCGCACCACTTCAGCAACAAATACGGGCAGGTTGCCTTCGCGTGCATATTTTGCGGCACCGCCGGGCACCTTGATGTCGGCGCCGAGATAGGTTACCGGCACCCCGCCGATCTTGGCGCGGACATCCGGCAGCAGCGCGAGCATCTTCTGCTCGGTAGCCAGCTTTTCACCGACCATGCCGATGGCCCGGGTTTTGGTGTCGATGGCCTCCACGCCGGTGCTCATGCGCAGACGATATATCCAGGCATCCATCAGCGGGTTTTTCTGTCGACGGGCCAGCGTGATGACGCCAACTCCCTGCGAGTGCACCGCGATGCCGGCCAACTCCCAGTTGCCCAGGTGAGGCACCGCCACGACCAAGCCGCGGTTGTTCTTCGCCATTTCATCGCGCACCACATGGATCGGGCCCACATCCATATGGGCCTTCACCCATGATTCCCGGATGCCGGGCAGACGGAGCCCTTCCACCGCCGTGAAGACCAGATTCCGGAAGGCGATCCGTGCGATGCGCCGGAGATCCTTGTCGGAACGCTCCGGTCCGAGGGCCTGACGCAGACGGCTATGCGTGCGAACGCGCAGTTTTTTGTTCAGGACAAAAATCAGACGCGCTGGGCCCCAGGCGAACCCCAATGCCGCCCGGTGCGGAAGCGCCACCAGCAGACCGCTGATGGCCCGAACCGCCGCATATTCCATGATATGTGAAAATCGAACCTTCATTTATCCTTGTCTATCTCACGCAGCACGCGAAATCCGACATCCCGCCCGCGATAGGTCTCTGCAAACTCTTGCCGATGGTCCACGGTCAACACAGCCGGCTCGCGTTCCGCCCAGCTGCCGCCCCGGGCAATGCCCCGGCCCATCGGAAGTCCAGCGGCAGGCGCACACCATTCATATAGATTTCCGGCCATGTCATTCAATCCAAATCCGTTGGAAGGAAAACGCCCACCCTGGCGGGCCGGACCGTCGGCATCGAACCGGGCCATCTTCGATGGCTCCCCTCCCCAACCCCACGGGAAGGGCGCACCGGCCACACCCCCGCGAGCGGCAATCTCCCATTCGGCTTCGGTGGGCAGGCGGATCGTCCGGCCCTCTTTTTGAGACTTCCATCGTGAATAGGCCTGCGCATCGGAGAGGGTCACCTCGGCCACCGCCTGTCGCGCCGTCCCGGCTTTGGCGGCATATCGCCCTTTGCGGCGCGGCTCAATCTGCCGGGTTTCGGGATAGTCGGTCGTGTCGGACGCGTTCAAAAAGGCCGTGAATTCGGTCACGGTCACCTCGCAGGCTCCCAGTTCGAAGCCACCGGCTTCCCTAGAGCGGACCGGATGGCGCGGGATCTCAACCCAGTCAGCCGCCGCACAGCCGGCACCTGCCAGCAGGATCCAGAGGGCCATGATGCGTCCGTGATTCATTCTCTGTATTAAAGCGCATACCCCTTTGACAATCCATCGCTAAATCCCCATACTGCCAGACAAATAGCCAAACAGACTCGAAAGGTGGCGACGGATGGATAAGAGCACAGCAAAAAGAAACGGCTACGGCATGTTTACCAGCATTTGCTGGGTCATCGGACTTGGAATCATTCTCGGCGTTCTGTTGGGAATCCCCTTTAAAGCCGGCGGAGACTGGGAGCGCTCCCAACTCGCCGCTTTGCTCGCCAGTGGCATCGCCCTCTCCTATATCGTTCTTTCTCTTGTAGACTGGTTTGTTCAGTGGCGTGCGCTGGCGGCCAATCCCCTTCCGTATGATCTCGAGCTGTCCGAGCGTGCCATCGCTCAGGAACAGGTCAAGGCCCTGAAGGGCCGCGCCCCGCTCCAACGCCATATCCGCCGTTTGCTTGCGGCATGGGGCGCCGGTGCCTCCGGCCCGCAGGTCGCTGCGATGGAAGGCAACCAGATGTTCCGTACCATGACGATCTTGGCCGCGGAAACGGCCGCTATTCTTGTTCTTTTGGCTGGCTCCGCCAATTTTGGACCGCCCCCCGAACTGCTCACGCTTGGCACCGGTTTCATGGTCCTGGTTGTGCTGGTCGCTATTGCCCGTTTCCAGCTCGCTTCACAACTGGCCGGCTACATCGAGTCCCACCTGCTGGCGCGCATCGGCAACGATACGCCTGCCGCCGCCGGCGTTGGATTCGCCGAAGCGGTCGCGAAGTCGGTCACAGCCTCCACGGAAAGCCTCGCTGCCTCCCAGACCGAATTTGCCGCGCAGCTGGCCCAAGCACAGAAAGATGCTGCTGAACAGCTGGCGAAGTCCCAGCAGGAAGCAGCCGCTCAAATCACCAAATCGCAAGCCGACATGGCTGCCAAGTTGGTGACCGCCCAGGAACAGGCCTCTGCCCAACTCAGCAAGTCGCAGTCGGAAGTCGCGGCGCAACTGGGCCGCGTGACCGAAGTCGCCGGCAGCATTGACAACATTCTCAAGCTGCAGCAAACCGTGGACGGGACCCTCAAGGGAGTCACTGCCACGGCGGAATTCAAGGATACGCTGATCGAACTGAAGCGTCACCTCTCCGAATCCGACGAGCTGCTGAAAAATGCGGCCAAACCGCGCACAATCCGCCTCGTGGAAAAAGATAACGACTGATTCCATCCATCCCATGGATCCCGCTTCCGCCTCCGCGCCAGACTCTGGACCGGAGGCGGTTGCTTCTTCAGCCCCGCTCGAGCCCGGCCTCTATCTCGTCGGCACCCCGATCGGGAATCTGGAGGATATCACCCTGCGCGCGCTGCGCATTCTCAAATCCGCCAGCCACATTCTGGCCGAGGACACCCGGCATACCCGCCGACTGCTCGACCGCCACGGTATCTCCACGCGGATGATTTCCTATCACAAGTTCAATGAACGCGCGCGGGCCGATGAAATCATCGGGCGCATCCAGGCCGGTGAGGCGCTGGCGCTGGTCACCGATGCCGGTATGCCGGGCATTTCGGACCCCGGAGCCCGGGCCGCGGATGCCGTCCGGGAAGTTGGACTCCTTGTCACCGTGATTCCGGGCCCCTGCGCTCTGAGCGCGGCGGTGGCCCTCTGCGGCCGGACTGAAGGCCACGGCTTTCTATTCGATGGATTTCTCGATCACAAGACCGCGGCCCGCCGGAGGCGGCTGCTTGAGTTGGCTGATTTTCCCTCACCGGTCGTCTTCTATGAATCGACTCACCGGATTCTCAAGCTCTTGACTGAAGTGGAAGAGGAGCTGGGGCCGGACCGCCAGCTCTTCATCGGACGGGAACTGACCAAAAAGTTTGAGGAAACCATCTGCGGCACCCCCGCAGAGATTCAAAAGCACTATGCCACCCATTCCCACAAAGGCGAATTTGTGGTGATTCTCCTGCCCAAGGGACGCTGATTCCACTCCTTGGTTTTCTGCTTCTTTGCGCTTTCCCTTGGCCCCAAATTGCGCCACTCTTGAAGTCCTATGAAAACCTCATCTCTCACTCCGTATGCCCTGCTGGGCCATCCCGTTGGACATTCTCTGTCTCCCGTCATGCACAACACCGCATTCAAAGCCCTGAAGCTCCCGGGTGACTACTCCCTGCTGGATGTGCAGCCGGGCGATGTCCCGCGCGTGATCGAGGAGCTGCAACACCTTGGATTCGGCGGCGTAAATGTCACGATCCCGCATAAAGAGGCCGCCTACCGCTTTCTGGCGGCCCGTCATGCCCTGAGTAATTCTGCGCAGATTCTCAAGTCGGTCAATACCATCGTATTCAATAAGGATGGCTCGCTGCTCGGTCACAACACAGATGCACCCGGATTTCTCGATGCGATGAAAGAGGCGTTCCAAGCCACCCCGCGTGGCAAGAAAATTTTACTGCTGGGCTGCGGCGGAGCCGGGCGGGCCGTCGCACTGACCTGTGCCTTCCAGGGCGCGGCCTCCTTCCTGATCGCCGATCTGCATCCGGCCGCGCGCCGGCGGCTGCGCAGTGAGCTTCGCCATGCCGCCCCAGGGCTTCCGGTTTCCGGCATCGCGCTCACCTCGAAGCAGCTGGTGGCCAAAGCCCGGGAGTGTGACCTGATCATTCACGCCACGCCGGTGGGAATGAAAAAAGGCGATCCTTCCCTGCTTCCGGCCGAAGCGTTCCGTCCGGGGCAGCTGGTCTTTGACTGCATCTACAACCCGGCGGTCACCCCGCTGCTGGCCACAGCGAAGAAGACCGGCGCCCAAACGGCCAACGGCCTTGGGATGCTCCTGCATCAGGGCGCCCGAGCCTTCCGGCTCTGGACCGGACGCAAACCACCTGTGGACCTGATGCGGACGGCTCTTGAAAAGGCACTGAAAGAGCGGACAGGATGAATCCGCTCCCCCCAGAAGCTCTGCCCATCCTCTCACTGTTTATTTTCCTGACAGGGCTCTGTATCGGCAGCTTTCTGAATGTCTGTATTTGGCGAATCCCACGCGAAGAGTCGATTGTCTGGCCAGGCTCCCACTGCCCCACATGCGATCACTCCATTGCCGCATGGGACAATATCCCGTTGCTGTCCTGGCTGATTCTTAAAGGGAAATGCCGGCACTGCAGCGCGCCGATTTCGCCGCGCTATTTTCTGGTCGAACTCCTCACAGGTGTCCTGTTCACGGTGATCTGGCTTGTGCACGGCTGGAGCCTCCAGACGCCGGTCTACATTCTGTTCAGCTGCGCGCTGATTCTCGGCACCTTTGTCGATCTGGACCACCTGATTCTTCCTGACCGCGTCACCCTGGGCGGCATGGCGGCAGGACTGATCCTCTCTGTGATCTTTCCCTCCCTTCAGGGCCAGACCGCGCGCCTCCCCGCTCTGCTCCATTCTCTCGGCGGTCTTGCCCTCGGCTTCGGCATCCTGTGGTTGGTCGCCACCCTCGGACGGCTCGTTCTGAAGAAAGAGGCCATGGGATTCGGCGATGTGAAGTTGCTGGGCGCGATCGGTGCCTGCCTCGGATGGCAGGCAGTCCTCTTCAGCGTTTTTGTTTCGTCGCTCTCCGGCACCCTGCTGGGTCTCGGACTGATCGCCATCGGCAAAAAAGAACTCCAAAGCAAAATTCCCTACGGCCCGCATATTGCGCTGGCGGCCATCCTCTGGATGCTGTGCGGTCCGGCCTGCATCGATTTCTACCTTGCCTGGGCCATGGGGCCCGGTCTTTCTTCCGACGCATTCAGTTCCTCCCTGCTGGAGACCGCACCATGAACCCGATCGAACCCACCCCGCTTCAACCCCAACGTATCAGCGCCATCGCCTTCTCGATCGGATTGATCGCGGTCATTGCCGTCGGCGCCGTGCTCAATGCCGCGGAAGGCGTCGTGGTCCCCCTGCTCATCGCGTGGTTGCTGAGCTATCTCCTGGCCCCGCCGATGACCTTCATGGTGAAGAAGCTCCGCTTTCCGGCCCCGCTCGCCGTCACCTGTATCATTCTCCTGCTGCTGCTGGCCTCCTGGGGAACCGGCATCGTGATTCAGCAGCGCCTACTCGCCTTTGCCAAGGCCTTCCCGGAATATCAGGCCAGCATCTCCGATCTGCTCACCACCTACGGGAACAAACTCGACATTCCGGGCTTCACGCTCACGCAGAACACTTGGTCCGATCAGATCGCCCCGCTGGTGCTGCAGACCTCCCGTTTCTTCTTCACCTTCATCTCCAACGCCATTCTCGTGATGATCTTTCTGGTCTTCATGCTGGTTGCCAAACCCTACACCAACGACAAGATCCGTGCCGCTCTCTCCCCCGCGAACGCCAACACGCTCATTGAAGTCACCCACACCATCTCGCGCCAGATCGGGGCCTACCTCGGTGCTCTCTTTGTCATTTCTCTCGTCACCGGCGTCCTTGTCTGGGGATCTCTGACTCTGATGGGCATCGAGTTCGCGTTCACCTGGGGGCTCTTGGCATTTGTGCTGAACTTCATCCCAACCGTCGGCTCCATCATCGCCAGCATCCCGCCCGTCCTGATGGCACTCGTTCAGCATGCGCCCGACCTGTGGCCGGCCGTTGGCGTCGCCGCCGCGATGCTCGGCATCCAGATGACGCTAGGCAATATCATCGCCCCCAAGGTGTACGGGGATCGCCTCAATCTGTCGCCGGTCGTCATCCTTCTCTTCCTGGTGTTCTGGGGCTGGCTCTGGGGCATCACGGGAGCCCTGCTGGCCGTGCCCATCGCTGCGGCCATCCAGATCACGCTCTCGCACATTCCGTCGCTGGCCCCGCTGGCTGTCCTGATGGGATCCGGCCGCAAGTATGCCAAAAAGGCGGCGCCCGCCGACGCCACCAATGAGGCCTAACATGATCCTCCGCCTCCTTGCCGCTGTTGCCCTCCTTGTGATGCTATCGTCTTGCCGCAGCACTCCGCCCCCGCGCAAGGCCCACCTAAACGACCCTGCCTTCCGCGGACCGGGGCGGGTGTATCCCGTCGCCGCTCCACGAAAAGCGACCCGGCGCCTGGTAACCCCTGTGGCCCGAATCCCCATCAACTGAAGGAGCGACTTCCGGTGATGTAATGCATGTGCAGCGATCCATCCGATGGCTGATCCCTTTCCTTCTCGTGGCGGCCGTTTTCCCCGCGTGGGGCATCACCCGGCTGGAAATTAGCGGGGTCAAAGGGCCCCTGCTCGACAACGTGAAAACCTTTGTTGGCCTTCCGATGGATGACGACCCGCTAGTGGTCCGGCGTCATGCCGAGGGCGCGGCAGACAAGGCCCGTTCCGCGATGGAAGCCCTAGGGTACTATGATTCCACGATTCAGGTCTCCACGCATCAGGACAAAACAAATTCTGTGCTCAAGCTGGTGATTGAGGCTGGCAAACCCGTCCGGCTGGATGCTGTCGACATCCGCGTGGAGGGCGAAGCCGCTCAAGACCCCGCCTTCACGAATCTGCTGAACCGGCTGCCTATACAAACCGGCGCCGTGCTCAACCATGGCACCTATACGGCAGCCAAATCCGCCATGGAGAACCTGGCTCTGGCTCGCGGCTACCTGGATGGCGCCTTCACCACAAATGAAATCGTGGTTCATCCCGAGGCCTTCACGGCCGAAATCCGGCTGATCTACTCCAGTGGCAAGCGATACCGTCTCGGTATCGTCCACTTCCCTGTCATGCCGCTCTCCTCGAACCTTCTGAACCGCCTTGTCCCGTTCCAGGCCGGAGCCCCCTATTCTTCCGATGAGGTCTCCAAACTGCATCTCAACCTGCTCAACAGCGGCTATTTCGAGAACGTCCAGATCCAGCCTCAATCCGATCAGACCGCCGCCGGCGGCGAGGTGCCAATTGATGCCACCCTGACCATGAGCAAGCGGAACCGCGTCACCCTGGGAGTCGGGGCCACCACCGATGAAGGCCCCCGCCTGCGACTGGGCTGGGCCCGTCCCTGGATCAACCGCTGGGGTCACTTCGCCACACTCAACGGCACCTGGTCGGTGGTGCGGCAGGAAGCCGCCGGCCAGTACACCATTCCGCTCAATCCGCCCCTGACGCATCAGATTCAGTATATCCTCGGATGGGAGAAGGAGGTCGTAGAAGACATCGATCGTGAGACGTTGTCCACCGGCCTGCAGCAGTGGCGGATTTTCGAAAGCAAATGGGAGCGCAGCCTCTTCCTCCGCTGGGAATATGAACACTTCATCCAGAGCGGTATTCCGGAGGATACCCGACTGACCCTTCCCGGCATCACCCTCAGCCGGAAACGGCGCTCCAGTGAGATGAACCCAACCCATGGGGATCAGCTCTACGGACTGTTGGAGGGGGCCCACCCCGACTTCTTCTCCGACATCAAGTTGGTCCGGACTCTTCTGCAGGCCAAGCGCCTAACCTCGTGGGGGCCGCATCGCCTCACCGGGCGCATCGAATACGGCGCGCTAAGCACTGATGACTTCGACCGGACGCCGCCATCGCTCCGCTTCTACGCGGGTGGCGATCAGAGTGTCCGGGGCTTTGCCTATCAGTCCCTCTCTCCCACCAACGAGACCGGCGAACTGATCGGGGGCTCCTACCTCCTGACCGGGAGCATCGAATATCAGTATCAGTTCGCTAAGAGCTGGCGCGCGGCTCTGTTCTTCGACACCGGCAATGCCTTTGCCAACAGCGATCTGTCCGGCGGCTTCGCGCAGGGCACCGGGGTCGGCATCCACTGGATCACCGCACTGGCCCCCATCAAACTCGACTTCGCCTGGGGCATCAGCGAGTCCCCCGCCCCGTTCCGCGTCCATCTGACCATGGGTTTTGAAATATGACGACCGCACCCCGCACCCATCGAATCGGACGCTGGCTCGCAGCCCTCGTCCTGCTTCTTGGTCTGCTGATCGGCGGACTCGTTGCACTGGTGTCCACAACCGCCGGCGCGCGGATGCTGGCGCGCCTCGTCATGCGCGCGGAACCCCGCCTGTCGCTGCAGGTGGACGGCGGCTCCCTCTGGCAAGGCCTGCAGCTCAGCCAGGTGACCTGGAAAGATACGGCAACCGACATCCGCCTCGCCTCGCTGGATACCCAATGGAAAGCCTCCTTCTCCCCGGAACCTCAAATCAACCTCCAGCGGGCCCATGCCGAAGGGCTTCGCATCGACATTCAGCCCGGACCGGCGAATACGAACACACCACCCAAACCAGCCGCCTTCCGGTTCCCGATCCATCTGCTGGCTGCGGATGTGCAGTTGCGGGATGCCTCCTTCCACCGGGACACCCTGTCCATCGACCTGAAACAGGCAACTCTCGCCGGAGAGGCCCGGGGCAAGAATCTCGACGTGTCCACTCTCCGGTTGCAGAACCTGTCAATTGACGATGCCCGCCCCGTTGCTCCGAAACCTGATGTTCCGTCTGTTCCCTGGTATGAACAGCTGGACCCAGCCCGGCGTAAAGCGATCGTTCTCCCGGAATTGGTCGTGCCGCTGAATTTGCGGATTCAGGAATTCGCGCTGGAACAGGCGAGCTACCATCGCGGCGATTCCACGCAACAGGTCAATTCCCTCCAGCTGTCCGCCGATTGGGTCGAGCAGAAGCTCACTGTCCGCCAACTGGACGTTGAATCCTCGTATGGAAATCTGCAGGGGAAGGGGTTCGTGGAGCTTGCCGGCGACATGCCGCTGGACTTGAGCCTGCAGATCCAGACCGATACCCTCCTTCCCTCCAATGCCATCACGCTCGATGCCACGCTGAAAAACAGCCTCACGGAACTCGATTTCACGATGAATCTGGAGGGACCGGCCACGCTGAATACCCGCGGCCGGATCCAACCGCTGGATCCCCGCTTCCCGGTGAAGGCCACCCTCACATGGTCGGCGGTGACATGGCCGCTCGACACCACCAGCGTCGTGGCATCGAAATCCGGCACACTGACGGTCGAAGGCGCCCTGGATTCCTATTCGCTCGACATCGAGGCCGATGTGTCCGGCCCCTCCATTCCGGAAAGCCGCTGGACCCTTCACGGAACCGGCACCCTCCATCAATTCATGGTTGATCCGCTTCGGGGCGAGTTGCTCAACGGCAGTCTGGAAACAACGGGAGCCATCTCGTGGACCAACGGACTCGCCTGGCAACTGGATGTAAAATCCGACGCGTTGGATGGAGACTTCTTCCATGCCTCCAGTCCCACGAACCTCACAGCCGACCTCCAGACAACGGGGCACTGGCAGGACAAGGACTGGGAGGCCGCGTTCCAGGTGGCATCCCTTTCCGCCGACTGGAGAGAATTCCCTCTCCGCCTGCAGGGACAACTGACCGGTTCATCGTCCAACGGCTGGACCACACCGGGCCTGACGCTGAATCTGCACAGCAACACGCTGCTTCTCGCAGGCGCCGTCACAGATGAACTGGATCTGTCCGGAACCCTCCAGGTGAGACAGCCCGAAGAGCTGGGCGTCGATCTGACCGGAACGCTGGATGGCACCTGGAGCGTGAAGGGCCTCATGAAGGAACCGGACATCACCCTCTCGCTGGAAGCCGGCCCCCTGGACGTTCAGGAGTCGCTTCAGATTTCCAAGGCCCGCCTGACGGCCGACATCCGGAAACTGGCCCTTGAAGACAGCCGCCTGGAACTGGACGTGGAGTCGCTCTCCCGTCCGGGCCAGACCAATCTCCTGGAGAACCTGCAATTGATCGCCACCGGCAGCCGCTTCCGCCATCAGCTCTCGCTGCAGACAGAAGGGACACCGGCCGCGCTCTCGCTGGAGCTCAACGGGTCCCTGGACCCGACCTCCGGCGCATGGACCGGTGCGCTGCAGCGGGCGACCTTCTCGATTGCCGAAATCGACTGGGAGCTGGTGGATCATCTCCGGATGCGCTGGAACCCCGAAACCCGGCAGGTGACTCTGGCCCCCCATCGCTGGAAACACAACGAAGCCGAACTCCGCGCGACCGAACCGCTCCTCTTCGGCACCAACGGCACCGCAAAGCTGAATCTGGTGAAGTTCGATTTGACCGAGTTTCATCCCTGGCTGCCTGAATCGCTACGGGTCAAAGGAAATCTGGGGGCGGCCGCAGATATTCAATGGGCGCAAGGGACCCTGGAGCATGCCACGGCCTCCATCGATATTGAAGAAGGGGCCGTTCAGCTCATTTCGCCGCCCTCTGACCTGGTGGAAGAGACCCCGCCGATGGAAATTGCCTATGACACCGTTCACCTTGAAACCGAACTGATCTCCAAGCGCCACTGGACCACGCTGCTGACGGTGACCTCCACCGATCTCGGCAGCGCCCGCGCGGAGGCCCACATCGCCATCACGACCAACCGGACCCTGGGGGACTGGTCCGGCCAGATCGAACTGGACACCGTGAAACTTCAGCTGCTCCAACCGTTCATTCCAAGCCTTCGAACACTCTCCGGCGATCTGGATGCCTCGGTTCAGCTGTCAGGGAATCTTCGAAGTCCGCTGCTGCACGGCACTCTGTCGCTGACCAATGGAGTGATTGAACCCCTCGAATTCCCTGTGTCACTCGGGGATATCCATCTGAACGCCCATCTCCAGGGAGAGCAGGCTGAATTGGTCGGTGGATTCCGCAGCGGGGACGGGCTGGGCACATTGAAGGGCCATCTGAATATCGCCAGCAATGCATGGGAGGCCTCCCTCCACCTTGCCGGCGACCGGCTGGCTCTGGCCTATGATTCTTTTGCCGTCTTCCAGGCCAGCCCGGACCTGACCCTCAGCATCCAACCCGGCCACATGGCGCTGGCCGGAACCATTTTGATTCCACAGGCCGACATCACCATCCAGAAACTGCCCGACACCGCCGTGCGGGTCTCCCCGGATGTGCGCATCGTGGACAATAAGGCCCCTGCGGAAGACAAGGAGGCCACAGCCACCCCATCGGCCTGGACCCGCAGCATCGATCTCGCCATTACGCTGGGGGATGCCGTGAAACTCAGCGGATTCGGAATCAAGTCCCTCCTGGCCGGGCAACTGAGCATCCGACAGACCGATGCCTCGGCGCCAAGTGCCAACGGCGAAATCCGGATTGAAACCGGCAAGTTCAGCGCCTTTGGCCAAAAACTGGTCATCCGGACCGGACAATTTCTGTTTGCCGGTCCCCTCAATCGGCCGACGCTTTTTGTGGAAGCGGTGCGCGAAGTCCCGGACTATGCGGTCACCGTGGGGTTGCGCATCGAAGGTCCCATCGATGCCTTGCGCACCACCCTGTTTTCCCAGCCCACCATGCCGCAGGACGAGATTCTGCCCTATCTCCTGCTCGGCCGCCCCCTGGAACGGGGCGATGGCGGTGCCACCGATGGCATGCTCACCAGCGCGGCCATCTCGCTGGGCCTCTCCCAGAGCCGGGGGCACGTCACCTCGCTGGCGGAATCCATCGGAATCGAAAATTTCCAGGTCGGCGCCCAGGGCAGCGGCGACAGCACCGAAATCGTCGTCAGCGGGCAGGTCTCCCCCCGCCTCCAGATCAGTTATGGAAGCAACGTATTCGCCGAAGGCAGCACCCTCACCCTCCGCTACCGCCTCGCCAAAAATCTGTTCCTGGAGACCGTTTCCAGTCTGGCCAGCTCCCTTGAACTGCTCTACTCCTTCGCCTATTAACCGGGCCTATGCAATAAACCCACCCCCTCATCCGTCTTCTGGTTTGAAAGCGACACAAAAAGTGAAACCCCCAATGGATGTTGAAGATGCCACATATCTGGAAGCCTATTTTGCCGGCGATGCTCAGGCACTCGGGCCCTTGGTCGAGAAAACCAAGCGACCACTCTATGGATTTCTGTATCGATTTGCCTCCAGCCCGGCCGAGGCGGACGAGTGGTTTCAGGAAACCTGGGTCAGGGCGATTCAGCATATGAACCGGAAGCGACCAGAAAAGCTCCAGAGCTGGCTGTTCCGCATCGCGCACAATCTGATCATCGATCAGGCGCGGCGCCGCAAGCCCGACCGCTCGCTCGATGCCCCCCTTTCGCAAAGTGGCGATTCCCTGAGCACGCAGATTCCCGATGGCGCGCTGCCACCCGACCTTGAAGCCGGCGGACTCGACCTGGGCCGCCGCATCGAAACAGCGGCCGCCTGCCTCCCGCTGGAACAGCGCGAAGTCTTCTGGCTCCGCATGCAGTCCGATCTTCCCTTCAAAGAAATCGCCCGTATCCAGAACTGTTCCATCAACACCGCTCTCGCCCGCATGCAGTATGCCCTGGAAAAACTTCGCACGACCCTGGCCCCCGAATATCAGGAACTGAAGGAGTCCGCATCATGAAAACCACCCTCGAACAGCTCCTCCTGCTGGAACAGTCCGGTGAACTCTCTGCAAAACAGAGAAAACAACTGGACACGGAACTGACTGCAAATGAAGCCGCCCTGGCGCAACAGAGCGCCCTCCGCGATTTGGCCGCCGCTATTCCCCCGGTCGACGACGAACCCGCACCCGATGCCGCCGCGCGCATCGCCGCCCGGCTGCAGCAGGAGAAAGCCCCCACCGTCCGCCCCCTCTGGAAGCCGATACTCGCCGCGGCCGCCGCACTGACCATCCTTCTGGGAGTCCGGGCCTATCGTACGTCCGTCACGCCGGAGATGGCCGTCGTTCAGATCACCGCCGAAGACGAACTCTGGGCCGATCCTTTCGATGCCGATTTTGATGAGCTCGATATCCTGATCGCCTCAATTGAGTTGGACGATGTGGATGAGTTGGACGATTCAACTGATTTTATAGAACTCTAAAAAACAACAAACACAGGAGAAGCAGATGAAAAAGATCCTACTGGCAGTATTGATGGTCGCGGTAGCGGCCGGCACCTCATTCGCCGAGCGCGGCGATGGAGAGCAAAACTGGAAACGCGGCGGCCGCGATGGCGGCATGCGCAAAGAAATGAAAGCCGATGAAGCGAAAAAAGCGGAAATGACCGCGGATCTCCGCGCCAAAGTCAGTGAGCTCGTCGATGCCCGGGCCCAAAAGCAGACAGATCGTCTGGCACAGGCGGAGCAGAAACTTGAAAACCTGAAAGACAAAATCGAGAAATCCAAGGCCGACCGCGAGAAGCTGATCGATGAAAAGGTTGAGCGGATTCTCTCCGGCAAGGGAGCCAAACGCGGCGACACCGATGCGTTCAAGAAGCATCCCTATGCCAAGGGCGGCCGCGGCATGCGAGACGGCAAGGGCGACGGCCCACGCGATGGCAGCGGCCCCGGTTGCAACGATGACAGCGACGACGATTCTTCGGAATCCAGTGAGACGCCCGCCGCCGAATAAGCGTCATTCCGTATGACAACGACCCCCGCCCTTCCGGCGGGGGTTTTTTATTCCCAGACAGACAGATAAGAATATCTCCCACAGAGGTTCACAGAGACTCACAGAGGTGGGGAAGTTCAAAGTTCTGAAGGAAGGGTTGGTGCGCCCATCGGGCGCTACGGGTGGTTGGCCTCTGGCGAGGACACACACTCGGCGCGTGTGCCGCGGCAGAATCCAGTTACCCGAGCGGATTCAGCTTGCTGAACCGCAACCACTTTCTCTTCCGTATTATTCTTTTGCGAACGGTTGCGATGGTTGCACCTCTTGCGTTAAATTCCCCCCTTCTAAACTTTACACTCTGTGGATCTCAGTGAATCTCTGTGGGAAACAATGCTGAACTTCCTATTCCTATCTGTAACCTTCAATTTCTGCTTCCCGTTCCCCTGAGAACCGCCATACTCCCTCCCTATGATTTATCTGATTCTGGTTTCTCTAATCTGGGCCTTTTCGTTCGGTCTCATCGGCAACAAGCTGGGCGGCCTGCCTCCTGCGTGGCTGGGCTGGGTCCGACTGGGCATTTCCGCACTGGTATTCCTTCCGTTTGTCCGGCGAATGCCCTGGAAAGCCGCCCTCTCGCTCTTCGGAATCGGCATGGTGCAGTTCGGGTTCATGTACTGGGCGTATATGAGCAGTTATGCGTATCTGCAATCGCACGAAGTGGCTCTGTTCACCATCTCCACCCCGCTGCTGGTGGCCGTGCTGGCGGATGTCTTCGGTCTGCGTTTTCATCCGCGCAACTTCCTGGCCGCCGGGCTGGCCATGGGCGGTGCGGCCCTCATCCTCTGGAAAGGGGTTTCCACAGCAAACCCGCTCATTGGGTTCGCACTCGTACAGGTCTCCAATCTCTGCTTCGCTGCCGGCCAGCTGGCCTATCGTGCGGTCATGCGCCGCCTGCCCGCACCGCTGCCCAATCACCGCGTCTTTTTCTGGCTCCACTTTGGCGGCTTTGCGGCACTGACCCCCATAGCCCTGCCCCTGCAGTTGGCCGCAACGCCGCCGGCGCCCACCACCTCCCAATGGGCCATTCTGGTCTATCTTGGCCTCGTCGCCTCCGGCCTGGGCTTCTTCTGGTGGAATCTCGGCGCCCGCCGAGTCTCTACGGGTGTGCTGGCGGTTATGAACAATGTCAAGATTCCCCTCAGTGTCGGCGTCTCCCTCTGGATTTTCCATGAGTCCGCGGGCATCCCCTCCCTGCTCGCCGGTGCCCTCCTGATCGGTATTGCCCTACTGCCGGTCCGAAAAGTGGCAGATTAAGCCCCAAAAGCCATTTTCCATCCAAAAAAACATCCAAAAGGACCGAAAGATGTATCTCAAAATGAATTGAATCATTACTGATTTCTGACTGACAAGGTCCGAAACTCCAGTTAAAGTCGCCTTGTCCAGAAATGGCACTGGCTATGGAGGAGATTTCGATGAAAAAATCAAGTGGGTTGTGCTTATTGCTAGGGGTCTGCCTTTTGAGCAGCGGTTGCCTGATTCGCTCGCTCCATCCATGGCTCTCCGATGAAACCCGTGTGGAGACACCGCTATTGGCCGGTACCTGGACCGATGCCACCGAAGATGCCACGATTTTCTTCAGTCTGAATTCTGCCTCGAACTATGCAGTGCTGCTCGTGGGCGAGGGAAAAGACATCAGTCATTTCACCGCGGAGCTTCATCGCGTAGATGACACCCTCCTCCTGCAGGTGGCACCCGAAGATCGGACCGATCTCGGAGCCTTTGTCACCCTCCCCGGTCATCTGCTGTATCGAGTGGTCCTGAAAAAGAACTCCCTCAAGCTCTATGAACTCAATCTGGAGGCCTTCGAAGAACGGGCCCAGGCCTCCGAGATTCCCCTGTTGCCCGACAGCTCGAAGAAAAATGGATATGTCCTCCTGCCGACTACTGAGACGCTGAAGTCCTTCATCCGTCTGAATCTGTCAAAGAAGGGATTTTTCAAACCGAAACCCGCTTTTTCCTTCCTGAATGTGGACCGCCCGAAACCCCGGTAAACTTTTAAATATTTAGATATTGACATATGTAAGAATTGATATATATTAGGCGCATGAACACAACCAAACCAGATTGTCCGCAGGACCTCTCCATTGAGGATCTGGCCCGCATGGCGAAGGTGCTGAAGCTGCTCGCCCACCCACATCGGCTGAAAATTGTGGACCTGCTGGAGACGAACGGCCCGATGCCGGTCCACCAGCTGATGGAACCGCTGGGGCTGGCTCAGGCCGCCACCTCGAATCATCTGCTGAAGATGCGTAACATCGGCCTGGTGAAAAGCGAACGGCGCGGCAAAGAGGTCTGGTATGACCTGGGCGACAAACGATCCCTGACGATTTTAAACTGCATGAGAGCGAAACAAGGAGCGAAGGCATGAGGAACTGGAAACAATTGATTTCAAGCGGGGCATTCGCCCTGGCGATGCTGACCGCGTCTGCGGCACAGGCGATCACACTGGAAGAAGCGGTCCTCGCCTCTCTGGAAAACAGCCCCACTCTGCAGGCGGCAGCGAGCCGTGTGGATGCCGCGCAGGCCATGCTGCAGCAGGCCAAGTCCTATTACTATCCCTCCGTCGGCCTGTCGGCGAACTACGGCATCACAGACAATGCGCCGCAGGCGTTCATGATGGAGCTGAACCAGCGAAAGCTGAACATGCAGGATCCTTCGTTCAATCCCAACGAGCCGGATGCGACGGACAATCTGCGCGGGAGCATCGGGGCCCAGTGGCGGCTCTTCGACCTGCAGCGGTCCGCCGGCAAGCAGATGGCGCAGTTCGGCACGGAAGCCAGCGCGGAAGCCCTCGCCGCCGCCCGCAATCAGCTGGTCTATGAAGTGACGCGCGGATTCTATGGCGTGCTGCAGGCGAAAGCGTTTGAAGCCGTGCAGTCCGAATCGGTGAAGAGCATCGAAGAAAGCCTGCGCATCGCGCAGGAGCGATTCAACGCCGGCAGCGCGGTCAAGACCGATGTGCTGACGCTGGAAACCCAGCAGGCAGCTGCACAGGAAGACCTGATCAAGGCCCGTAACGGTATGCAGCTGGCGGTGGCGGCGCTGAATGCGGCGATCGGCGATGAGCGGGTGAGCCTGGAGAATATCAAGTCGCCGGATGTGGACTTGAACCAGTCGCCGGCGGAGTGCAAAGACCCTCTCGCCTATGAAAACCGTCCGGAGTTGCGCACGGCGGTCCTGATGCGCCGCATCAAGGAACAGGATCTAAAGAAGGCCAAGGGCGGCTATGCGCCGACAGTCAGTGCTTTCGCTTCGTATGATGCCGACAGCGATGTCTCCAGCGGCTTTGAGGAGAGCTACATGGCGGGAGTTGCTGCTGAAATCAATATCTTTGATGGCGCCCGCACTCGTTCGAAAGTCGCCTCCGCGACGGCAGACTTGAATGAAGCCCGCGCCGACGAAGAGAAGGCGCGCCTGAACCTGAGGCTGGACCTGACACAAGCCTATCTCGGCACACAGGATGCCTGGCAGCGCCTGGAAGTCATGAAGCGGAGCCTCGAAAGCGCTACGGAAGCGCAGCGCATCGTCCGTGAGCAGTATGAACTGGGCGCCGCCGATATTTCGATCCTGCTGCAGACACAGGTCGGGGTGACCGCCATGCAGACGCGCAGCGTCGCGGCGCAGTATGACTACCTGACCGCCCAAGCAAACTTGCTTCGCGCCAAGGGAGAGCTGGGAGTTGAATAGATTCCATGCACCTGTAGGAGCTGAGCTTGCTCAGCCCCAAACGGTCTCCGCAAGCGGAGCCCCTACGAAACCCAAAACAATTTAGAATCGATAACTGGAGAAAAACACATGAACAAACTCGGCACAGTACTGAAAAAATATGGAAAACTGATTCTTGGAATCGTCGGTCTTGCGGCAGTCGTCGCCTGGTCCGGCGGGATGCTGATCCAGAAGACGAAACCCGGCACCGTGGAAGCCCTTCCCGGCATCGAGATGCCGGCGGATGCGGCGACGGTCACCATCCAGGTGGAATCCCTCCCCTCGCGTATCGAGGTGGTCGGGAACACGTCTTCGGAAAAGAAAATCAATCTGAGCGCGCGAATCCCGGCGTATGTCAGCGAGGTATTTGCCTCCGCCGGCGACCGGGTCACCCAAGGGCAGGTCCTGGTGACACTGGATGACCGCGATATCCGTCAGCAGCTCGCCGCCGCCGAAGCCCAGCTGAAGCAGGCCACCGCCGAGTATGAGCGTGCCAAGCAACTCTTTAAAAAGCAGGCGACGACCGAGCAGGCCCTGACCGGCGCCGAATCGATGTTTGCTGCGGCCAACGCGCAGGTGGAACAGATCAAGGTCATGCTGACCTATGCGCAGGTCACCTCCCCCATCGATGGCATTGTCACTGAACGCCGCATCGAAGCCGGCGATCTGGCGAACCCCGGCATGCTGCTGCTTGCGGTGTATGACCCCCTTCGCATGCGCCTTGAAGCTGCGGTCCCGGTCCGGCTGATTGACCGGTTGGCGGTGGATCAGGCCGTAGAAGTTTCGCTGGAACGGCCGGCGCGCACTCTGAAGGGGTCCGTGGCGGAAATCGTGAGCGAAGTGGATGCCGCCTCGCGCTCGCAGCTGGTGAAGGTGAACCTCGAGGGAGTCAACGGGGATGTCCTACCGGGCACCTTCGGCCGCCTCTGGGTGGATGCTGAAGCCCGCAATGTGATTCTGGTTCCCGCTTCGGCGGTCCGCCAGATCGGACAGCTGTCCTTTGTGCAGGTGGCCCAGGCTGGACGCGCGCTCCGCCGCCTGGTGAAAACAGGGCCCGCCCGCGATGACCGGATGGAGATTCTCTCCGGCCTGAAGGCTGGCGATGTTGTCCTCGTGACCCCCATCCAGGAGGACTAGTCTTATGGACCAAAAACAATCCTTCACCTCATCGATTCTGCAGGCGTTCCTGAAAGGGAACCTCGCAATCCTGCTGATCATCATCAGCCTGGTGGCCGGTGCGGCTGCCCTGATGATTACACCCCGCGAGGAAGAGCCTCAGATCGTGGTGCCGCTGGCCGATGTCATGGTCATGGTGCCGGGCAGCTCCGCCGAGGAAGTGGAGCAGCTGGTCTCCTCCCGTCTCGAGAAGATGCTCTATCAGATCGATGGCGTCGAATATGTCTATTCGATGTCACGGCCGGGAATGTCCGTGGTCACGGTCCGCTTCTTTGTCGGCGAAAACCGCGAAGACAGCCTGATCAAGGTCTACAACAAGATCTTTCAGAATCTCGACAAGACCACGCCTGGCATCGCCGGGTGGGTGGTCAAACCCATCGAGATCGACGACGTGCCAATCGTCAATGTGACGCTGCACGGGAACGAGTCGAACACGCATGATCTGTATCGCCTCGCGGAAGCGGTGGCGAGCAAGCTGCAGGGCATTCCCAACAGCGCGCGCATCCAGATTCATGGCGGCCAGAAGCGCGTGGTCCATGTCTATCTCGACACGGAGCGCCTCGCCGCCTACAGCCTGTCGCCGATGGAGATTGCCGGCGCGCTGAAGATGTCCAACGCCCAGGCCGAAAGCGGCAGCTTCTCCCAGGCCAACAGCGAAATCCGAGTGGAGACCGGCGCCTTCCTGCAGGACGCCGAAGAAGTGCGCAATCTGATGGTCGGCGTGCATCAGGGCCGCCCGGTGTATCTGCGGGATGTGGCCTCCATCGAAGATGGTCCGGCCGAACCCACCACCTATACGCGCTTCGGCACCGGTCCGGGCGCCACCGTTCTGAATGAGTCAGCCAGCGCGTGGGTCGGTCAGGTGGAACCGGCGGTCACGATTTCGGTCGCCAAGAAGAAAGGCAGCAATGCGGTCCGGGTGGCCGAACAGGTCGAAGAGATGCTGGTGGAGCTGCGCGGCTCCCTCCTTCCCGAGGGCGTCGAGGCGACCATCACCCGCGACTATGGAGAGACCGCTAACGAGAAGGTCAATGACCTGGTCGTGAATCTGGCCATGGGCATCCTGACCGTGGTCGGATTGATTGCCCTGACCATGGGCTGGCGCGAAGGCATTATTGTGGGACTGGCCATTCCCATCACCTATTCCCTGACCCTCCTGTTCAACTACATGCTGGGCTACACCATCAACCGGGTAACGCTCTTCGCGCTCATTCTGGCGCTGGGGCTCTTGGTGGACAACCCCATCGTCGGCGTGGAGAACATCTCGCGGTTCCTTTCGATGAAGAAGTACCCGCGCCTGCAGGCGGTCGCCCTGGCGATGGAAGAAGTGATGCCGCCGATCCTGCTGGCCACCCTCTCGATTATTGTCTCCTTCATTCCGATGTTTTTCATCAGCGGCATGATGGGGCCCTATATGGCCCCGATGGCCCTGAACGTGCCCCTCACAATGATTTGCTCGCTTCTCGTCGCTCTGGCCATCACCCCCTGGGTGTCCAGCAAGCTGCTCAAGGACAAGGGCGCGGCCGTGGCGGCCTATGATGTGAAGACCACCAGCACCTACCGGTTCTATCGCCGCATGATCGAACCGTTTGTCACCTCCCGCAGCCGCAGCATTGTCATGCTGCTGGTGGTGGGTGGCCTGTTCGCCTTCTCCATCTTTCTGGCGCTGAGCGGTCGCGTGCCGCTGAAGATGCTGCCATTCGACAACAAGAACGAGCTCCAGGTCGTCGTGGACCTCCCCGAGGGTTCCACGCTCGAGACCACGGATGCGGCGATGCGCGAAATCGAGGACTATCTGCAGACGGTCCCCGAGGTGGTCAATTTTACCACCACCGTGGGCGAAGGCTCCCCGATGGACTTCAACGGTCTTGTGCGCCACTACTATTTGCGGCAGGGACCGAACATGGCGGATGTCCGCATCAACCTGCTGCCCCGCCAGCAGCGCGAGATGGGCAGCCATGAATTGGGCCTGCGCATCCGGAACGACATTTTGGCCATTGCCGAACGCACGGGATCTTCGATGAAGATTGTCGAAGCCCCTCCGGGCCCGCCGGTCCTGTCGACGGTCGTGGCTGAGATCTATGGCCGCCCCGACCAGGGCTATGATGAGCTGATTGCCGCCGCCAAGATCCTCCAGGCCCGCATGGCCGGCGAGGAAGGCGTCGTGGACATTGATGACACCGTGGAGGCCAACCAGGTGAAGCTGTTCTTTCGCGTGGACCGCGAAAAAGCCGGTCTCAATGGCATTTCGACGGAAGATGTGGTCAACACCATGCGTCTGGCGCTCAGCGGCATGCCCGCCGGCACCGTGCACCAGCCGCACGAGTTGAACGAGCTGCCGATCCTGCTGCAGATGCCACGTGAGAAGCGTTCCGATCCCGAACGGCTGAAGACCCTGATGGTCAAGGGCCGCATGGGCAACAGCGTGCAACTGGGCGAACTGGGTACCTTCGAGGAGAATGTCGCCGATGTGACGATCTTCCACAAGAACATGGAACGGGTCGTCTATGTCACCGCCGAGATGGCCGGACGCGGTCCTGCCTATGCCGTCCTGGACCTGCAGGCGGATCTGGATGAAAATCCCCTTCCCGCCGGCACCGAAGCCGTCTGGACCGGTGAAGGCGAATGGAAAATCACCGTGGACGTGTTCCGCGATCTGGGTATCGCCTTCTCGGCCGCTCTGATCGCCATCTATGTGCTGCTGGTCTATGAGACGGGTTCCTACCTGCTGCCTATCATCATCATGCTGTCCATTCCGCTGACGATGATCGGTATCATGCCTGGCTTCTGGCTCCTCAACTCGGTGGGAGGTCAGACCATCGGAGGGTTTGCCAATCCGGTCTTCTTCACGGCGACAGCTATGATCGGGATGATTGCGCTGGGGGGTATTGTGCAGCGAAATGCCATTATCCTGATCGACTTCATCAGTCATGAGGTGGAGCGCGGACAGTCTCTCAAGGAAGCCATCATCGAGGCCGGCGCGGTGCGCTTCCGACCGATATTCCTGACGGCTGGCACGACAATGCTCGGCGCTTGGCCGATCACGTTCGACCCCATCTTCAGCGGGCTGGCCTGGTCTATCATCTTCGGACTGTTTGTATCCACGGCGTTCACACTGCTGGTAATTCCCGTGACCTATGGTCTGATTTACAACAAACAAGCGAAAGCGGAGGCGGTACAATGAAAATGCTGATGATCCTATGTCCCGAAGAACGACAGGAAGAAGTGCGCGAGCTGATCTCGAAGCACGATGTGCATTCTTACAGCGAAATTCAAAAAGTGCTGGGTGAAGGTAAAACCGGCAAACACTTCGGCACGCATACCTGGCCAGGAACCTCGGTCCTCGTCTTCACGGTCGTGGACGCCGCCAAAAAGGCTGAACTCGTCCAGGCGCTGAAGGAATATCACGACGGCCTGTACGAGAGCGAAGGCCTGCGCGTCTTCTCCCTTCCCGTGGAATCGGAATTTTAACCCGAACCTGAAAGAATGCGAATGAACCCCATCCTCAAAATCGTCATCGGCGGCGTGGTCGGAGCCGGGCTCGGTTTCCTCGTCTACCGCTATATTGGCTGTCGCACGGGCACCTGCCCCATCACCTCCAACCCGTGGATGTCCATGGTGTTCGGTGCCATCATGGGGCTGTTGTTTGCTTCCGGCCGATAAAGGGCATATGATCAAAACAGAGTGAATCTTACTTTAGAAACCAACCCCCAAAAGGAGTACTCAAATGGACACACCAGAAAACAAACCCGCCAGTTTGCCGCTCATCGGCGACAAGGCCCCCGCCTTCAAGGCGGTGACGACTCAGGGAGAGATCGACTTCCCCAAACAGTATGAAGGAAGCTGGGTCATTCTCTTCAGCCATCCGGCCGACTTCACGCCGGTCTGTACCTCGGAGTTCATCACCTTCGCCTCACAGGAGGAGAAGTATGCCAACGCCAACTGCAAGCTGGTCGGTCTGTCGATTGACGGACTGTACAGCCACATCGCCTGGCTCCGCACCATCAAGGAGAAGATCAACTACCGCGGCATGAAGGATGTGGAAGTCAACTTCCCTCTGATCGAAGACATCACGATGGAAGTTGCGAAACTCTACGGCATGATCCAGCCCAACGAGGACAGCACCAAGGCTGTTCGTGCCGTGTTCTTCATCGACCCCAAGGGCATCGTCCGTGCGATGATCTACTATCCGCTGAGCCTTGGCCGCAACTTCGACGAGCTCTATCGCGCCCTGATTGCGATGCAGGCCGCCGACGCCTTCGGTGTCGCCACCCCCGCCGACTGGCAGCCGGGTGACGACGTCATCATCGGGCCCGCCGGCTCCTGCGGCGCCGCCAAGAACCGCATGGAAGGCAAGGAAGACATGGTCTGCCAGGACTGGTTCTTCTGTTCCCGCAAACTGGATAAAGAGAAAGTTCTCTCCACCATCCTGAAGAAGTAGCTTCATCCCCGCGGGCGGCCATGCCGTCCGCGAGACCCCTCCGAAAGGAAACAGCCATGACAGTTGATAACGGAATCCGCGTTTTTGCCGGCACCATGATCCTCATCTCGGTCGCCCTGGTCCATTTTGTCAGCCCCTGGTGGCTGCTGATGACCGTCTTTATCGGCGTCCAGCTGATTCAATCCGCTTTTACGGGCTTCTGCCCACCCGCCTTTGTCCTCCGCAAACTAGGCTTCAAAGAAACTGGCGCCTGCTGCGGAACCGATGTAAAGTAACCCCCAACGAAAGGAAACAACTTATGAGCGCAGGAATACTCGATCTTACCGCAGAAAATTTTGACACTGAAACCGCAGCCGGCATCGTGCTGGTCGACTTCTGGGCCCCCTGGTGCGGTCCCTGCCGGATGCAGACGCCCATCCTCGAAGAGCTCGTCGGTAAAGTCGAAGGTGTCAAAATCGCCAAGGTGAATGTGGATGATGCCCCGACCGTTGCCGCCAAGTTCGGTGTGGCCAGCATCCCCACCCTCCTCGTCCTGAAGGACGGCGCAATTGCCCAGCAGTTCGTCGGCGTCCAGCAGGCCGCCATCCTGACATCCGCCCTCGAGGCCGCCAAGGCGTAGGGAGAGCACAGGCTGAAGACGAAAGCCTAACGGCTTTTGCCACACGGCTGTCCGCTCCCCGCGGACAGCCTTTTTCTGTGCCGGACCGCCCGCCTCTGAATGGGGTCGCCAAACACCGGGGAAGTCTGCTAGAAAGGTTCCCGATTTCAATCAACCGGCGCGAGACAGAGATCCGCGTTAAGGCGCCTGAAAGAAAACGACCATGAGCAAAAAGAAAACGACAGCCCCCGATTCCGGCGCCACCCCCCGTCCGGCTGCCCCATTAACCCCCTACGGCAACCGCCCGATGGTCACGCCCATCGTGAACGCCGTCAACTACGAGTATCTCAATTTCGAGGTACTGCGCCAGATCACCGATGGCGAAGTCGACGGCTACACCTACCACCGCGACGACAACCCGACCGTCCGCGCCGTTGAGCAGCAGATCGCCGCGTTGGAGAACGCCGAGGACTGCATCGTATGCACATCGGGCATGGCCGCCTGTACACTGGTCTATCTAACCTATCTGAGCGCCGGTGGACACCTGCTCCTGTTCCACGACGTCTATGGCGCGCACTACAAGGTCTCGCTCCTTCTCGAACGGCTGGGTGTGGAAGTGACCTGGGTGGATGCCACCGATTGGCGGGACCTGCCGAAACACATCCGCCCGAACACGCAAATGATTTTCCTGGAGACGCCCAGCAACCCCCTCTGCAAGGTGGTCGACATCGCCGCCACGCGAAAGATGGCGGACCGGGTCGGCGCCATGCTGGTCGTGGACAATACCTTTTCCACCCCCTATCACCAGTATCCCCTCGAGTGCGGCGCGCACCTCGTGGTGCACAGCGCGACCAAGGCACTCGGAGGCCACAACGACCTGATGGCCGGCGCCGTTGCCGGCTCCAAGAAGGACTACGACAAGCTGTGGTTCACCCGGCAGGCGGTCGGGTCCACGCTGGACGCCAACTCGGCCTCGTTGCTCGAGCGTGGGCTCAAAACCTTCCCGCTGCGCGCGGAGCGGATGGCCAAAAATGCCATGGCGGTGGCCAAGCATCTCGACACATGCCCCGGCATCTCGCACCTGCGCTATCCCGGCCTGAAAAACGACAGCGGCCACCGGGTTGCCGCCCGACAGATGAAAAAGGGCTACGGCGGCATGCTAGCCTTCGACGTGGGGCGGACCCAAGAGGACGCCAAGTGCTTCATTTCCGCCCTGCAGGTCATCCGGCACGCGGTGAGTCTGGGTTCCACGGAATCGCTCATCTGCATCCCCTTCCTCACCACCATGCTCTACATGCCGCCCGAGCGGCGCACCGGGTTCGGCGTCAAGCCCAACAGCGTGCGCCTGTCCTGCGGCATTGAGCCCGCTGCCGACCTTCTGGCCGACATCGACCAGGCCCTGCGCCAGATGCGCAAAAAGCCCCGGAAATGATTCCGGACCGGAGTGACGCATTCCCAACCGATTGAACGACAGGCACGGACCCGACCGAGCCATCGAAAATCATAAGCAGATCCAGGAACCGAAAGGCACAGAATGAAGAAGGCAGATGTGGTAGTGGTCGGCGGAAGCGCGGCGGGAGCAACAGCGGCAATCACTGCGCGACGGTATTTCCCGGACAAGAGCATCCTGCTAGTCCGGCGCGAACAACAGGTGCTGATCCCATGCGGCATTCCCTATATCTTTGGAACGCTTGGAGAGCCCAGCAAAAATCTGATGCCCGATGCCATGCTGGAAAAGAACCGGATTGAGCTGCTGATCACTGAAGCGGTATCCATCGACCCGAAAGCCAAACAACTGGAGACCGCCGACGGCCCCATCGCCTATGATCGCCTTGTTCTGGCCACCGGTTCATCTCCCTCTGCGCCGCCTATTCCGGGCGTTGAACTGAACGGCGTCTTCCATGTCGACAAGGATGTCGATTATCTGCGCCGCCTCCAGGAACGCCTGACCGACGCCCGCCATGTCGTGGTCATCGGCGGCGGGTTCATCGGCATGGAACTGGCAGATGAAATCAACAAGGCCGGAGACAAGCAGGTGACTGTCGTCGAGGTCGCCGATCACTGCCTCAACCTGGCCTACGATACCGAATTCTGCAGTCAGATGGAGGACCATGTGCGCAGTCGCGGAGTGAACATCCGAACCGGCATCAAGGTCGAGCATCTCGAGGGGGCCGGTCAGGTCGAGCACGCCGTACTGGCCGGCGGCGAATCCCTGCCCGCCGACGTCGTCATTCTCGCCATCGGCGTGGTGCCCAACTCCGCTCTGGCCAAAACCGCCGGACTGGAAGTGGGTCGACGCACCGCCGCCGTCATGGTGGACCAGGCCATGCGCACCTCCGTCCCTGACATCTTCGCCTGCGGCGACTGCGCCAAGAAAACCTCCTTCTTTGGCGGGATCCCCTCCTATCTGCGTCTGGCCTCCATTGCAACATCTGAAGCCCGCATCGCCGGCTCCAACCTGTTCGGCATCCGGCGTGAAAACATCGGTACGGTCGGAGTCTGGTCCACCGCTGTGGGCGGCCTCGCCATGGGCACCGCCGGCCTCACCGAGTCCATGGCTCAGGCTCAGGGCTACCGGGTCATCGCCACCTCCGTAGAAGGTCCGAACCGCCATCCCGGCATTATGCCCGGCGCCGTCCCCACCCGGGTCAAGCTGGTGTTTGAACGTCACTCCGGCGTGATCCTCGGCGGCCAGGTGGCAGGCGATGTCTCCGCCGGTGAGATCATCAATGCGCTCTCAGCTTGCATCCAGAGCCGCATGACGGCCGACCAGATCGCCACCTTCCAGATGGGAACCCATCCCGCGCTGACGGCCTCCCCTATTGCCTACCCCGTCGTCAATGCAGCCGAACTGGCCATCTCGAAAATGCAGGCGGAATAGCCGGCATCGAACGGCCGCCCCTCCCCTCCTAGAAACGGCCAGGGGCCGGGCGCGGCAGGCTGTCCGCTTCCCGCGGACAGCTTTTTCATGCCCTCAATTCATTCAGAATAGGAATTATGTTAACCGCGGATCAACACCTATGGACACAGATGAAATTCCGCGGAGGCTTTACTTATAAAGGTCTGCTATCTGTTGCAGCTTCTCAAGCAGAGCGGAGAGACGGGACTGACTGGCCGCATCGGGAAGCAAATGCCTTGGTAAGGCCTCCAGAAAAGCCGGTTGGGCCAGCAGCTTTCGAAACCCTTCGGCCACTGCCTGCCGTAACTCATCGCGCTCATCGGCCAACTCATCGCATAGGGATTTCCGCCCATCGATGACGGCCACCATATCCTCCAGATCATGGCTGATCCGATAATCACCGGCCCCTCGATCCGCCAATGCAATCAACTTGGTCGCGAGGAAACAGGATGCGGAAATAACAGGCAGACACACATCCCTCAATTTACGAAGCGATGCGGTTTGAAGCGCATATTCAAACCAGGGGTTTTCAAAAGGTCCACCCGGATCCTTCATGGGCAGAACATCTACCTTTATCCCATCTACCAGCCAGCGGCACCGAGGAGCGCCCTCCGAGGTATCATGATGAAAATCAGCCTCCGAACGTAAGCGTTCTTCCAGTTTGGAATATTCAATCCGTGTGGCAACCTCCGCGATGGCATCCACATCGATGGTTTGCCGTGGAAATGGGATCTGCGGATTATCCAAAAGAAATCCGACAACCGCTCCGCCCAGAAATGTATATTTCACATCCAGAGACTCCAGACGCTTCGCCACCAGCACCATCGCTTCAAGATCAACGGTTCGCATAGCTCTCCAATCGATTTCGGACGATGTCCTTAGCTATTTCTTTTTCGCGGGCGCGTCCAGCACCGCGCAGGGCATCCGCCAGCACCAGCCACTCATACAATTGGGCATCCTGCCGCGCGGCAAACGGCGCGGATCGGCAAATCGGACGGATTTCCACCCCATACGACTCCCCCTCTGCATCCGGCCACACCGGCAGATCCGGATCCTCCGGCGAGACGTTGAAATGTTCTGAAAGCGGCGGAGCTGCAAACCCGGTCGCCATACCCCGAGAGCGGCGTCCGGGCTGGACCGCCAACACATACGGAAGGCCATGAATCAGGAATTCTGACAGCGCAGACCGGTTCGGCCCTTTGTCGTCTGCCTGTAGCAACCCCGCACGGCGCGCACGTCGGACTGCCGCATGGGTTTCCGAGGCACTCAACCCCACCTGCTTCCCCATCTCCGCATAGCTTCCCGGCCAGCCCGAGGCCAGCCATTTCAGGACAACAAGAATATCTTGTGGCTTTATGTTCATGCCAATACGCTATTCGCGAATAGCAAATACGTCAACTGGTTTTGTTATCAAAAAGCCGATTTTCTTAAAAATTCATGAATCCAACAAATGAAATGGCCTGCTAGGCCCACTCCTGCCCCTTCACATCGATATAGTCGTCCTCATAATCCATGCACTCGCTGGGCCGGCTATGATAAATTTCTTTCCAAAATTTGATCATTGAATGTTGGACATTGGACATTTTTCTCCTCCACCGATACTCTCCCGAAGATGAATCCGCAGTTTCAAAAAGCCATTCTCCGGGCCGGAGGTGCCACGCGCCTGGCCGGGGAGGAAAAGATCCAGACCCTGTGGGGCGGGTATGGGCGGTTACTGCGAATTCGCCTGCAGGGCGGCAAAAGGGACAGTGTCGTGGTGAAGCATGTGAGCTTCCCCGGGCGGGTGAAGGATTCCGATCTATCGCACCGGCGCAAACAGAAATCCTATCAGGTGGAGACGGCGTGGTATCAGCGCTGGAGCCAACGGTGCGACGACACCTGCCGCGTCCCCCACTGTTTGGCGGTTTCGACCCACGGCGACGAAGTCCTGATTGTGCTGGAGGATCTGGACGAGGCTGGATTCAGCGGGCGCCGCCAAACGGTCGATCAGGAAGAGCTAGCAACCGGGCTGCGCTGGCTGGCACATTTCCATGCGACCTTCATGGGGGAGAAACCCGACAAACTCTGGAAAACCGGTACCTATTGGCATCTCAGCACCCGGCCGGACGAACTGGCGCGGCTGGATGATGCCGATCTGAAACGGGCGGCACAGGCTGTGGATACCGCCCTGAAAAGCAGTCCCTATCAAACCATCGTGCATGGCGATGCCAAACTGGCCAATTTTTGTTTTTCAAAAAACGGATTGCAGGTGGCCGCGGTCGACTTCCAATATGTTGGAGGAGGCTGCGGGATGAAGGATGTGGCCTACTATATCGGCAGCTGCCTGCACGAAGACGACTGCGAACGGCTGGAAGGCCCTCTGCTCGATCTATACTTCCAAACATTGAAGCAAGCCCTGCTGCAGAAGAAGCCAGAAGTGAACGGGCTGGAGGTCGAACGGGATTGGCGATCTCTCTATCCGGTGGCTTGGGCGGATTTCCACCGCTTCATAAAAGGCTGGATTCTGGAATCCTGGGATTCGAACAGCTATAGCGAACGGATCACGCGAAAAGTCATTAAGGATCTTTCACCCTAATCGCTGCCCCTGAAAGAATCGGCTCGCAATTTTCTCCACATGTGGAAAACTCTGCGCCTTCCATGAAACCACTCCCATCCATCTGGAGAATCCGATGAACGCCGCCAAAGAAGTGGCCCGGCGGCGCACCCTTGCGATTATTTCCCATCCGGATGCGGGAAAGACTACGCTGACAGAAAAGCTCCTGCTCTACGGCGGTGCCGTGCAGCTGGCAGGCTCGGTCACGGCGCGTAAAAACCAGCGCACCACGACCTCCGATTGGATGGAACTGGAAAAGAAGCGCGGCATCTCCGTCAGCTCGACGGTCTTGCAGTTCGAATACCGGGATTTCGTCATCAATCTGCTCGACACTCCCGGTCATCGCGACTTCTCAGAAGACACCTACCGCGTCCTAATGGCGGTGGATGCGGTCATCATGGTGATCGATGCGGCTAAGGGCATCGAAAGCCAGACCCTCAAGCTGTTTGAGATTTGCCGGATGCGCGGCATTCCTATTTTTACGTTCATGAACAAGCTCGACCGCCCCGCGAAGGATCCGCTGGAGCTGATTGATGAGATTGAAAACACGCTGCAGATCCATGTCTGCGCGATGAATTGGCCCCTGGGCGACGGCGTCGATTTCCGCGGTGTCTATGACCGCGTGGGGAACATGGCCCACTTTTTCGAACGCACAGTCGGGGGTGCCTATCGCGCGCCCGAAGCCCTCCATGCGGTGACCGATCCGCAGGTGAAGGAACGGATGACGCCCGAATCCTTCAAGTCTCTGGTGGAAAACCTAGAAATGCTGGATGCCGCCGGCGAGCCGTTTGACGCTGACGCCGTAGGCTCCGGCGACATGACACCGGTTTTCTTTGGTAGCGCCATCAACAATTTCGGTGTCCAGCTGCTGCTGGATGCCTTCCTGGCCCACGCCCCGCCGCCGGGACCGCGTTCCGCCGGCGAACTGACCGTGGTTCCGGAGCACCCGAAGTTCTCGGGTTTCATATTCAAAATCCAATCCAATATGGACCCCCACCATCGCGATCAAATCGCCTTCCTGCGCATCTGTTCAGGCGTTTTTGAGAAGGACATGAAGATTCTGCATCCGCGCTCGGGCAAAACGTTGCGCCTGTCCAGCGCCCGTAAGGTGTTCGCCCGCGATCGGGAAACCGTGGATCAGGCGTTTGCCGGAGATGTCATTGGCATTGTCGGCCATCCGGAATTCGGTATCGGGGACACCCTCACCGATGATCCGACTATTCAGTTTGACCCCCTTCCGCAGTTTGCGGCCGAATGCTTCGCGTTTCTGTATCACTCGAGCCCCGCGCAGTTCAAACGGTTCCGGGCCGGACTGGACCATCTGCTTCAGGAAGGGGCTGTGCAGGCATTCCACCTGATGAATGCGGAACAGCGCGTCCCCCTGCTGGGCGCGGTGGGCCCGCTGCAATTCGAAGTGCTTCAATACCGCCTGGAAAACGAATATGGCGCGACCACCCGGCTGGAACCCGCCTCCTGGAAGCTGATCCGCTGGATCGATGAGACGGGTGAGCCCGTCACCGAGGACATCCTCCCGAGCAGCTGCCGACTGGCCGCCGACACCCACAATCGCCCGGTTGTGCTGTTCTCCGCCGACTGGGAACTGAAGTTCTTCCTCGAGAAGCACCCGAAGGCCATCCTGCACAAGCTGCCGGACGATTTATAAAAGGCCGCTTTGACCACGGATGGACACGGATCTGAGCATCCTTTCTGAACCTTCTTTACATCCATCTCCTTCTCGTTGAGTTCTCTGTGATCTCTGTGGCCGTTCTTTCCCTCTGAATTCTTCTTCCCGATTGCTTTCCGGCCCCTCGTTTGGTTTCATAGGCAGGTTGATTTTCACACCATGGCAAAACTCACTCACAACTACGACGAGAGCAAAATCCAGACGCTGTCTGCACTGGAACACATCCGTAAACGCACAGGGATGTACATCGGACGCGTTGGGGATGGCACTCTCTATGATGACGGCATCTATGTCCTCCTCAAAGAGGTCGTTGACAATGCCGTGGATGAATACATCATGGGATTCGGGAGCAAGATCGATATCGCCGTCTCCGAGACCAAGGTCACGGTGCGGGACTATGGCCGTGGCATTCCTCTGGGCAAGGTCATCGACTGCGTCTCGCGCATCAACACCGGCGCGAAATACAATGATGATGTCTTCCAGTTCTCGGTCGGACTGAACGGGGTCGGAACCAAGGCCGTCAACGCTCTCTCCTGCTCCTTTACGGTCCAGTCCCACCGTGACGGAAAATCCGCAGGGGCCACATTCGTGCGAGGGGAACTGATCAAAAAGCTCTCCGGTAAATGCCCGAAAGAGCCCAATGGTACGCTGATTGAATTTGAACCGGATCCCGAAATCTTCGGTTCGTCGATCTATCTGGATGAGCATGTGCAGCATCGCCTGCGGCTCTACTCCTATCTGCATGCGGGGTTGACGCTCTGCCTGAATGGTCAGGACATTGTATCCAAGAACGGTCTCACCGACCTGATTCTGGAAGAGGTCGGCGAGGAATCCGTATATGGCCCCCTGCATCACCGCGAAGCCGGGATGGAGATCGCCTTCACCCACACCCAGCGGTTCAATGAGACCTTTTTTTCCTTTGTGAACGGCCAGTATACCTCAGACGGCGGGGTCCATCTGTCCGCTTTCCGTGAGGGATTTCTCAAGGGCGTCAATCTGTTTGCCAAGGCCAAATTCGATGGCGACGATGTGCGCGAATCGATGTGTGGGGCCATTGCCATCCGCCTGAAGGATCCCGTCTTCGAATCACAGACCAAGAACAAGCTTGGCAACACAGAAATCCGCTCCGAGCTGGTGGCCAAGATCCGGGATGTGGTGGCTGATCTGCTCCATCGTAATCCGGATGCCTCTGAAATTCTGGTCAAGAAGATCGAAGAAACCCAAACCCTACGGAAAGAGCTGCTGAGCGTCAAGAAGCTCGCCCGCGAGCGGTCCAAGGCGGTCAGCATCCGCATTCCGCAGCTGAAGGACTGCAAGAGCCACCTCAACCCGAGCCGCAAACGCGGCCTCGACAGCATGCTGTTTATCACGGAGGGACAGTCCGCCGCCGGCTCGATCACCTCCTGCCGGAATGTCACGACGCAGGGGGTTTTCACCCTGCGCGGTAAGCCACTGAACCTGGCGGAACTGCGCCGGGATGCGATCTATACCAATGAAGAGCTCTACAATCTGATGCGGGCGCTCAACATCGAGGAATCGCTCGTCGGCCTGCGATTCCAGAAGATCATCATGGCGACCGATGCCGATGTGGACGGCCTGCATATCCGCAACCTCCTGCTGACCTTTTTCCTCCGTTTTTTCGAGCCGCTGGTGCTGGCCGGACATCTCTACATTCTGGAGACGCCTCTGTTCCGCGTGCGCAACAAAAAAGAAACGCGCTACTGCTACTCGGAAGAGGAACGAGCCGCCGCCCTCTCCGCCCTGCGGAAGCCAGAGATCACCCGGTTCAAGGGACTCGGCGAAATCTCGCCGGGTGAATTCAAGAACTTCATTGGCCCGCAAATGCGCCTGACCCCGGTGCAGGTGGAAATGGAACACAAGATTCCTGCGATTCTCCGGTTCTACATGGGACGCAACACCCCGGAACGCCGCCAGTTCATCATGGAACATCTCCGCGTCGATGCGGAGAGCTAGACCGCGCACCGGTGATCCGCAAACAAATGGCCCCGAGTACCCTCGAGGCCATTTGTGGTTATGGACGTGTGAGGCTTCCGGTCGTCAGAAACTCCGGGCGCACAGTTTTTTGGTGGATGGAATTTTGGTTCCTTCCATGGGGCGCGCATAGGCGGTGGAGGCCATCACGCGGAACACCTTGATCTGACCGGACGCCTGCGGCGAGTCGCGGCCAACCACCTCCCCCGTATAGGGTGAAAGCAGCATTTCCTCTTCCCGCGCGAGGTCCAGCACCATGCCCGGCTTCAGGCCGGAATCCAGCCCCCGGTCCAGCGACAGGGAGGCCTGGCCCCGGCGGCGGCGCACCGCGCTGCATTCGAACGGCTGCTTGGAAGTCCGACGCTCAATCGCGGTCTTCATCGCCCGCTTCCAGTTCGCCAGATCGGTTTTCTTGTCCGAGGCCGGGGCGACATGCGAGGCGACCTGCTCCTTACGGGCGTTGTCCATCAGGGACACATGCACAAAGGATTCACCCTCCTCGTTGGTCTCGACTGTACCGATCACGCGATAGGTGTATTTCGGGGCCCGGCGCGCCAGCGCGCGCACCCCTTCCAGATACTCCACGCCATCCGCTTTCTTAAGCATCTCCACCATTTCTTCGTGATAGAGGGATGCCAATTCCGGATCCCCCTTGAACGGGGGACAGACCACGGCATGCTTCAGGGAATCGGTGCTGACGGCCGTGGCGGTCGATAGACCGGCCCACAGCATCAGGGCGACCCACGCGAGCGCCACTTGTTGTATTTTCTTTCGACTCATGCCGTGCTCCTTGGAGGGTTGTGGCGCCGGTTAAAATGCGGCGTTGATAATGGGGAAGAAGGTCAGCGGACCGTCTTCGATGATGTTGACCAGGCCGATCTGGATGCCCCGCAGAGAGGTGCTCCGATTGATCAGTCCGATCTGGAACCCGCTGGAGTCATCGGCGACATTGAACAGACCCAGCTGGAAACCGGTCATATCGTGGGTCACATTGTTGAACAGCCCGGCCTGAAAACCCGAAACCGAACCCATCTGATTGTACAGCCCCACTGACAGACCCATGAACTCAGCATCCACAATGTTTCCCAGATTCAGCTGGATGGCGCTCATACGCTCGGACCGGCTAACCAGCCCGAGATCGAGTCCCGTGACATCCTCGTTATCGCTCATCACCAGGTTCAGGCGCAGCCCGACCACCTCGGTTCCCGCAGGGAACAACTGGGCTTTCGAGCCCGCAATGCCGATTTGAAGCGGCGTCAGTTCCAAGGCCAGCGCCGGAGCCGCCACCCAGGCGGCTAGACAAAAGAGAATCAGTACTTTTTTCATGATCAGCCTCCGAATACGGATTTGGTCTTCACCTTGCGGATCTCCTTCTCATCGGCCCACAGGAGGCGACCCGACTTCAAATCGCGCAAGCTCATGGTGTACTTGTAGTAGACATCACGGACGCGACCCTGGCTCTGCGAGATCTCGGAGAGGTTGGAGGTCAGCATATAGCGGGGGGCATCTTGCTGGCCGGAGGCCACGGCATCGTGGGCGGCGACCTGCTGATAGGCCAGCTCCTCGGTCAGCGCCTGTTCCGTGGTGCGATCCTGGAAGCTGAACTTGCGGGAGCGGATCAGTTTGGTGCGGATGCTGTCCGTGACGGATTCCGTATCAATATGCTGCATGGTCTTGTTCTTGACCTTGTCCACCACCATCAACGGCGGGCCGTCGACGGAAATATCGGCGATCAGATCATCCTCCAGCAGGGAATCGACCATCTTGGCCGCAATCTGCTGGAGATCGGAGGACCCGAAGTCCGTGCTGATCGGTTTCGACGATGTGGCATCGCCATAGTCAACGGTGGTAGTACAGCCGGTGGCCAGAAGCGCCAGCAAGGCGGCCATTCCAAAACATTTCAGTGTGGTTTTCATTTTGTTCTCCTCGGGGGGCCTGCGGCCCCGCCCTGATTCATTGTTCAACATTCATACCCCGTATCCGCGGATTCGGCAATCCCGGCTACATAAACTTCTTGGTGCGTTCCCCGCGGCGGACCCGCAGCTTGAACGACACCGCCTTGGAATTAGGAGCTACGCCCTTGATGGTGCGCGTCTCTTTTCCGTGCAACACCAACGGACGCCAGGGATCGCCATCCGGATCGATCTCGGCGCCATCACCATCAAACCATGCGAATTTTGACTGGGCGACGATCGACTTGTTCAGGCTGGAGGTCAGGCGGACGCTGGCCTTCATCAGACCGTTCTTGGTCTGGCCGGTCTTCATGTCCGTGACGCTCAGCTGGCGGGCCAGCTTGCCGTCATTGACCTGCAGGACCTCCTGCATGATACCGTTGGCATCGGCCTCGGATCCGACAGTGATGCCGGCGGTGTTCGGCGCGGCGCAGCCCGCGGCCAGCGCCACCAGGAGCGCCGTCAGGAGAAGAAGTCCACATCCTCGAATTGTCTTGATCTGTTTCATTACTCACCCTCCTTCTGGATCACATTGATCAGATTGTTTCCATCCCGTCCGTCCCGGTCGCCGATGCTCAGAGAATCGGGCATGCCTTCGAGACGGATATAGCTGTTGCTCGCCTGCTGGCCCACGCCGCCGGCGATCGTGGTGGTCGCCTGCGCATCGGCCGCGCTCTGTTCGCGGGCGATATCGTCGATACGGGACTGGGCTTCCAGTTCACCCTTGCGCTCGATACCGGAGCCAGACATTTCCATCGCCACATTCAGGACCTGGCCGTCTGTGATGTTCACGCTCTTTTCCCAGGTGGCATAGCCTTCCTTGGTCACGCGCATGCGGTGCACTCCGGGGCGCAGCTGAAAAGCGCCGGGGGTGGATCCCACGGCCACGCCATCCACTTCAACAGAGGCGCCGTCGGTGGAAGCCGACACACTCACCGTCGCCAGTTCGACCGGCGGCGGAGTGGCCGCTTCAATGGTTTCGATACTGCCGCTGACAGCGGCCGCCAGTTCGACGGCGCCGCGGTCCATCAGCTCATTCAGCTGATCGCCAGCTTCCATTGTTATGTTGGGGTTCTGAGCCACGCTATCGCTGACCTTAATCGTGTCGCCATAGAGCTGCGCGCCATCGCCGCCTTCCAGCACCCGGAGCGCCACGCGCAGATTCTGAGTGGCCACCTCCTGCGCCATCCCGTAGGCCTGCACCTTCTTGGTGTTCTCGCCCAGCGAGACCAGCGAAGCGAAAACCAGATAATCCGCATTCATGAGCTGTGCCAGCCGCAGGGCCGAAGCGGCCTGGGTCGGCTCATCAGCCGTGCCCTCCGACTTCGCCGTCTGCAGGGCTTCCACCGCCTGGCGGAGGACTTCGCCATCCCGCGCCGTGCGCGATTCGGCATAGCGGTCGAGCACATCCTGCGAACGGATCACCTCGAAGCCGGCATCCGTCAGCCGCGTACTGACCATGTCGTTAAAGGCATCCAGTTGGGGTTCCAGCTCGGTGCCGCCCCGGTTCTGAACAAAGAGAGCCGCCCGTGGCGCTGCTTGCGCCCCTGTTGCCCCCAGGATCAATCCAATCATCAACCATTTCCATGCTGTTCTCATCCGTTTGCTCCTTTTCCTGTCTACCGTCCTATGGTTGCACGAGAATGTGCGAATATACAGCCAAATCGATTTTGCTCACGTATACAAAAGTCGTCTTGCCCGCGTTCAAGGTTACTTCTTCCGACCAGAGCCCCCCGCCCAGGGACACGGTCGGGGTGCCCGGCTCGACCCAGGCATTCAGAATTTGGATATGGGCCGGCAGGGTCAGCCAACTCCGCAGGTCGGCCTGCTCGGAAATGATATTATAGAGCAAGACCGCCAGGCTCGAGAACCCATCGCCACTGTTGTCGGCCGCCGCGGCCACCGCCCCCTTCGCCACCGCGCGCGCCACCTGTCGCGTAAGAATGCCGGGCATCCGCTCCTCCAGCGCCCGGGCCGCCAGCGCACCGACATTGCAGATGGGAACGGTCTGCCCCAGAGACGTGCCGCCCACCAACACCGTCAGCGGCACCGCCGCCGGCGCGGCCTGCGCATACATCGGCAGGGCGATCACCCCGATGGAGCCCGCTCCGAACAGAGGATAGGCAATCGACATCTCGCTTTTGACCGGGACAAACCCCTCCTCCAACAGCACGACCAGTCGCGCCTGGCCCTTGAACCGTCCGGTGCCGTCCGCAGGCGTGTCCGCCGCCTGGGGGAACCGCCTCGCAAAATCGTCCAGGTCCTCGCGCATCCCGAGGCGCTTGCCCAGCCGGACTACATCCTCCTGCAGGAAGCGGTTGTCTGGATAGATCTCCAGCGCCCGCTTGCAATCGATATAGGCATCGTTCGGTTCGCCCATCATCTCCCAGATCACCGACGACACATAATACGTCGCCGCATTCTGGAAGGAGTATTTCACCGAGCCCGCAATCTCATCCAGCCCCGCATACACGGGCAGCAGGTTCGAGTCCCGCGCGTCCTCCGGCGCCACATTCTTTTCCTTGGATTCCGCCTGTTCGATCGTCTTTTTGTAGCGATCCAGCGCCACCTTCTGGGTCTCGTTGGCCAGGCGCACCTCGACCCCCGCCCCCTCCACATCCTGCATCTCCAGATAGTTCAGGGCCTGATAGTGATGCACCAACGTTTTTTCAAAATCCGATGCGCGATAAGGAATCGCCTTGTCGTTCACCAGCACCGCGCCGGTCTGAGCCGCCGCACCCGACGCCGAGAACTTGGCCTTGTCCTCCTGCTCCCGGATATCCTGGATGGCGCTCTCGAAGCCCATCTTGGACATGGCCGTGTCGCCCTCCATCTGCGCCACGCGGCCCAGTTCCATCGAGAACAGCACCTCCTCTTTGCCCCCCTCAATGCGCTTTTTAAACCTCTTCTGATAGTCGGTTTTCTTCCCCTCCCGCAGCGGCTTGCGGATCGTCGCCTCCATGCCCGCCGGATAGTTGCTGTAGGTACTGCACCCCGACGCGCCCCACAGCAGCAGAACGGCCACCCCTACCGCGAGCGTTCTTTGTGGGTTGACTGAAATGAATCGGCCTTTCACCATAAGACTCATGAGCATATCATCCCCCATCCCCTCGGACACTAAAAATTTCGCGTGGTTCGACGCCCACAATCACCTGCAGGATCCGCGCCTCGCGCCCTACCGGCCGCAGGTGCTCGACCGCGCCCGCGCCGCCGGCATCACGACCCTCCATGTCGATGCCACCTGCGAGGCCGACTGGCCCGCCGTCCAGACGCTCGCCGACACCCATCCCGATGTCATCTGCTCCTTCGGCATCCACCCTTGGTTCATTAAGGGGCTCCGCGACGGCTGGCTGCCGCGGCTCCGCGAGCAGCTGTCCCGCCGATCCGCCGGCATCGGCGAAATCGGGCTCGATGCCCGCATGGGCGACGACCTCGATACCGAGCGGGAATCCGTCTTCCGCGCCCAGCTTGACCTGTCGGTGGAGCTGGAACTCCCCGCCAGTGTTCACTGCCGCGACGCCTGGCCCCGGATGCTCGATATCCTCCTCGCAATGCCTCCGCATCCCGCCGGACTCCTGATTCACGCCTATTCCGGACCCGCCGACGCCCTCGACACCCTCGCCGAAAAGAACATCTCCATCTCGTTTGGCGGCACGCTTACCCGTCCCAACGCCAAAAAAGCCATCGAAAACGCCAAAAACGTCCAAAAAGACCGGTTTTTGCTCGAATCCGACGCCCCCGACCTCCCGCCGACCCTTTTGGAGTCCGAAAAAGCCTTTTTGAGAGACAAAAACGGAAAAGTCCTCTCCGAACCCGCGTATATTCCACAAATTGCGGCCAGATTGGCCGAAATTCGCGGTCTGTCGCTCGCGGAAGTCGCCGAACAGACTACGGCCAACGCCCGCCGCCTCTTCGCAAAATTGATATCCTGAGAGAGTCATACCTTCTGCAGTCGAAAAAAGTTCCCGACTCGTTACCCCTCATGCTGTTTTGCGGCGGCATATAGAGAAAATTGGCCCCTCAAAGAGGTCCACGGAGTGTAAATTGGGATCGCCTTCGGGATCGAAACCCAGCTCTCTCATGTCGTTTGGCTGCGCCATGAGGCGGAGAGAAGAGTTTTGTCCACAGATTACATAGCGCGGCAGAGCCGCAACCCAAGACGGGTATTGAACCACGGATGAACACGGATAGACACGAATGGCGGAAGAAGAAGATGGAGGGGAAAGGCCGAAAAGTTGGCTCTGTATTTATTACTTCATTATCCGTTGCAACAGAATGGACTATGGATATGGCTTCATGAAAAACGTGCACAAAAACGACGAAGTGGGAGGATAGTAGTTCAGATTTCACAGATTCATAGGAAAATGGCATATTCAACCCGACGAGGTCGTCGGGGCTCCAAAATGTGTGTCACTTTCATTGACAAGCAGCGTTTCGTCTACATTTTCCCGCCTTCAGAGGATTCAGATGCGGCTTAATGTATAGTCTTCCACTTCTGCATCCCTCTGCCCTGCTTACAGAAAACAGTTCCGCCCTCATTCATCCCGCCCCGCCTTTACTATTGCTTCCGATTGAACCGAGACTTACTATTGAAAACAGAAAAGGCGACGGAATTGGCAGTCGGTTTCTGTCAAAACCCAGCAAATGTGGAAGTCACCCTATACTACGTTCGCCATGAGTATTTACATATGAAAATTCTTCTCCTCATCACCGCACTCGGGCTGACATTCTTGCCGGCCGCAAAGGCAACGCCTCAAGCTGGTTCGCCTATGCGTGTTGACGGAACCAACCACTACGTTCACGGCAACACGCTTTCAGAGCAGGCACGGGCAACGCTCGATGAATGGAAGGAATATGAGGGCCAATCGGGGGCTGGCAGTTCAGCAAACTCGAAAGGTTACTACGTCGAACTGGAAATCAAGGCCAACCGCCTCTTCATCACAAATATGACTGTTGACGCATACACCGAAGCCAAGGATTTCCACCAGATGATTGTTCCCTTGTACACTATCTTTGGGAGTGAAGGTCCCGTGCATGCGTCATGGTTCACCGGACATCTCACCGAATACCTTGGACCGTTTGAGGGGTATACTCATTGGTCTAGGAACCAAAGACGGTATCACTTCGACAAAGGAATACTTATCGACATTGAGGATTTCACAGAAATGCCGGGCGGCGAACAAGCGGGTGCAGGGTACCCGCCACAAGGTGTCGGGTCCCCTGACCCGTGACGTTTGCCAAAGAACACCCAGGCAATAACGCTTGACGTTAATACCGCGGCGCGTTATGTTTTAGACATGATCAAATCATTCAAAAACCCGGAGACTGAAAAGATATTCCGGAGGGAGCATGCGCGAAAGCTACCCCATGACATCCAGCGGACAGCCATGCGCAAGCTGTGGATGATTGATGCCGCACCCGATTTGATTTCGCTGCGGGTGCCGCCCGGAAATCGATTGGAAGCCTTGGCCGGACGCCGGGCGGGACAACATAGCATCCGGATCAATGACCAATGGCGAATTTGTTTTCAGTGGAGAGAAGGCCATGCTTTTGACGTGGAGATTGTAGATTATCACTAGGAGAAATGAGATGAGAACCAAAAAAATGCCCCCCATTCATCCCGGAGAGATTCTCATGGAGGAATTTCTGGCCCCCATGGGTATTTCCCAGTACCGCCTGTCGAAGGACATTAGCGTCCCGCCTCGGCGGATCAACGAGATTGTACACGGCACTCGAGGCGTTACGGCGAATACAGCCCTGCGCCTTGGGCGCTATTTCGGCGTCTCGCCACAGTTCTGGCTGAACCTCCAGTCGCATTTCGACCTGGAAAAGGAACAAGATCGGCTCGGGAGTCGACTGGGACAAGAGGTACATGCACTTGCCATGGCCTAGATGAAAGCGGCGAACAACCGGGTCCACCTTACGCGCCGCAAGCGGCGCGACGGTGACCCGTGACGTTCGCCATTAGGAGTAGAATGGACTTACCTAAACAGTTAGCAAAAGAACAAATTGAGGCAGATGTTCGAGAGGCCTTGCAACGGGAGAGCATTTCGCTTTGCGCCGGTTCGGAGATATCCATTCCTATTCTGGAATTAACCCCGGAATTGCGCGAAGCGATATTCTATGCGAAAATTCTTGGCGAAGTAACGATTGGGTACGATCCCATAGAGAAGCGCCTGCTACACGAACTTCGCGGATTGCAGAAGGTTGATAATCAGGGCGAGCGTGTATCCAGGTTGCTGATTGTAACGAATGATGGGTCCCCTCGCTTCTATCGTGAATTAGAGTTCCTTCATAAGAAACACGGCGGACGGGTCATGATTTGCCGGCTGGATGTGGCTTCAGAAATTATGGGGGGCATTCTTGGCTTGGAGGAGACACCGGTGAAGGCCGCGCTACTGAACAGAAAGACGTCCGTTGTAAATGTCCTTAAAAGCTTGCTGGGAAAGAAGGCCGCAGAAGGATAAAGACGGCCCCAAAACCGAACAAAAGAATAGAGCCGCTTGACACGTGCCGTGCAACGCACTCATTCTGACCGTTCGCCGGAAAGAAAAAGGACAATGGACGTGTACAGGCACCAGGAACAAGTATGAAAGCGAGAATAAAAATAGCTTCAGCCCGGACCCCGGACGGAAGTGAGATGGTTCTTCGTCAGCATGACCGTGATTTCTCAATCATGATCAACGGTCAGGAGTTGATGAGCAGTCGTCAACATGAGTCGGAGCTGGAGCTGGCGAGGCTGGGCTGTGCGTCTCTGACCGATCGCGAATCGCCTAGCATACTTATAGGCGGACTGGGCTTGGGCTATACCTTGCGCCAAGCTCTCGATCTGCTCAGCCCCCAGGCCAACGTGGTGGTGTCTGAACTGTTGGGTGCAGTCGTCGAATGGAATCGTGAGTTCTTTAGTGAACTCAACGGCCACGCTCTGGAGGACGAACGAGTGGATCTCCAGACGGGTGATATCGTCGAGCTGCTCTCACGGTCCAAGAGCCAATTCGATGCGATCCTGCTCGATATCGATAATGGTCCCGGCGCGATAACCGATTCAGGAAACCAACGTCTGTATGGTCGTGAAGGAATCCGGGCCTGTCGCCGCGCGCTCCGCGAACAGGGGTGCCTGGCAGTGTGGTCGGCTGAGCCGAGTAAGAGTTTCGAACAGCTCTTGATGAACTGCAATTTCCATGTGCGGCGTTTCCGGGTCCCCGCCTACAAGGGGAGTAAATCGCAGTCCCATTTTGTATGGATCGCTTCGGAGGACAAAATGGTCCTCCCCCCCGGTGGCGGCGAGCCGCGCCTGCCGCGCAAGAACAAGTTGAAGGGATATCGAAGACAAGCCCGGAGATCTCCTTGAGGAAATCCGACAACGGCCTTCAAATCCAGATGGCGAACAAGTCAACTGCCGCGCCGGTGATTTGTGGCGTTCCGGAAGGACTGTTCATAAAATGAGCGATGCACAAGACCCTCTAATCTGTTTGGGATCCTTTCCAGTGCATGAGGCGCGGGTTCTGCTGGATGCGTTGGTTGCCGAGAACATCCCCTTCTCTTTGGAAGAGGAATCAGAGGCCATGCAGCAGATGAGCTTTTTTGCTGCCGCCAACGGGGGCTTCTTCGATGCAGGCTCCGGCATTACCATCCAGGTAGATCCTGAGGATGAGCCCCGGGCCGCCGAAATCCGCAACCGGATCTTCAATATTCAGCTCTAGCCTAGCGGCATCACGCTTGCGCCACTTGCGCCGCGCCGCTATGGTTGCACAAGTCCGCTTGTGAACTTATGCCCTTGGAGGTAGTGATGGAAACTGTGCAGGAAACTCTGAACCAGGTCCCGATGCTGAAGCCGCTTGGCTCCGAGGGATGCGCCGCTCTCGCCGGATTTATGGAGACATCAACCTTCGAGGCCGGACAGCAGGTCTATTCCGAAGGGGACCCCGTATCCGCTCTGTTTATTGTGCAAAGCGGCGTGATCAATCTGATGGCGACACTGGAGGGGAAGGGAACCCGTCGTTTTCTGACCCTACGCGAAGGCGCTGCCTTCGGGATGCTCTCGCTGTCTTCCGATGCCGGCACCACCGGCAGTGCGGTGGCCACCGAAGATGCAACGATCCTGATTCTGTCTCACGAGCAGATCGATGCGTTCGGCAAGGCCCATCCGGGCATTGCCCCTGCCCTCTGGCAATGTATTCTGACCGGGCTGGGCTCCCAGATGAAGATCCTGGTGGACGACTACCGCCGCATCGCCGCCTGGGCCCGTGATGTAACCGCAGCCGGCAGCTTGAACCTGTTCGGGTTGGCGGCCGAAGGGCATGAATTGGAACTGGAACTGCTTTCCGGAGTGAAACTGAAAGGCAGCCTGCTCAAGGTGGACACGCTGGAAGCGGCCACCCTGATCACCTTCCGCACATCGGAAGGGGCAATCCATGTGGTCCCCTATCATGCTGTTGCCCAACTCACCCTGCCGGACTCTCCTGTTTCGTCCGACGATATCCCCGCAATCTAAGGAGTCTTTCCATGGCCCAAATTGATGCTTATCTGAATTTGATGGTAGACTCCGGCGCCTCGGACCTCCATCTGTCTTCCGGCATGTGTCCGGTCTATCGTGTGAACGGGCAGATGCTGCCGGCGGACGACGGTCAGGAGGGAGGTCTGACTTCTGAGCAGGTGAAAACCATCGCTTCGGAAATCATGCCGGAACTCAACCGCCAGGAATTTGAGACTCTCAGCGATACGGATTTTGCCTACGAACTGGAGGGGGCAGGACGCTTTCGCGTCAATGCCTTTGAAGACATGAAAGGGGCAGGCGTCGTGTTCCGGCACATTCCGGCGGAGGTTCCCCCTCTTGTAAGCCTGGGACTCCCGCCGATTGTGGAATCGCTCTGCAAGTTGAAAAAAGGCCTGATTTTGGTGACGGGGCCCACCGGATCCGGCAAATCTACGACGCTGGCGGCCATGCTGGACACCATCAATCGCACGCGGCCGGACCATATCATCACGATCGAAGACCCCATTGAATTTGTGCACCAGAATATACGCTGCCTGATCAACCAGCGCGAAGTCCGTCAGCACACCAAGAGTTTTCAGCAGGCCCTGCGGGCGGCGTTGCGGGAAGATCCCGACATCGTGCTCGTTGGCGAGATGCGAGATCTGGAAACCACCAAGATCGCGATTGAGACCGCCGAGACAGGCCATCTGGTGCTGGCGACCCTGCACACGACCACCGCGCCGAGCACGGTCGACCGCATCGTGGATCAGTTCCCCGGCGACCAACAGAAGCAGATCCGCAGCATGCTGGCCAACTCGCTGCAAGCGGTTATCACCCAGACTCTGCTGCGCCGAGCCGATGAAAAAGGGCGTGTCGCAGCGCTAGAAATTCTTATCAACAACCGGGCCGTCGCAAACCACATCCGCGAAGGCAAGACCCACCTGCTCCCGACCGCGCTCCAGACCGGGGCCGCTCAAGGCATGCAGGATCTGAATTCGGATCTGCTCCGGCTGGTCACCTCGCGGGTGGTAACCCCCCAGGAAGCGTATGCCAACAGCGTGGACAAGGACTCCATGAGCGCCCAGCTCCGCTCCGCCGGGTTCACCCACTAAGCCATCGAAAGCGGACCTTGCCTCTCCTGACCCACAACTCTAGAATCAACCCTCGCAGAAAGAGGAACGGAATATGAATGCTGACTTACAATCGATGAAACTGGGATTGGGCGCGCTGGTTCTCGCCGTGGCCATGACCGGATGCGGCGAAGCGAAGAAAGCGGAAGCACCGGTAGCAGACACGGCCGGGCCGCTCGAACAACTGGGCAGGGAAGCCGATGCCCGCGTAGAGGAAGCCGGCGCCAAGCTGGACGCCGCTGCCGGTGAAGTGAAAGAAGCCGCCATTCAGGCCGCGGGTGAAGCACAGGCCGCAGCAGCAGAAGTGAAAGTGGCCGCCCGGCAGGTGGCAGAGGAAGTACAGACGGCCGCGGGTGAAGCCAAGGAAGCCGCCACTCAGGCGGCTGGCGAGGCTAAAGAAGCCGTGAAGAAAAAAGCTGAAGATCTCCAGGCCGCGACCGAAGAGCTGAGCCAGGAGATGGAAGAGGCCGCCGCGAAGGCCAACATAAAACTCAAGGCCGCCGCTGAAAAAGTCAACAAACCCGACGAAGAAATGAAGGATTGACCCTTCTTTTGAATCCGGCGGGATCCGCACCTGTGGAGCCTGCCTGATTCGTTCCCTCCAATGAAATGGATCCGGAAAATATTGGGCGGGCTGGCCATGCTTTTCGGAAGTGCCGGATTCATGACCTGCCTCGCCGGACTGGTCAGCATTTGGATTCTGAACCATCAGATCCAGCGACCCGTGCAGGAAGTCGTAGATGAGATCACCGAACTCTGCGTCCGGGGAGCGGACGGAGCGGATGCCATCGCCGACGAGATTGAGTCCTCACGCGAAACTGCGCTGGAAATTCAGGACCTGATCCAGAAAGAGATTGGGGAAGTCCTTTCACTATCCGAAGAAGATATCGCACAGATCAAAATCCTCTATGCGGATCTCCAGAACATCATTCAACACGTCCGTGACTGGATCGGGCTGGCGGAAACATCCCTGAATTTCATCGATCAGCTCAGTGAAATCATTTCCTCCACAATGGGTTATGTGCAGGCGGACTCTTCCGTACGCGCAGATCTGGGCACCGCTCTGGTGAACGGTGCCAATCAGGTAGAAAATGCCGCCGTCCTTCTCGATGAGGTCCACCTGCATGTTCTGTCCATTCAGGCACACGACAAACCGGACCTGAACATCAAGGAAATCGAATCCCTCTCCTCCCGCATCGATGGTGTCCTGCTCCATCTGAAGGAGCAGGCCCTCACCTTTGCATCGGAAATTCTCGGGCTGAAAGACCTCATCGAGCAGATTCACCTGCGCATCAAACGGTTCATTCTCCTGTGTGCAATCGCGCTATCCATCCTGCTGTTCTGGCAGGCCGTCGCACAGGCCGCACTCACGGTTCTCGGCTGGATGATGATTCGCTCCAAATCCGCGGCCCTTCCCCTTTCAGAAATCACAGACCCCGTCCCTGTGATTTCCCTGCCCAATTTAACCGTTCCTGCTCCTTCGACGAAGACTTCAAAGAAAAGACAGCAGAAGAAAAAGAAACGGAAGAAGCGGCACTAGCTTCTGGATCGCGTGCGGAGCTGTATGTCCCACCCCCGTGAAGCCCCGACCTACAGATTGAGCTCAAAAGGCATGGAGGTCGGTCCGGGACCGCCCCCGGTCCTCACAATATCCAGAAACAGCGAAGCCGCGCCAAAGCCGGCGGGCGGCGACCCTTCCAGTAGGGTCGCCTCATATCAAAGCGTACTGCCCTTCAGAGCGGGATTTTTCAGTTCAAACACCACATTGACTGCCTTCTCCCCGCCCAGAATGGACAGGGAGGCATTGGGCGGGTCCTGTTCAAAACTGTCGGGACCCTCTTTCCAGTTCTTCAGGAATTTTTTCGTCGGGATGTGCCCCGCCTTGCGCGCCGGACGATCCGCAAAGAAAAGGGTTTGCTCCGGCACACCCCCGAATGTAAGAACGCCATCGGCATACGTGCCGGACCGCGCTGTCTGCACAAACAGATAGCCAATGGATGACTCTGCGGGTGCAGACACCTCTGCCGCCGAAACAGAGAGAGCCGACATTCCCATCACAACACCTGCGAGAAAATATAACCAACGTTTCATACTCTCTTCTCCTGGTTGTTCCGTTCGCATTCCAAACGAATGGAAGCTCCTGTACGGTAAAGGGAAATCTATCCGACTGCTGCATAATACGCAACCCGATGAGGAAAACGATTTTTCCAGCAGACCGCTGTCGCCTTGACGAGGCGCCATGCAGCCCCTAGCCTAGAGTCCACTCGAATTGACTCGCCCCCCAGGAAAATCTCCACATGAAACACCACCCCAACTCCACCGCGATCCGTTGCCTCCTGGCTCTTCTGATGCTTGGCTTGGCCGGTGTCGTCGCGGCAAAAGACTCGCCCAAAGCCAAAGAAAAGACACCCGCTCCCCGCGCGCTGGCCGATTTCTATGTGGCGAACTGGAATGTGGAAAACCTGTTTGATACCAAGGACGATCCCAAAAACAAATACGACGACGAGTTTCTCCCCAACAATGTCACGACGCGCTGGACGCGGGTCCGCCTCGACACCAAGCTGAACAACCTGGCCCGGGTGATCAAGACCATGAATCACGGCAAGGGGCCTGATATTCTGGGATTGGAAGAGGTCGAGCACGAGCATCTGGTCAAGAAACTCACCGACAAGCTGGGCGAAAAGTCCTATGGCATCGCCTATCGGGAGTCGCCGGATCGGCGAGGGATCGACGCCGCGCTGATCTTCAACCGCAAGCTGTTTACGCTGATCCAAACCGACAGCTATAAGGTGCCGCTTCGATACGGGAGCAAGACCCGAGACATCCTCCACGCCGAGTTGGAGGATCGAAACGGAGGGACTCTGCATGTCTACGTGAACCACTGGCCGTCCCGCGGCGGCGGCATCGAACTGTCAGATCCCAAGCGGTTCGCTGCTGCGCGGACTCTGTCCAAGGCGATTTCCAAGATTTTCAAAGAGGACAAAAAAACCCATGTCATCGTGCTGGGCGACTTCAATGATGAGCCCTCCAGCAAATCGGTGAGCGGCATTCTGAAAGTGAACCCCTATCCCTCGAAAAAAGGGTATTCTGCAAACAAGCTCTACAATTTAACCTCGAAAAAGTCGTCCAAGGGCCAGGGGACCTACTTCCACAGCTTCCGCGGCAACATCCAGTGGCGCATGTACGATCAGATTATTGTGTCAGGCACTTTGCTGAACAATGCGACCATCGACTATGACAAAGGCTCCATGGAGATCGCCGGGCCGGCGTTCATGACCAGCACCAAGGGACGAAGCAAAGGTGCGCCTTATTCAACCTTTGGCGGCCGCGACCGCTATCTGGGCGGCTACAGCGACCACATGCCGGTCGGTGCCCGTTTCACCTACCCCGGCAGCTCAAAATCAGCCCAAAAGGCCGATTCGAAGGCCAAAAAGGCTAATAAAGCCAAAAAACAGCCTAAAAAGGTCAAAAAACACGAAAAACAGCCCCCAAAAGCTGAAAAATCCGTAGAAAAATCTAAAAGCAGCAAAGAATCGTCCTCCAAGCCTAAACAGACTGAAAAAAAGGCCCCGGAATCCAAACCAGAGGCCGCCTCTCCGGCTGAGGATGTTGTATATTTTTAACCCGTAAGGTCGGCCCGTAAAGCCAGCCTCCGCTCTATCCCTCGCCTTTCCCTACCCGCGGGCGACCTGATCCCGAAAACTCCCTGTTCGATCACAGTTGGGGACAGGCACAGAAAAACCCGGACTCCTTTTGGAATCCGGGTTTGCATTCCCCGCAGATGCGGGAAAAGAACCGCTTACATGCGATAAACCCTAAAACGTTTAAAACCCCTTATATTTCGACTTTTCCGATTTTCCCGGCAAGGTTTTGGAAAGGATTGGGGCAGATTCTGTTGTAGTGGTGGGACTTACTGAGCCTGAAGGCCCTAACTGCGGGAAAATCTTAAAAAGTCTTCAAAGTCTCTACGGGGAATTTGGAGGGGTTGACAGTTATGAGTCTCAGATTTAATCCCCCTCATTACATCCAAGGGGCTTGAAGCCGAAGACCTGAAATCCCTAACCACATGCGTGTAGATCATCGTCGTCTCCACGTTCGCATGGCCCAGATACTCCTGAATCTGTCGGATATCCACCCCATTCAGCAACAGGTGGGTAGCAAAGCTATGGCGAAGCGTATGGACTGAAACGGGCTTCACAATATCAATCTTCTTCACAGCCTCCCGTACGGCACGCTGAAGAGCCGCACCACTTGTATGATGGCGTCTGACTTTGCCTCCTTGGGGATCCACAGAGAGTTGCTTACTTGGAAAAACAAACTGCCAACCCCAATCCTTACCTGCATTGGGATATTTACGCTCCAATGCTCCAGGCAATCTGGCCTCTCCTACACCTGCTTCCAAATCCTTACGATGCAACTTCCGGACCCGTTCCAGATGTTCCCGCAAGTCGGACTTCACAGACTGCGCCAACAGAGTCGAGCGATCCTTCCCGCCTTTCCCCTCTCTGACAAAAATCAGACCATTGTCAAAATCAATGTCCTTTACTCGCAGACGACAGCACTCCGTTACCCGTAAACCGCCTCCATACAACACTTCAGCCATCAGACGAGTGGTGCCTGTCATGGCCTCCAGCAATTGGCCTGTTTCCTCCACAGACAACACCACAGGCAACCGGCTCTTCTTCTTGGCCCTGATACCCGTTTCAATATCCAGATGCGGTATACGCAAAACCTCGCGACATAGAAACAACAGTGCACTGAACGCCTGATTCTGGGTTCCAGCTGCGACCTGCCGTGTTGTAGCCAGATAGACAAGAAAACTCTTCACCCCCTCGGCATCTACCTTGACCAACCCAGACTCTTTACTACCGCCTCCAGAAGTCTCCAAATAGTCGAAGAACTGCTTAAGCCACAGTACATAGGTCTGCTCCGTGCGAAGCGAATAGTGCTTGGTTCGGATCACATTGCGGACGCACTCTGTTGCTTCAGCCCTGTTCAGGAGTCCATCATCTGTCACCGATATACGGGCGATAGGTTTTTCTGAAGCAGATTGATCGCCTTGGAAGGTATAGAAGAAAATCCGTACAGCCTTCTCGGCCTGATCAACCTGCCAGTCCTCACAGCGCCTGTTTGCCCTTACCTCCTCTAAGAAGGACTCGATTCGCTCATCCAGTGAAAGTGCAGGATCGGCTGGCTGTTCCAGGAACTGTCTGACCCATTTTACAAGGAACTTTGCGTTCTTCTCTGGGACAATCCGCTTTCTAAGAAGAAACTCCCCGTACTCGGCCAACTTCATCTCGTTCTCTTGCAGTTTCATACAGACCTCCTGGAACTTATTTCCAGATTAGGACAACGTTGTTCTAACCTAGTAAAAACCGACCAAATGACTCATGTTTTCTTCAGATATTTCCTCATTTCACTAAAATCCCACCCGGGATAGGACAAGCTTGTTCTAATCCCGGTATTCCCGTCAATCACAAAAGTGAACGGGAGTTCATATACGAGGGGTCAAGGGGTTCTGCTGCGGCATGATGTCCAGGATCTGACTTATGTATCCACCTGCCCTGCTTGAAGAATAATACTCAACAAACCCCGTGTTGCCTCAAATAAGTATGACACCGAAGGGGCGGTGAACGAGGGGCCGA
>CAZGMQ010000019.1:0-50916 GCA_964526745.1 uncultured Verrucomicrobiota bacterium
GCCAGCTCATTGGCGAGATCTGCCTTTTGGCGGCCCCGCCATACCATGGAAAAACTGCGAAAATAGTTTCCATACCATGGAAAATATATGGCTTCTTCTTTATGCCGCAAAAACATGCGGTGAGCGGTGTTATTGGATCAGGTTGGACAGCGCCAGAATCGTGTAGGCGGTGACGAGGTTGGGGTCCCCTTCCCACCACCGGTTATTGTCGTTCACCCAGGTTCCATCCGGCTGCTGAAGGGCGATGAGTTTGCGGGCGAGGTCTTCACGCCAGGCAATAGGTGTGCCGTCAGGGCTCAACAAGGGCTCATCGCCGGAGGCCTTCAGACTTTTCGCGAGCACATTGAAGAAGTAATAGAGGCCTTCGGAGCCGAGTCCCGGGTTTTCGTCCAGCGTCCAGTGCTGTGCCGCCCAGTCGCGGGCGGATTTCACTCGGATGTCCTTTGCGTCCACCTGTGCATAGATAAGGGCGAGCAGACCGGCATAGGTCATGCTGCCATAGGAGCGGAGTTTGGTTTCACCGGCTTCGTTGGTGGTGGAGGCTCCGGCGCCAGGGGTATAGGCGAATCCGCCGCGGTCTTCCTCAGTATCGCTGGCATATGAATTGGTGTTCACATCGGGGAGGTTCTGAACCTGCGCCAGGAAATCCTGGGCTGCCGTCCAGTCCAGATCGGCTTTGGTTTCACCCGCGGCCCGCAAGTCCTCGACATCCTGTGTCAGGCGCATAGCTTCGTAGGCCATATAGGAATTGGACAGATCGGTATAGGGACGGCCCTGGTCGGCGTCATATCCCATGCCGCCGCGATAGGTGCCGCCATCCGTATACTGCATTTTGGACAGATAGGTTCGGGCGTTTTGAATGACGGCGACCAGTTCCTGTCGATTCAAGGCATGAAGCGCGGTCATGCAGATCGCGGTGTTGTAGTTGGCCAGTCCCCCACCCTTTCGTTGGATGGAAGGCGATCGCCAGATCGAGCCATCTTCATGTACGCTCGTCAGAATGAAGACCATGGCGCGGTTGATGGCCGCAGCATAGGCCGCTGGATCCGTTTCCTGCAACGCCCACATCGAAAGTCCTGTCAGTGCGGGCGAATCCGGAATGGCCCAATACCCGTCCGGCTGCTGTTGCGCGGCGAGCCAATCCGCCCCGCGCGTCATCGAGGCCTGCACCTCCGCTTTGACATCGGGTGGCAAGGGAGCCGCGCTGGAGATCTGAAGTAGCCATCCGGTTGTCAGTAAAGCCATTATCCACTTATACATTCTTCGTCCTTTCAAGATAGAATCTGTTGTATATGGAAACGTCGTGCCCGCACAAAAGGTTCAACCGATTCCTGATCAAAAATTATGGACCTTTTTGTTGTGTGCAAAAGGCTTTTCTTTTTGGGTCAACTGGTTCAAGAATGCCTGTTCATGTCAGATCCCGTCCAGCCTGAACCGGATGATTTCGCCCTCATGGCCCTTGTGCGTGAGGAGAATGAATCTGCCTTTCGCCGACTCATGGAGCGGCATCAACGTCCGGTTATGAACTTTTTTGTCCGCATGGGCGCTTCCACTTATAGCGAAGACCTCGCACAGGAGACATTTATTCGACTATGGAAGTACCGAACAAAATACAAGCCCGTGGCCAAATTCACGACATTCCTCTATATGCTCGCGCGTCATGTCTGGCTGGACTTTCTGCGCCGCAAAATTCGCTTTCAGCAGTTTGCAGACCGCTATCAGGAGGAAATGCCTTCCGCGAGCGATGGCGGTATGGACAAACTGCGGCGTCGGCTCGATATTCAGGCCGCGCTCGATGGGCTGACCCCCAAGTTGCGCGAAGTGCTGGTGCTGGCGGTGTATCAAGGGCTGGCCTATCAGGAAATTGCGGAGGTCCTTTCGATTCCTCTGGGAACGGTGAAGTCGCGCGTTTTCAATGCGTTGACGCTTGTGAAAGAAAAATTCGATGAAACCTGATTCAGACCCATTGAAAGATCTTGAGTTTGAACGCATCCTTGAGTGGTTGCGCGATGCCCCCCCCCCTGTCCCGCACGATGGGTTTACGGATGCGGTTCTGAATCGCTTGAAGAAGAAGAAAACCCTCCGGCATCTTCATTTTGCCATTTGCAAAAAAGCGGCAGCCGTCGCCGCTGTTTTCCTGTTGGCAACCGGCCTGTGGATGACAAATCAAGGAGTGAAAACAACCGAACAGTCACCACTGCAAATACTAATGTCATGTCAGGGACAGGATGGCGGCTGGACGTCCGGGGCGATTGCCGGTCATTCACGTTATGATACAGGGGTAACGGCCCTTGCGTTAATGGTGTTGCTTCGAACGGATTCTCTACAGGATGGAACGGCTCAGCAGAAAGCGATTCATGCCGGTGTGACTCATCTGCTGAGTCAACAGACTGAAGACGGAAGTTTTCCGGATTCGTCTTCACGTATTCCCTACACACGATATCTGGCCGGGATGGCGCTGCAGCTGGCCGCTCAGGATCCGAATGCCCCGCAGGAGTGGCATGATGCGGCCGCACAAGCGGCGGCCCATTTACCCCCTGTTACTCAAATGGCCCAGCTGAATCAACGGCTGTCCCACCCGGAATGCTTTCCGGCGCGCTGGGCGGAAGCCGGCGGTTCAGCTACCATGGCGGCGATTCAATTGCTTCAACAGTAGCCTTGCTCTTCCGGAAGTGCGTGAGCAGGGGCTCTGGATGCTCACCCGGCCCCCTTTTTCAACCAGATCGATAGGATGGTGATATCTGCGGGTGTTACTCCAGATACACGAGAAGCTTGCGCAAGATCAAGCGGCCGAATGGCCGTTAATTTTTCCCGGGATTCATAGCGCAATGCCGCAATTGCATGATAATCGAAGTCGTTCGGGATTTTCTGACGGGAAATTTGTTCGGCCTTTTCAATGTGTCGCTGCTCCCGTTCAATGTATCCGGCGTACTTCAGTGAAAACTCCACCTGTTCGATCACATCGGCTTCCAGATCGGTCCGGCAGCTGGGGATGGTGTCATAGTGTAGCTCGGGACGCTTCAGCCACTGTGCTAAAGAAGAGCCCTCATGATAGGTCGAATTCAGTCGATCGATTTCCTCAGCAATGATCGTTTCTTTTGCCTGGATGGTCTTCAGTTTTGAGGTCGGCACAATCCCGATCTGCTTCGCCTGCCCGGCCAGCCGAAAGACCGCATTATCCTGCCGCAACAGAAGCCGATGTTCGGCCCGTGAAGTGAACATCCGATAGGGTTCATTGGTCCCCTTTGTCACCAGATCATCAATCATAACCCCGATATACGCCTCGTGCCGCGAAAGTGTAACAGGTTCTCTGCCAAGTAGTTGCAATGACGCGTTCACTCCAGCCATAAGCCCTTGTGCCGCAGCTTCTTCGTACCCGGTGGTTCCGTTTACCTGACCGGCAAAGTAGAGGCCGGCGACGGTTTTGGTCTCCAGCGTATGGGCCAGTTGCGTGGGATCAAAGTAGTCATATTCAATGGCGTATCCCGGGGCCAGAAACTCGGCTTTCTCCAGGCCGGGAATCGAGTGGATCATGGCATGCTGGACTTCGATCGGCAGACTGTTGGATGTGCCGTTCGGATACACTTCCAGGACCTCCCTCCCCTCTGGCTCGACAAACACATGGTGGTTGCTGTGCGTGGGGAACTTGACAACCTTGTCTTCTATGGAGGGACAGTAGCGAACGCCGGTGCTTTCGATCAGCCCACCATACAAAGCAGAATGTTTCAAATTCTCTCTAATGATGGATAAGGTGCCTTCATGGGTATGCGTCAGCCAACAAGGGATTTGATTGGTTCCGGGAGCCCAGGGTGCGAACGGCGGAAGCGCCGATGTTCCACGTGGAACATTGGCGTCCGGAGCGGTCGGGTCGGTTGATTCAGATTTCGATTGTTCCACGTGGAACATCTGCGCTTCCCTACAGATTCCGCTGAAAAACGGAGGCGGCTCTTCGCCGGGCTGGATTTCCATTTTAGACGTATCCAGACTATCTTTATGCAGTCTGGGGGGAGTTCCGGTCTTCAATCGATCCATTCGAAAGCCCAGATCTTGCAGCTGCAAACTTAACTTTTCTTCAGACGGTTCATCCAAACGGCCGCCTTCAATCATGGTTTTCCCGACAAAAATTTTGCCGCGGAGAAAGGTCCCGGCAGTCAGAATGACGGCTTTTGCATCTAAAAATCCATTCTTTTGGCATAAAACGCCTTGAATATGATCATCCTTGACCTGCACACCTTCGACCTGATCTTGAATGAGGGTCAGGTTGTTTTGATATTGGAGGACGGCGTGCATCCGGGCGGAATAGGCGGGTTTATCGCACTGGACCCGGTTGGCGCGGACGGCCGGTCCTTTTCGCATATTGAGGACCCGGAACTGAATGCCCGTGCAATCGGTGTTCAGCGCCATTTCGCCGCCAAGGGCATCCAGCTCGAATACCATATGAGATTTGGCGATACCGCCGATCGATGGATTACAGGACATCCGGGCGGCAGCCAGAGGGTCCATCGTGATCAAGACGGTATGAACGCCCATCCGGGAGGCGGCCAGGGCCGCTTCGCATCCGGCATGGCCGGCACCGATCACAATGACATCAAATGGTTTCATAAAAGGGGAGGGGGGTTCATAATGTGAATCTGTTCACAATAACTATTTTGTATACCTAATGGCACTATTATTTTCCGACACAAAACCTTGAAAATATGGTGTCGAGCATGTCCTCTGTGCAGTTTTTTCCATAAATGGTTCCGATGTGTTCCACCGCACTTCGGACATGGGTTGCCGCAGGGAGGAAGTCCGACTCCAGGCTGCTTTTCAGTGGGTCTATAGAGTGAATAACCTCATCCAGTGCAGTAAGTAATAATTCTTTATGCCGATCGGATATGGCTAGGTTTCCATGGTCGCTCTGAGCGGATTTATGGAGAATACTTTCCAGAATAAGATCCAGGACGGGTGAAATGGAGGGGTCATTTTTCAAAGATAGGGGCAGTGCGGAGTGCTGGGGGAAATCTTCAGAAAATAGGTGTGCTCCCAGATCGGTTTTATTGAGAAGAAGCAGGGTGTGATCTGGAGAATGAGAGTCCAGAAAGGCTTCTTCTTCTGCGGAGATGGGGGTGGAGGCATCGAGGATGCAGAGGCAAAGATCGGCCTGCTTGAGCGCATGGTGGGTGCGTCGAATGCCTTCTTGTTCGATTTCACAAGGGGCATCGCGCAGGCCGGCAGTATCGACAAGCTGGATGGGGTAACCCTGAAGAGTGACGGTTTCTTCAATGGTGTCGCGAGTCGTTCCGGGGTGAGGGGAGACGATCGATCGGTCGCGACCTGCCAGGCGATTGAGGAGAGTGGATTTTCCAACATTGGGGGCCCCGGCGATAACAATCCGGGCGCCCTCGCGAAGCACGTGGCCCTCGCTCCAGGTATCCAGCAGATCTTCCATTTCCCTCTTTCCGGAGGATAAACGCTGCAATATATCAGGTATAACCGATTGTGGCAGTTCATCATCCGGAAAATCCAACATGGATTCAATATCAGCGGCCACAGCCAGAAGGGAATCATACAGCGAGCGGATTCGGAGTCCAAGCGCATCTTCAAGCTGGGCGGTGGCCAGACGGGCCGCCCGTTCGGAGCGGGCATGAATGAGATCCAGGACCGCCTCGGCCTGAGTCAGATCCAACTTCCCGTTTAGAAAGGCCCGCTTGGTAAATTCACCCGGTTCGGCTTGGCGTGCCCCGACGGATCGAAGGGCCTCTAGAACACGATGGGCCACCTGGGAACCGCCATGGCAATGAAATTCAATCGAATCTTCACCCGTGTAGGAATGGGGAGCCCGGAAGAGAAGCAGAAGAGAATCATCCAAGACTTCCTTTGAAGCAGGATCCACAACCTGTCCGTGGACAAAGGTGCCGGCATCTCGAAGCGAGGGAAGGGGGGGGGGGCAGCGAAAGAGGCGGTCCGCCCACTCGTATGTCCGGCGGCCGGAAACGCGGACGATAGCGATGGCGCCTTCGCCGGGTGCTGTGGCAATGGCTGCAATCGTATCGGATGGAGATGAAAGAAGCATATGCGCTGTGATACACCGAAATCGAGGAGGCTGCAACAACGGAAGCACTGGAGAGCAGAGCCAGTCATGCGCAAAAGAATTTCCAAAATATTCTGCCGGGTATTCTCATCGGTATCGTGAAGACGATGCACCCGCATGAAAGCGGAGGCTGTAGCAACCGGCCTTGCGTCTCCAAGGCCCATCCACCTGGGAAGGCAGGCAGGTTCTCTTGTGTTTAGGAAGAGATGGGCAGAAAGACGCGAAAAATGGCTCCTGAGGGGGGCACATTTTCTACCGTAACCGTTCCGCAATGGGACCGTGCGATGCCCAGAACCACGGGCAACCCCATTCCGCGTCCGGTGAACTTGGATGTAAAAAATGGATCAAATATTTTTTCAATTTCCTCGGGCGGAATGCCGCAGCCGGTATCGATTACCTCGAGTGTTGCATACGTGGAATCTTGCGGAACCCAGTCGGCAGGGAAGCGGTGGGTTGAGGAAATGTCTGAGGCGGAAGCGGTCTTCAGTCTCAACTGGATCCTGCCCGGATTGTCTCCAATGGACTCCCGGGCATTGGTCAGCAGATGGGTGAGCATCAGTTCAATCATCTGATCATCCGCCTGTATCAACGGACCGGATGCCGGCAGATCAGTTTGCAGTTGCGCCGTTCCGGGGGGCATGTCCGGCAGGCCGGACAGGGTGCGCCGGCAGAGATCCGACAAATCGACCGGATGTCGTCGACCCTGGAGATGACCCAGGTATGTCAGCATGAGGTTGCTCAATTTCGAGGCGTCGTGAGAGCTTTGAAGAGCGTTCGCCAGTAATTTATCTGCAGGTTTTCCTTCATGGAGCGCATAGCCAATCAATTCCAGATATCCCATGACCGCATGCAATTGGTTGTTGAAGTGGTGGGCGATGGCCCCGGCCATACGGCTGAGACTTTCTGATTTTTGGAGCATTCGATTCTGGGTTTCGAGCTTCAGACGTTCTGATTCGGTCCGATGGATTTTGAGTTGTGTTTTGACGCGCGCAATCAGTTCGGATGGATTGAAGGGCTTGACGATATAATCGATCGCGCCCGCCTCAAAGCCGGCCACCACGTCGGCGCTTTCGACCTTCGCGGTCAGGAACAGTACCGGAATTTTCGCCGTTTGGGGGTTCTCCTTGAGCCTCTTGCAGACTTCGAATCCGCTCATGCCGGGCATCATTACGTCGAGCAGGATCAATACAGGAGGTGATTCCTTGATCGATTCAAGCGCCTGTCGGCCGTCGGTGGCGAAGGACAGGTCGCAGGGAATGTGGCGCGACAACGTTGCTCCGACGATCTGCAGGTTTTCCGGCGTATCGTCCACCACGAGAATCTGGGGTGTGAATTCGGCAGAAGGTTCATTCATAACGACACCATTCTTTTACTCTGAAGGCGGGGCGTACAATGTGGCGAGTTCGTTCAGAATCGACTTGAGTTTGAGGACTTGGAAGGACGTGGCGGCATCGACCAGTTCCTGGCCGAGGCGGACCAGTTCCTGGATGCCATGCTGCTCTCCGGCGGAACGAAGCTTCTGCCCAAGGCTTTGGGCTTGGCTGATGCGCAGGGTTTTTCGGACGGAACCCATTTGGGTGATGAGATTGTCATCCAATGCCGCCCGCAGGACAGCCGGATCGATGGCGAGAGGGGGAGGCACCGCGAAATCCTTCCGGGAATGCGGCACAAAGCGAGCAATGGCCCTAACCAGATCGGTCCGGGAAACGGGTTTCGTCAGGAACTCGTCGAAATCAGTTTCATCAAGATCGGTTCCTTTGCCCATCGCCGAGGCGGTGATGACAATGATGGGAATGGAGGATAACGATGGATGTATCGAAGAATCTGGGTCGTCATTTCGCAGGTGGCGTGCAAGTTCAATCCCATCTATGTTGGGCATGATCAGTCCAGTCAGGATGAGGCCCGGGGGATGGTTCATCGCCAGATCCAGGGCCTGCCGCCCATCGACAGCCTCGATGATCGGAAATCCGTACGGTTCCAGATACAATTTAAGCAATTCACGATTGGCGGCCACGGGATCGACGATCAGGACCCTGGGTTGTTCGTCGAAGACAATGTAGTCGGCATCATCCGGGGGGGGCGATTCAGGCTGCGCGGCTGAGATGGGTACGGCTCGAAGGTGGAGAGAGAAAACGCTGCCATGCTCGGCGGGGTTGTCAGAGGCAACGATCTCTCCATTCATCAGGCTGGCGAGTCGCTGAGAAATGGGGAGACCCAGTCCGGTCCCGCCATACTTGGCGTGGTCCTGTCCGGTGGCCTGCTCGAATGCGCCAAAGAGTCGGGGTATAAATTCATCGGGAATCCCGATTCCGGTGTCAGTGACGGAAAAGGTCAGGTCGCACAGATGCGCTTCACCGTTCAACGGAGTGCCGGTGGCCTCCACGGTGACGGATCCTGTTTCGGTGAACTTGATGGCGTTGCCAATCAGGTTGACGAGGATTTGGCGCAGGCGCGTCTGATCCATCAGGAAGCCGGATGGAAGCGAGGGGTCGATGGAGAAGGTTAGGGATATTCCCTTTTCCTCTGCCCGCTTGCTAAATATCTGGCTCAATTCCTCGAAGAACCGGGAGGGAAGGGTGAATTCCGGTTTGATGTCCAATTTGCCGGCCTCGATCTTGGAAAGGTCGAGAATATCGTTAATCAGACGCAGAAGGGACTGGCCGGAGTTGGCGATGATGGACGCTTGTCGGCGCTGGTGGTCATCGGGTATTTCGGTGGCCAACAGATCGGCAAAGCCAATGATGGCATTCATGGGCGTGCGGATTTCGTGGCTCATGTTGGCGAGAAATTCGGATTTGGCTAGGTTGGCCTGTTCTGCCAGGTTTTCCGCTTGATGGCGAACCTTCACTTCGTTTTGGAGGTCCTCCATCGTTTTTCTCAGATGGGTCAGCATTTGGTCGAACCCCTGCGAAAGGGTTCCCGTCTCGTCACGCCGGGCCAGGAGGGAGGCATCTACATCTACGGTCATATCCCCGGCGGCAATCGTTCGGACAACATTCGACAGATTGCTGAGCGGATGGGTCAGTTTTTTCGCCACGGACAGCGCATAGACGAAGCCGATTGAGACGGCGCCCGCCAGAAGGAAAACCAGCACCAGTAGACGGGTTTGGTTTACTCGCCTGGATTGGGCCTGATGCGCCGAGGCGCTTTTGACTTCCTGCACGATCAGCCGGGCCGAATTATCGCCGATGTACTGCTGCTTTCGGGTCAATTCCTGATAGATGGCCTCTGTTTTCATCATGTCGCTGACATCCAGTGCCGCCAACCCTTCGCGGCACAGGTCCATCACATGCCGCACGGAGTGTTCCAGCCCGGCATAGGCGGGTGATATTTCGGCCCCGCCCGAGCGCCGGCCGAGCAGATCCAGTAATCCTTCGATGTCGGCGGAGCATTGCTGGAACTGGTTTCGGTAGCCGTCGTTGTGCCGATTTTGAATGCACGAACTGTACAGGGTGATCAGACGATCCGTTTCAGCGGACACCCGGTATTCCGAAATGATGCCGTCCATTTGGCGATCATAGCTGCGGAGAGCCTGGATGTGGGTGAAGAGAATAAACAAGCTCAACAGCAACATGATGCCGATGACGGCGCTGATGGCCGCGATGATCCTGGTCCGGATACTATGAAGACCGTGTCCGGTCATGGGCAGTTCGCCCCTTTTCCGGCGGTTTGTCTCACGGAGCGGCTCCAAAGACTTCTTCATAGGTATGAAATCCGTCCAGGACCACGGTGTCGTTCAAGTTTTCTTGGGTGATGGCCACCGATTCGAGCAGAACGGAGGGGACGTCGTAAAAACCGTTGTTGACGGAGGCGTTGACCGGCACGGGTAATCCTCGAGCCACTTGTACGGCCATTTCCGCGGCCATACGGCCCAGTTTGTCGATCGGCTTGTAGATCGTTACCGCCTGGGTGCCTTTGGCCACGCGTTGGCAGGCACCCAATTCGGCGTCTTGTCCGGAAATGGGAATATTGGAAAGGCCGTGTTCTTGAAGTGCCTGGATCACCCCGCTAGCGGTTGCGTCGTTGGCGGCGATGACGCCATCCACCCGGCCGCCCGCCTCCAAAAATTGCTTCATATCCTGATATGCATTCTGGACGCTCCAGTCTTTCGTGAAGGTTTCCAGTTCCAGGGTGACTTTTCCGCTTTTAATCAGCGGTTTGAGCACCGCCATGGTTCCTTGCTTCAACTGGAGCGAATTCGCGTCCACGGATGAGCCGCCAATATAGGCGAGTCGGTTCGTGCGGTTCGGATCGAGCGCGGCGATCACGCCCAACGCCTGGTATTCCCCCACTTTTACGTTGTCGAACGACACATAATAATCCAGATCGCAATGCCGGATGATCCGGTCATAAGCGATCACCTGGATGCCGGCTTTGTGGGCCAGTTTGACGATCCGCGCTGATTTTTCGGAATGTTGCGGAACCACCAGAAGGACATCGATACCCTGGATGATGAGATTTTCCGCTTGGTTGTTTTGCAGTTCCGGGTTCTCCAGAGCGGTAAGGGTGAGGACCGTTGCCCCCAACTCACGTGCGCGATTGACGATGCTTTGTTCATCTTTTTTCCACCGTTCCAGCCGAACGCCTCCCATCGAAAAGCCGATCACGACCGGTTGTGGCGTGTTGTTCCCCTCTGTTTCGGCAGCGTCTGGTTTCTCAGCCCCACCGCATCCGGTCAGCACCGCCAGTGCGGCAACCAGCGCTAATTGTTTAGTTTTCATTAAGACTATAATGTGCTTGCTGGGACTGAATACAAGTGAAAAAAGAGCCATCTCGATAGAGAATAATTCATTATATTTTTAAAGAGGGTGCGGACCTTAAACCGAACGTGTTGGGGTAGACTGTGGAGGAGCACAAAAGGCATGCGCGGAAATGGACTGTTGCGTATAGCAGAAAGCTGGATGGGATGGGTTTTTTCTTGTGTGTGATGCAGGAGAAGGGTAGAACCACCCGCAGATTTTCGCATGTCGAAAGTCGTGGGACGGTAGCTCAGTCGGTAGAGCACGAGCCTTTTAAGCTTGTGGTCGCGGGTTCGAGCCCCGCCCGTCTCACCATTCTTGTTCCGGACAATCAGGCCTTCGGGCCCGGGGGTCCGGAACATTTTTTTGGGCTACAAAAAAGGAGCCGGCAAGCCGGCTCCTAGCGGAGAGGGGAGGACCTTACGGAACCAGGTGGGTGCCGTTTTCACCCTTGATGGCTTCTGCCAGCAGATGAGGCTGCGTGATGATGACTTCTTTGCCACCGTTTTTCAGGAAGTCGATAGCGGCTTCAATCTTAGGTCCCATGCTACCGGCCGGGAATTGGCCTTCGGCTTGATATTGTTCGGCCTCGGCTACGGTGAGGCGGTCCAGAGACTGCTGATCGGGCTTATTAAAGTTGATCGCGACTTTATCCACACCTGTGGAAATAATGAAGAGATCCGCCTTAAGGTTCTTCGCCAGGAGGCAGGAGGCGAAATCCTTATCAATGACCGCTGCGCGGCCTTCGAGTTCACCATTTTCTTTTTCGATGACCGGAATGCCGCCGCCGCCGACAGCGATGACAACGACTTCCTGGTCCAGGAGAAGGCGGATGGTTTCCTCTTCGATGATGTCAATGGGCTTGGGCGAGGCCACTACACGGCGCCAGCCACGGCCGGCATCCTCTTTCATAATCCAGCCGCTGTCTGTTTCATGTTTCCGGGCCTCCTCTTCGCTGTAGAAGGGGCCGATGGGTTTGGTAGGGGTGGTAAAGGCCGGATCATTCTTGTCCACGAGCACCTGTGTGACCACGGTGGCAATGGATTTTTTGATATTCTGGCGCTTCAGTTCATTGGCAAGGGTTTGGCCGACCTGGTAGCCGATCGCTCCCTGTGTATCCGCTACACAGCTATCGAGCGGCACCTGATGAAGCACATCTTTGGCAAGATCGGAACGAAGGAGAATGAACCCGACCTGGGGGCCATTGCCATGTGTGACCACAACACGATAGCCCGCGGCAATCAGGGCTGCGATATGATGGGACGTTTCGCCGGCGGCCCGGTATTGGTCGAGAACCGACATTTTTGTCTTATCGCTGATGAGAGAGTTGCCGCCGATGGCGATCACTGCGAGAGGATTTTTCATTGAAGACTTTCTTTAGGGGTTGGAACTGAATGGACAGCCGCCTCCGGCTCCCGCACACCCGAATCCGCCTGTCGGACAGGCTGAGGATCCGCAAGGGGGCGTGGGCAGGGAGGTCGAAGCGACAGGTGTGCTAAAAGTGGAGAGTTGCTTTTCGAGTTTTTTGGAGCCGCAGTTCGGACAGGCGGGCTTGCGCGAACCTGTGACTAGAATCTCGGAGATCTCACTGCACTGGCGGCAAATATATTCAAAAATTGGCATGGGGTTCGGACCTGTTATGCGACAAAGATGTGTGGAGTCAGTTCGGTGCTCATTTTCGTTTTCCAATGAAGAGGACGATGCAAATATGTATCACGAACGCCCGAGGCGGAACAACAGACTTTTTGAGAAATAGCGGGCGGCGGCTATGGCGCCAGCAACCGCTGAAGCGCGTCGTCGTCCAGCAGACCGTTGCCGTAGCCCCCGGCCGGGGCAGGGGAAAGCGCCAGCTGCAGGGCGGTCCTAGCTGAGGCCGTGGTCGCACCGGGATGTATATTGAGATATTGAGCCAGAGCGTTTGCGACGGCAGCTGAGGAGATTGAGGTGCCCACATAGGCTCCGGCAGGACCATCGTGTCCGATTGGGAAACTGGCGGTCGCGGGCGCGGACAGCGCGACAAAGCTGCCATAGTTGGATTGTTCCCATGGTTGGCCACTGGCGGTGATGCCTCCGACGCCGATGACCGTGGAATAGGCCGCAGGATAGACTGCCTGTCCTGTCGGTTCGTTTCCGGCCGCCGCAACAAGAATCAATCCTTGATTGGCGGCCACCTGCATAGCCGTTCTCATAAAGTCGCTATCCGTTTCGGATCCCCAACTCATATTGATCACTTTGGCACCTGCCTGCTCCGCATAGGCCAAGGCTTGCATAATCGCAAAATTCGAGGTTTTCCCATTTTCATCGAATGTTCGGATGGCCACGATGGGAAGGAGGTCGCCTGAAGCGGAGATCCCATTGGCGGAGAGCAGGCCAGAAGCCAAATACGCCATTTGGGTGCCATGTCCTTCGCTATCGGAGAGCGTCTGGTCCGGGGCCACGGCATCCCATCCAGCAGAAACGAGGGGAGCCAGACCAGCGTTGGGGTCGAGTCCGCTGTCGAGAACCGCAACCGGGATAGATCCATCGGCAGGGGGACTCACGGGAGGGAGCGGGGAAGCCGTTTCTGAACGGGAGGTGCTGGACGCTTCCGGGAGTCGGGTAACGCCATTCAGTTCTGCATGGGCGATCAGTGAATTACGCGATATCTGCTGCAAGAGAGCTTCCACATTGGTTCCGGATGGAAACCGGATCAAATAGATCCCGGTGGCAGAGTTTGCCTCCACCAGCATGCCTCCAATTTCATCGAGAAGCCGCTTGAATTGGGAATAGGTGGTGCCGGGCCGTACGCCCACCAGCATTTCGTCTTTGACAAATTCAGGGGCGGTTCCACTAATGCCGCGGGTCGTCTCAAAATTCGATGAGAGTGAAGGAAAAAGTTGGGTGGAAGATTCTCCACCCGGCTTATAAATCTGAATCGAGTGTAATTTGGGAATACGACCTAAGGGCCCTCGGAGCATTTTCCATGTCAGGAGATAATCGTAGGATTCCAGAAGGGATTCCAAGGCGTCATCCAAGTCTTCACCCCGTACGGCCCCTGTAACAGTGGACTGAATGCGGGGGTCCAGATGGACTTCCACGCCGGTCCGGGAAAATTGGGCCAGGATATCGACAAGCGGGGTTTGGTCTGCCTGAAGCCAGAGCCGGTCACCATCCAGGCGAAAATAGAAAGAAAATGCGCATTCCACACTGAAGAGAAGAAAGAACAGGAGGAAAATGAAGGGTTTCAGGAGTGGTTGGCGCATAGAACGGCCTGATAATCGAGCCAATCATAATAATCGGGAGCATCCATGGCCGCTGGGATGGACCTGGATGGTTTATTCATGGGTTCCTGTACCATTAGTCCATCATATTTTGAGGTTTTATACTCATTTTTCGAAACGAAAGAAATATGGATGCCTTTTGGAACAGTAGAGGAACGTCGAAACCCCTTTGGAACGCCGATATAGATGGGTTGGTCGGGGGTCAGTGTGCCCTTTTGAAGTGCCAGGGTTGTTTTTGAAGTCAAAAAACCTTGAATTATTCCACTTTTGTCGCGAGTCCAGAGGAGAGTGGCCATGCAACGTGTTTCCGGGGTTTCCGTGTTGCTTGCCAAGCGATAGACACCTCGAAAAATCCGGATCCAATTGCCGGTTTTCACATGATAGAGGTGAACGCTATCGGCATACCCCGTTTCAAGCGCTTGTGCAGCGGTGAAGCATCCGTGTTGGCGTTTGGCCAATTTCCTTAATTTATGAGCCAATTCTTTTGAGGATGTACCCATGTCGTGTGCCTGTGGGGATTAATAGGGGCGAGAAAACCACAAATTTTTGGGGTGTGCAAGAAAATTGGAGGTTGAATAATTAGGGGATTGCGGCTTTGGACCCGATTTCATAGACTCCTTCTCGTTATGGTTCACGATTTCATCAACAATGTGACGCTGGTTGCAGCGGTGGCGAGTTGGCTGGTGGCGCAGTTCATCAAACTGCTCACCTTCATGATTCGTGAGAAGAAGTTTGATTTCGGGTTCCTGTTCCGGTTGGGAGGGATGCCCAGTTCCCACACCGCTTCGGCGGCGGCCTGTGCCGTATCCGTAGGATTTCGAACGGGGTTTGGGTCTCCCGTCTTTGCGGTGGCCATGGGAATGCTGGCATTAATCATGATCGACGCCCAGAGTGTCCGGCATGCCGCCGGGGTGCAGGCGCGTTTATTAAACCAGATGGCGGAAGATTTTTATCGCAACCACAAGTTCTCTCCAGAGAAGTTGGTGGAGTTTCTCGGGCATACCCGGCTGGAGGTCTTCTCTGGCGCCTTGCTGGGCATTGGCATCGCCCTGTTGATTCATGGGCTGTTTCCCGTCTGGGCAGCGGCTTAATAAAGACTGCATTATTTGTATTGTCGGTATTGACTCAATCCGAACAAACGCGTAGATTCTTCCCAAGAGTCGTCAATTGAAGGAGACATGACATATGACAAAGCGCAAAGCTTTTGGTTTTACCCTGATTGAGCTGCTGGTGGTGATTGCCATCATCGCAATGCTCGCTGCTATTTTGGTCCCCGCTGTCAACAAGGCATTGACCAGTGCGGCATTGGTCCAAACCGTTTCCAACGGGAAAAACATTTATACCTCCGCCTTTGCTGGCCAGATGGATGATGTGGTTCTGGGCGGAGACAGTTCGTCCTGGCCGTCGGCGGGAACATTGCCTTCTGATACTTCAACAGAGTATTTTATTAACTTGGTGACCTCTGAGGTCATGAGTGTTTCCTATGATTTCTTCTCAGCCAAAGGTCTGGTTGCGGTGAAGAGTTCAGACGAGGCTGATTTCCGTACCAGTAAAGCTACGGCCAACGCATGGAATGTGGTGTTTAATCTGGATACCGCTAAGGAAGGAACCACATTCCTTTTCACCAAAAATGCGGATCTGGCGACACTGCCAGCGGCTGCGGCTGAGATTACCTTGGAAACGACACCTCCATTTGGAGAAGATGGCATGGTGGTTGTTCTCAAAGGGGGTGCAGCCTTTTCGTTGAAGGGTAAGCAGCTGAAGGGGGACTTTATGAATCCTTCACAGCAAATAACAGATCTTCCGATCGGCAAGTTCTGATTCGGACAGGTATCCGTTTTGTGATGGAGAGGCTGGGACACCGCGAAGCGGTCCCGGCCTTTTCTCTTTCCAGTCAAGATGAGTTCAACACCGAAAGGGCTGTAGCATGTGCGGCATTGTGGGATATGTGGGACCGAAGAATGCAGTTCCACTGTTGATCGAGGGGCTGAAGCGACTCGAATACCGCGGGTATGACTCGGCGGGGGTGGCCGTCATACAGGCCGATGGCTCTCTGGTCGTCAGCAAACAGGTCGGTCGTCTTTCCAATCTGGAAGAGGCCTTGGAAGCCGTTCCATTGGCCGGCAGCATCGGCATCGGTCATACGCGTTGGGCGACCCATGGGGAACCGTCCGAAATCAATTCGCATCCACACCTGGATTGCACCGGAAAGATCGCCGTCGTCCACAACGGCATTATTGAAAACTATCTGCCGTTGCGTGCAGATCTGGAAGCCAAAGGGCATGTATTTCTTTCTCAGACCGACACGGAAGTCTTGCCGCATCTCATCGAAGAGATTCTGAAAACCGGCGGGAAATCTCACCCGGAAGCCATCCGCGAAGCGCTGCAGATGGCGCGCGGAGCCTATGCGCTCGGGATTGTATTCAAGGATCAGCCCGACACCTTCTATGCGGCGCGGTGCGGCAGTCCGCTCATTATCGGCGTCGGCGAAGGCGAGCAGTTTATCGCAAGCGATGTTCCGGCGATATTGAACCGGGTGAAGAATGTGATCTATCTGAATGACGGGGAAGTGGCGACTCTGACGCCAGGCGGCGTGACGCTGACCACATTGGACGGAACCCCGGTGATCCCGGAGATCAAAGCGGTGACGCTTCGGGCCGAAGCGGCCGAGAGGGCTGGCTTCGAAACTTTCATGCTCAAAGAAGTGCACGAGCAGCCGCGCGTCTTGCGAACATTGCTGGATGCCCACGTCAGCAAAGAGGGGACCGTGAATCTGGGCGAAGAGGCCGCCCTGCTGGAGTCCACCGCTTTGGACATTCAGCGGATCCTGATTTTGAGCTGTGGAACCGCTTACTATGCCGGCATGTATGGGCGATTGCTGCTGGAGAGATGGGCCGGAGTGCCTTGTGAAACCGATTTGGGAAGTGAATTCCGCTATCGGGACCCCAAGTTACCGGAAAATACATTGGTCATTGCGGTTTCTCAATCCGGCGAAACCGCAGACACCCTGGCTTCGGTGCGATTGGCACGCAAGATGGGATGTCCCGTCCTGAGCATCTGCAATGTGGCAGGGAGTTCCCTGTTGCGCGAAAGCGATGCCTCTCTTTTGACGCAGGCCGGGCCGGAAATCGGTGTGGCCTCCACCAAAGCCTTCACCGCTCAGCTGATGGCGTTTGCTTTGCTGTCGATTCGGATGGGCCGCCTGCGCGGCGTCCTGGATGCCGACCGTGAGCGTGAACTGACCGCAGAGCTCGGTCGGATTCCCGATGGCATCCACCGCGTGCTCGACAGCGAGAATGAAATCAAAGCCATATCCCAGAAATATTATGAATGCTTCAACGCGTTGTATCTGGGTCGCCGTTTCAATTATCCGATTGCGTTGGAAGGCGCGCTCAAGAACAAAGAAATCTCCTATCAGCATGCCGAAGGCTACGCTGCCGGCGAGATGAAGCATGGACCGATTGCCTTGATCAATGAATTTCTTCCGGTGGTCTGTATCTGCACGCCGACGGCGGACGAAGTGTATGACAAGATGGTTTCGAACCTGAAGGAAGTGGAAGCGCGCAAAGGCCGCATCATCGCGGTGGTGGCCGAAGGCAATGAAGCCGTGAAAGGGCTGGCTCAGGATATCATCCCCGTGCCAGAGACCATCGAAGAGTTTTCACCCATGATCAATGTCATCGCCTTGCAGTTGTTTGCCTATCACAATGCCAAGGCCCGCGGTGCAGATATCGATAAACCACGAAACCTGGCCAAGAGCGTCACGGTGGAGTGACGAGGCGAAACGGGATATGGCACGGTTCATCATTCGAGGCGGCAACAAGATCGGCGGGGTGTTCAATCCCCTCGGTAACAAGAATGCCGTGCTTCCGATGCTGGCCGCCTGTGTGCTGACCGATCAACCCCTGATTCTGCAGAATGTTCCGAAGATTCTCGATGTGGAGAACATGTTGCGCCTGCTTTCCGATCTGGGGGTGGCGGTTTCCCGCCGGGGCCATACGGTGGAGCTCTGTGCCAAGGGACTGAAGAAAACATCCCTGGATCCGGATCTTTGTCTGCGCGTGCGCGGTTCCATTCTCCTGGCGGGTCCGCTACCCGCACGTCACGGGGATGGCATCCTATTTTCACCCGGCGGGGATGTGATCGGTCGCCGGCGTTTGGATACGCATTTTGAGGGATTGGGCCAGTTGGGGATCGGCATGAAGTGGAAGGATGGAGCCTTTCATCTTCGTCGGCTCCGTCGGTTCCGCGGGGCGGAAATTCTGCTGGATGAAGCCAGTGTTACCGCTACAGAAAATCTGTTGATGGCCGCCACCTTGGCGCCGGGCCGGACCGTGATTCTGAATGCCGCTTGTGAACCGCATGTCCAGGATCTTGGTGCCTTGCTGATCCGGATGGGCGCGCGGATTTCCGGACTCGGAACCAACCGGATTGAAATCGAAGGCGTTAAATCTCTCGCCGGTGCGAAACACCGGGTCGGCCCGGATTATATCGAAATTGGCAGCATGATTGCCGCCGCTGCGGCCACGGGTGGGGCCCTGAAGGTCACGGATCTGCCGGATTCCACCACGTTGAAGGTAATGCAGCGGGCCTTTGGTCGACTGGGTGTGAAATGGCAGATTGAAAAAGGGGTTCTCAAACTGCCTGCGCGACAGGAACTCCATATACATAAAGATCTGGGCGGGGCCATTCCGAAGATGGAAGACGGCATTTGGCCGGCGATTCCCTCCGACCTGATGAGTGTCGCACTGGTGCTGGCGACGCGGGCGCATGGGGAGATCCTGTTTTTTGAGAAGCTGTTTGAGAGCCGGATGTATTTTGTGGACCGCCTCCTGGAGATGGGAGCCACTCTGGTGCAGTGCGACCCGCACCGCGTCGTGGTTAGTGGTCCGGTCCAGTTGCGTTCCCAGCGGATATCGAGCCCGGACATCCGTGCCGGGATGGCCTTGATCATTGCGGCCCTCTGCGCAAAGGGAACCACGGTCATCGATTTGGCCGAAATGATTGATCGGGGATACGAGCGTATTGATGCGCGTCTGCGGGCATTGGGTGCCGATATCGTTCGCAAGGCCTGACGCGGCCGCTTTCTATTCTTCGGGATTCGGTTTTCTCCGCAGTGCCTTCTTGGCCCCGTGCTTTTTCTTGTTATCGACCATGATGGCCGTTTGCCGGCGGGAACGCCTGCGTTTCTGGCGCCGAATCTTTTCCCGCTCCTGCTGTTTTTTGGTCTTTTCGCCCAGCACCTGTGCCGCAACTTTTTCGCAGAGTTCCCGCCGCGCAAAAAAACGATTCATGGACTGGGAGCGCTCTCGTGAGCACTTCACTTCGATTCCGGTCGGCCGGTGGCGCAGACAAACCGTTGAAGAGGTCTTGTTGGTTTTTTGTCCGCCCGGTCCGCCGCCCCGGATGAACTTTTCCTCCAGATCCGCTTCAACAATGTTCAGGCGGGTCATTTGCTTGAGGAGCTGGTTCTCCTTGTCCGAGCTGACTGGAAACGGGCTCATGTGAGAGTCTCCTGCTTCAGGAGCTCTTGAATCGGTTTCATCTGATGAAGGCGAAGAATGGAAGCACCCTGCTGCCAAGCATCAAACGCCATTTGCGCGCTGGCTTCATCGCGGTCCCGATCCGGGTGCAGTTCACGAACAATCCGTTTGCGCGACAAGCCGATCAGCAGGGGGAGACCCAGTGCCGCGAGAGGGAAAAGGTTTTTAAGAATGGCGGAATCCTGCGCTCGCGTGGTGCCGAAGCCGATGCCGGGATCCAGAATGATTCTATCCTGGGCTCCCTCAAGAGCGGGAAGAATCGAGGTGAACCAATCCGCAATGGTTTGGGCGGGATCGGTGTCCTCAGGATCGAGAGAGTGAGCAACTCCATGCATCAAGATGACAGGGGCCTGAATTTCGTGGGCAAACGACAACATGCCGGGCCGGGAGAGGGCAGCGACATCATTCAGTATGGCGGCGCCATGATCGAATGCGGCTTGTATGACAGCAGCCTTGCTCGTATCCACAGAAATGGGAATGTTCAGCTTACCCTCCAGCCGATCCAATACGGGAAGCAGGCGGCTTAACTCTTCTTCTTCAGAAATGATCGTGTGGCCCGGTCGCGTGGATTCCGCACCGATGTCCAGTACATCCGCTCCGTCGGCTTCCAGGCGGAGGGCCTGCTCCAATGCGGCTGCGGGATTCATGAACTGGCCGCCATCTGAAAATGAATCCGGCGTGAGATTCAGAATCCCCATTAGAATGGGAAGGGGAGGCTTTCCTGAATCCTTCGCGCCGGGAGTTTTCCATAGTGTGGAAAACTTTTTTCCATAGTGTGGAAACTTTTCCATGGTGTGGAATTCCGGTGGACGATCGCTATTCTTCAGCAGGCGTTGCCGGCTCTTCGGCGGGAGTTTCTTCTTCAACCGGCGTCGCCGTCTCTACCTTTTCTGGTACCTTTTCCTTGGCTTCCTTTTCGGCATCTTCGGCATTGCGCTCGATGGCGGAAAGTATCCGTCCGTGCTTCAGCAGGTTGTCGACATCGCGTCCATCGAGGGTTTCGCGCTCGATGAGGATATCGGTGAGCAGGTCCAGCTTGTCGCGGTTTTGGGTGAGGATTTCCAAGGCCTTGGCATACGATTCATCGATGATCCGTTTAACTTCAGAATCGATTTTTCGAGCCGTCTCTTCCGAAATCTCATTGGTACGGGAAACCTCCCGACCCAGGAATAGAATTTCATCGCGTGATCCGAAACACTGCGGGCCGATTTCGTCGCTCATGCCCCATGCGGTGACCATCATGCGGGCGATGTGAGTTGCCTGTTTGATATCGTTGGAAGCGCCAGTGGTAATATCATCGAAGCAGATTTTCTCCGCAGCGCGCCCGCCCATGGTGCCGATGATCATGCCGAGAAGCTGGCTACGGCCTTCTGTGTGGCGGTCTTTTTCCGGGAGCTGCATGGTGGCGCCGAGGGCACGTCCGCGAGGAATGATGGTGACTTTATGCAGCGGCTCGGTGCCTTCGGTGAGGGCCAACGCGATAGCATGACCGGCTTCGTGGCAGGCGGTGAGCCGCTTTTCTTTTTCATCAAAGACATGTGAGCGGCGCTCGCGACCCCAACGGACCTTGTCGCGGGCTTCTTCCAGATCCTTCTCTGCGATCGTTTCGGCCCCGCGGCGGGCGGCGAGGAGGGCGGCCTCATTCATCAGATTGGCGAGGTCAGCACCCGATAAGCCGGGGGTGCCGCGGGCAATGTTTCGCAGCTGAACGGCGCCATCGAGTTTGACCTTACGGGCATGGATTTTGAGGATGGCTTCCCGGCCTTCCAAATTGGGCAGGTCGACCATGATTTGGCGATCGAAGCGGCCGGGTCGCAGTAGAGCGGGATCAAGAACATCAGGGCGGTTGGTGGCGGCAATGATGATGACGCCTTCCTGCGTATCAAAGCCGTCCATCTCGACGAGCAGGGCATTTAGGGTCTGTTCGCGTTCATCGTTGCCGCCGCCGATACCGGAGAAACGGCTACGGCCTACGGCATCAATCTCATCAATAAAGATAATGCAGGGGGCGCTCTTTTTTCCCTGTTCAAACATGTCGCGGACGCGGGAGGCACCCACACCGACAAACATCTCCACAAAGTCGGACCCGGAGATGGTGAAAAAGGGGACCTGGGCTTCGCCGGCAATGGCGCGGGCGAGAAGGGTTTTGCCGGTGCCCGGAGGGCCAATGAGTAGCACACCCTTTGGAATACGTCCGCCAAGACGCTGAAAGCGTTTGGGGTCACGAAGGAATTCAATGATTTCTTCGACTTCCTCATGGGCTTCATCCACCCCGGCGACATCTTTAAATGTGGTTTTATTGGTGTCGCGGGTCATGAGGCGGGCCTTGGATTTGCCGAAGCTGAAGGCGCCGTTCTGTCCGCCTGCCATTCGGCGGTAGAAGAGGAAGTAAATCAGGCCGAAGACCAGCAGAAGCGGAATGGCGCTGGAAAGGATCTGCCAGAGTAGCGGATTCTGCGGTTTGAATTTGAAGGGCACCTTGGCTTCGGTGAGCTTGGAAACCAAATCTTCGGTGATAGGGGTTTCGACGCGGAACGTGCGGGGTTTCCCGGTGTCGGGGTCCAAATCCTTCAGTTCGCCGCGAATGAAGTTCTGTCCGGATACGTCCATGACGACTTCCGCTTCATTGATGCGGCCTTCTTCCAGAACCGTGAGAAATTCGGGGTTGTAGGGGAGACGTTCCTGTTTGGCAGAATGCTGGGTGGCGAGCTGATATACGGTGACAAGCAGCGCCATGAGCAGAAACCAGACGAGGAGGGCCCGCATGGGCATCGGGGGGCGACGCTTTCCTTGCGGCTCTTTTGGATTGTTGGGTTTCGGATCCATAATTGACAAAATTCCAATACAGGGTTGACGGTTGAGAGATGGACCGTATCACGCTTCTGGATTCACGGCAACCCGTGAAGAGCTACATAAAAAAGGGTGAAGTGTACCCAGAATGCGGTAGAATAACCGGCACGAATATGAAAAAGGATGCGGTGTAAATGGTGTTATTCGATATTGATGGAACCCTGCTGGATACCCACGGGTTGGGGCGTGATGCCTTTATCCATGGGCTGGCGCAGGTGACAGGTGTGCAGGATGATTTGTCCTATGTATCTTTTGCCGGAAATACCGACCTCAATGTGCTGGATCAGGTGAGGGCGGAGAGGGGGCTGACTCTTACACAGGCAGACCGCCAGCGCATCTTCGGCTGCATCGCCGATGAATTGAAGAGGCGCCTGCAGGAGAAACCGGCTCGGGAGGTGCCTGGTGCCCGGGCTTTTTTGGAATGTCTGGATGAGGCGGGCTATATCATGGGACTGGTCACGGGCAATATCCGAACCTGTGCCTATTTGAAGCTGGGAAGTATCGGATTGGATTCATTTTTTGGATTTGGTGGCTTCGGGGATGACCATGCTGACCGGACTGAAATCGCAAGGGTGGCTCTAAATGAGGCTAAGAATCTGGGGCACAACATATTGGAAGGGAACAGCTGTCTGGTCGGCGATACCCCTTATGATGTCGCAGCGGGTGTGGCCATAGGGCTTCCGGTGTTGGGTGTGGCCTCAGGGAGATATGATGCGAACTCTTTGCAAGAAGCTGGAGCAGAACTGGTAGTACCGGATTTAACTCGCACAGACTTCTTGTTGGAGTGGGTGGAAAACACGGGCAAGTAAAGCGCTTGACCCATCCCTGTTTAAGGGAGAAGATGGACACATTATGAGAAAAACGAAAATCGTCTGTACCATTGGGCCGACCTCTGGAAGCCGGGAAATCCTCAGTCGGATGATGGATGCCGGCATGAATGTGGCTCGACTGAACTTTTCCCATGGAACGCAGAAAGATCATGCGGAGAAGATCCATTTGATTCGGCAGATTGCTGAAGAAAAGAATCTATCGATTGCTATTTTGCAGGATTTGGCCGGTCCGAAGATTCGGACGGGGGCTTTTGCCTGCGGCAGCATCCTGTTGAATCCGGGGGATGAATTCATCCTGACGGCCCGGGATGTGCCTGGGGATGAGAAGATGGTGGGTCTGACGTACACCCAATTGCCGCAGGATGTGCAGGAAGGCGATACGTTGCTGTTGGCGGATGGGGCCCTTGAACTGCGGGTGGAGAAGGTGGTGAAAGAGGATATCCACTGCCGCGTGATTCTCGGGGGACGTCTGAGCAGCCACAAGGGCATCAATCTGCCCTCCCGAAGCATCCAGGCTCCCATCCTGACCAATAAGGATTATGACGATCTGGCATTTGGGCTGGAGCACGGGGTGGATTATGTCGCCCTATCGTTTGTCCGCTCCGCAGCCGATATCGGGGTGGCCCGGGCCTATATGCGGGCGCAGGGGAAAATCAGGCCGATTATTGCGAAGATCGAAAAGCATGAAGCCCTAGACGAACTGGACGGCATCATGGAGGCGGTGGATGGGATTATGGTCGCCCGCGGCGATCTGGGAGTGGACATTCCGCCCGAAAAGGTGCCCACGGCGCAGCGCCTGATTATTGATAAGGCCAATTTCGCCGGTAAACCTGTGATTACAGCCACACAAATGCTGAAAAGCATGACGGATTCGCCCCGCCCGACCCGCGCAGAGGTGACCGATGTCACCAATGCGGTTCTGGAGGGAACCGATGCCGTGATGTTGTCAGAAGAAACCGCGATGGGGAAATATCCGGTGGAATCCGTTCTGATGATGGCCAAAATTTCCGAGGAAGCTGAAAAGGGCTTCCAGCGCGAAGTCTGGTGGCAGCAGCTTCAGCAGGTGGAGATGACGGATGTGTCCGAAGCTCTGGCGCGAGCGGCTTGTTCCCTGGCGGAGTCCATTTCGGCTCAAGCGCTGGTGATTGCTACCCAAACGGGCGGGACCGCCCGTCTGGCCGCAAAAACCCGCCCCTGGCAGCCGATTCTGGCCGGAACCACGGAAGAGGCGGCTTTCCGGCGGATGGCCTTGGTGAGGGGGGTGCGTCCGATGATGATCAAGCCCGCTGAACTACTGATTGATTTGCTGGATGAACTGCATCGAGGGGCCAAGGAAACCGGCGTTGTGAAGCCCGGAGACGCGGTGGTGGTCACGGCTGGCTTCCCCTTGGGCAAGACCGGTGCCAGTAATTTGATTAAGGTGGAAATTGTCCCCTGAGGCCGCCTCGCGCGGGCAAATCGCCTGCGGCGGCATTGCGAAAAAATGCCATCGCGGGTATGTTGAGAATCTAGGCCCCCTTGTTGGGGTTCAAAATGGAAAGGAAAGGCGCCCATGGCCATGATCCCTGATTTACAATCCACGTTGCTGTGTGATGATGTCCGCCAGGAGCGGAGCGGAAAATTTATTTTAATCGGTCTGTTCGATTCGCTCGGCAGTCCCACCTATCCCTTTCGCCACCCGCGCATGTTTTTGGTGACGCGCTGGTGTTCCGGCGAGGGGGAGTTCGAGCAGCATACCCGAATTTTGCGGCCGGACATGAGCACGCTGGTGGCGGAAGGACGCAAGATCCCCGTGAAGCTGCCGAATGCCGAGGCGACGGCCACCAATGTGGAGCTCTTTTTGAATCTGGAATTCCATGAGCCCGGGACCCATTGGGTCGAGGTGTTGATGGACGGCGACATCAAAATCCGTTTTCCGCTTCGGCTCGGTAAAATGGCCCAGTCTTCGGGGCAGCAGCCTCCGGGCGCCCCGCCGTTTGAGAAGGGGATCTGATCCACCATGTGTCTTGCGATTCCAGGCCGGGTCGTCGCCATTTCGGGCGGTGAGGGATTTGACCGCCGCGCGACCGTCGACTACGACGGGGTGCAGCAGGAGGCCTCTTTGGCCTATCTGCCTGAAACCAAGATTGGTGATTATCTGCTCGTGCATGTGGGGTTTGCCCTGACATGCCTGGATCCCGAGGAAGCCGAGCGCGTGCTGAAAGAAATTCGCGAGATGATGGCCGAATGATCTTTTTTGTTCTGCAGGGGTGAACGGAATGTCTTCGATGGGTTCAGTTGCGCCAAGCTCTCGCGGGACCGGGCTCTATGTTCATATCCCCTTTTGTATGCGAAAATGCGCCTATTGCGCATTCTATTCACAACGGGCGAATCCAGATCTGGTTGCCGCCTGGCAGCGCGGTGTGTTGAAGGAGCTGGAGGTTCTTCCTCAAGGCTTCGCCCCGGACAGTCTGTTCTTTGGCGGCGGCACCCCCACCGCGCTGGAGGAGGCCGATCTTCAGCTGCTGCTGGAGCATATTCACGCTCAGGTGAATCTGAAGCGTGTGGTGGAATGGACCTGTGAGGTGAATCCCGGAACCCTTACACCGGCCAAGGCGGCCCTGTTGAGCCAAGCGGGAGTGAACCGGCTCTCTATCGGGGCGCAATCGTTTGATGATGCCGTGCTCCGGCGGTTGGGCCGGATCCATACGGTCGGTGAAACAAACGAGTGTGTCCGGATTGCGCGCGCGGCTGGATTCAATCAGATCGGATTGGATCTGATCTATGGGGTGCCCGGCGTTTCAATGAAGGCATTTCAAGCGGATGTCGAAGCGCTGATGGCGCTGAATCCCGAACACATCTCCTGTTACTGCCTTGAAATCGAGGAGGGAACCCCTTTTGCCGAGCAGGCGCAGGCGGGCCGTCTGATCGTATCTGAGGACGACCAGCGCGAGCAGTTCGATTGGGGCAGGCAGCGATTGGGGGATGGGGGCTGGTCGCAGTATGAACTGTCCAATTTCGCCCGGCCGGGATTCGAGTGCCGGCAGAACCAGTTGTATTGGAACGGGGGCGACTATATCGGAATCGGACCCGCCGCCCATTCGCATTTGGAAGGGGTCCGGTGGGGGCACTCTGCGGCCCTGCCAGAATGGCACCGCACTTTCGAAGAAAGGCTGGAACCCGAAGCCAAGGCTTGTGAGACCCTTGTGATGGGGTTGCGCCGGCTCGCGGGGTGGGGGCGTCAGGAATTTCGTGCCGCAACAGGATTTGACTATGATGAGTTGCGGGGCACAGAAATTCGAGACCTCGCGGCCTCAGGGCGATTGGTGGTGGAACCCGACCGAATCCGGCTGGCTGACGATGCGCTGTTTATCAGCGATTCGGTGTTTGCTGAACTGGTCTGATTGTCGGTCTGGCTAGGCGCCACCGGCGACGAGAATAGCCGTCAGAAAAGCGAAGGCCATGGCCAGGGCGATGCCGACGACCAAGCTGAGCACCCAGGTGATGATGTTGGCAGCCAGGGCTTTGCCGAAGGTCGTGTTAAAAATCGCCATCATGATGACGGCCGAGACACAGAATCCCAAGATGGCGCCTAAGCCGATTCCGATGGGAGTCGCCATGCTGAGAAGGACGGATAACAGGGAAGAAGCGATGAAGCCGAGGAGGACGGTGGCGATGGCGCGGCCAAAGGTCCGGTTTTCGACACCGGCGATCCGGGCTCCCCACAACAGAAACGCGGCAGAAATGAAAAGCCATGCGAGCACAAGTGCGCCAGCCAGTCCGAACCCAATCAAACCCCATCCTGCAGTGGCCATCATCTGTTCTCCTATCTATTTTTCAACAAGGTTTCGAACATCTTCATAAAAATGGGCATTGGTCGTGGTCATATAGGGGAACAACCATAGGAAGCCGATGCCGCAGGTGCATAGCGCCAGCACCCCCCATCCGAAGAAGCGCCACCCCAGACAGAATTTTTTCCATTTGTACCCCATCATCATTTGCGCACTGCGCTGGAGTGCCTCATAGGGGCCCAGCTCGGGCTGGTCGGACAGAATGAAAAAAAGCATGGAATAGGAAAGTGAGGCCCGGATTACGGGAAGTGCCATAAGAATGAAAAACAGAATAATCAAGGGGAGCAAAACCACCATTGCGGCATCGGAGGATTGAGTTGCAGCAGGAATGGTAATCGCAGCAAACACACCGGGGATGATCAGGAGCAGGCTCCACAGGCCGAGAAAGAGAGCCATCAGTGCATAGCCCCCCAGCGTTTTCCCGTACCATTTAAAGCCGTCAAACAGATCCCCCACTTCGGTGGCGGTTCCGCGGGCAATCTTCAAAAAGAACCGGTTCAATCCAAACAGCATAGGGCCGTTGATGAGCAAAGCAAAGAGTGCTCCGAGATAGGGAACAACTTGAACACTTGAAATGATGATTTGAAAGAGGAGCGCTAAGCCGACGGCAATCGCCCAGTTCCCGCTGAGGGAACGGATGGCTTTCTCCATCAGACGCCGGTTTGGGGTGTTCCCGGTTCCGGTTGAGGGCGGGATCACCGCCGGCGGGGTAAACAGTCCGGAAATGCTGGATGCCGGTTTCCATTCCTCCCCCATGGATGGATTCCAGACCAGATCCTGAGGGGAGAGTTTGCCGTTGCTGGCGAGTTGGAAGAGGTCGGTTTCTTCAATCGGGCCGATCCGCTTTTCATTTTGAATATAGAACCACTGCATCGCTGCATCTCCTCATATGCAATAAGCACGCCGGGAGGGTTTAGAAGGTGCCCAGCAACTGCTCATACATTTGCCATATTATTTGCACCAGTTTGATGCAAGCGAGGATCAAAAGCCAGCTCAGAACGAGAATTCCTATTGTAATCCCAATTTTCCATGCCAGAGAAAGGGTAGGATGCCTCCAGATCAGGGGTAGTGCCAGAGGGCCGACACAACAGACCGCAATCACAATTCCCGATTTGCTCGAATACCAAGGGCTCGATTGAGGAATCGGCGGCGGCCGGATGGAGCTGTCTAGAAACTCACTGCAGTATCGGCATTGAATCTCATCGTCCTGAACCTCTTTGGTGCAAAACGGACACGTTTTCATCTGGGGCGCAGGGAGCGGAGCGGACTTAGATGATGTAGTGATTGGCGCTGCCCGCTTCTGCGTGCCGCCGGAGAATTTCTGCCAGCGTGATGCTTTGGAGAGCCTCGCGGATCGATGCGCTGACTTCCGTCCAGACAGACTGGGCCACACAGGATTCGGTTTGGCTGCAGAATTCAGGAACATCGACGCATTCGACAAGCGTGACAGGGCCTTCCAGAGCCTGAATCACATCGAGCAGCGTGATGTTGGCGGGATCCCGGATGAGAACATAGCCGCCCTTGGGGCCGCGTGTGCCGCGCACAAAACCAGCGGTTTTCAATAAATTGACAATCTGCCAGAGATATTTCGCGGAGATGCCTTGGCGTCCGGCGATGTCATTGAGATTCACGGGCCCGTCGGTCTGATGGGAGGAAATATCCATCAGCGTGCGCAAACCATATCGACCTTTTGTAGAGACTTTCATAATACCTTCCTTATAGTTGCGATTGAATATGCCATACCCTACCACGCTTGTCGAGATATACGGGAAAATGAGGTGAAAAATTTGCGAGGGGAGGGTGCAATGAGGCGCGGAATACTCAGGGCTTCGACATGGCCGCGGCGCGGACCTGCCCATTTTGCTGCAGATTGCGATAGAAGAAATAGATGTCGTTCATGTGGGTGACGCCTGTGCCGAGAATGTCGGGGGCATCATAGGTGCCGGGGATGGAGGGTTCCACGATGACCGCGCCTCGAGCTGGATCGATGCGCGCGCTGCAGAATTCCGGGACTTCGTTGGTGATCTGATTCTGTCCGTCAAAAAAGATGGCGCCGAGATTCAGGGAGCGGGATGCGGAAACGGAAGAGGTGCTCCAGTTCAGCGGATTGATGCAAAAGGCGGCGGCATTGGCAAAGGGGGAATTCGTGGCGTCCGGCAGTTCTGTGTTGTAGGTGACGATGACACCGGTGTCGTCGGCCCCTTGCGCAAATCGGAGGCGGGGGGCGTTCTGGATGTCTTCGGGCCGGATGGACATGCCGATCAGATAGGCGGCGACCAGATTCGTAGCGAGGTGGGGATCATCGAAATCCTCTTTCATCAGGAAGAACAGATCCATGGCGCCCTGGCTGTGTCCGAGCAGGATGAAGGGGCGACCTTGATTAAAATGCTCCATATAAAAGGCAAAGGCCTCGCGGACATCCAGGATGCCGCGGTTCATGGGGGCATAGTCTGGGGCGTCAGGACCCGTGAGGGCCTCCCAGGCACGATAAAATTCGAGTTGTCGGCAGTAGGGGGCATAGACATTGGCAACCGAGGAAAAAATGCTGGATTGCTGTCGGGAAATATTTTCTGTTTTGTCGCGTGTGGCTTCATTCGTCCAGCTCATCAGCGGACGGTCATGATGGGCGACAACGGTGGGATACACATAGAAGACATCAATAGGCTGCCGCGGCTGATCTTCTGTCGGCAGCAGCACCCAGTTCGCCGGGTTCTCATAACGGATGTCAGCAGCAGCAGAGTCCGTGGCTGGCTTCGGACTGCAGGCTGTCAGGAACAGGCATCCTGCGGCGTACAGACTCATTGCGGCTGCGGCAAGTAGATGTGCTCGACAAGATTCTTTCATTCTTTATCCCTTGATGCTGTTGAAAAATAAATAGTCTGCCTGGGGATTTTCGGCAAGGGAATTGGAGACTAAAAAAACCGCGCCCTGCCGAAGCGGGGCGCGGTGTGGGTCCAAGAGGCTACGGATCAGCCGGCGATGGTCTTCAGGTCTTCATCGGCTGTGGTGATCGGCGTCAGGCCGAACTGCTCCACGAGCACCTTGAGGACCGTCGGTGAGACGAACGCGGGAAGCGTGGGCCCGATGCGGATGTTCTTGATGCCGAGGGAGAGGAGCGTCAGCAGGATGCATACGGCTTTCTGCTCGTACCAGGAGAGGATCATGGAGAGTGGCAGATCATTCACGCCGCACTCAAAGACCTTGGACAGGGCCACGGCGACCTGAATCGCGGAATAGGCGTCGTTGCACTGCCCCATATCCAGTAGTCGAGGGATCCCGCCAATATCACCGAGTTGCTCCTGCAGGTGATTGAACCGGAACTTGCCGCAGGCCAGCGTCAGAATCAAGCTGTCTTTCGGAGCCTTTTCGACGAACTCGGTGTAATAGTCGCGACCGAGCTTGGCACCATCGCATCCACCAACCAGATAGATGTGCTTCACATCCCCGGCCTTGACGGCGGCGATCAGCTGATCGGCAACGCCCATGACGGCGTTATGTCCGAATCCGGTCATCAGCTCATGCTTGCCGGGCGTGGTTTCTGTCCAACCACCGAGATCCAGGGCCTTCTGAATGATGCCGGAGAAGTCCTTGTGACCGTTTTCATCGGCGGCGATGTGCTGGACGCCAGGCCAGCCGACTTCGGCCGTGGTGGCAAGGTGGTCGATGTAGGTGGGGCGCGGCGGCATGATGCAGTTGGTGGTGAAGAGCACAACGCCGGGCAGGTTGGCGAATTCCTTCTGCTGGTTCTGCCAGGCGGTGCCGTAGTGGCCCTTTAGGTTCTTGTGTTTCTTCAGTTCGGGATAAGCCAGGCCTGGAAGCATTTCACCGTGGGTATAGACATTCACGCCCCTGCTTTCGGATTGTTCGAGCAGCATCTTCAGGTCGTGCAGATCGTGGCCGGTGATGATGATGAAGGGTCCCTTGTCCTGAGCCGTGGAAACCTTGGTGGGTTCCGGGTGGCCGAAGGTCCCGGTGTTGGCGGCATCGAGCAGTGCCATACAGGCGAGGTTGACTTTGCCGAATTCCATAATGAGACCGAGCCATTCTTCAACCGTATGCTCGTCGCCGAGGGCTTTCATACCCTTCTGAAACCAGGCGGAGACTTCCGGGTCGGTTTTGCCCAGAACCCGGGCGTGGGCCGCGTATGCTCCCATGCCGCGCAGGCCGAACAGGAGCGTGGACCGCAGCGAGACCACATCCTTGTCGCCGTGGAACAGATCTTCGGGGCGATAGCTGTTGGCTCCGCCGGCGGCCTCGGCCGCGCGGAGGATGCGGTCGCGCATGGCGGCGAGATCCTTCGGGTCGAAGTTGACGTTGGTCACGGTCATAAAGAGCCCATCCATCAGCAGCGCCTCGACCTTGGGATCGGACGGCTTGCCATCGACGGCGCGGGCCAAGGTGATCATGGCTGCGGTGATGTCATCCTGCAGGTTGGCGGCTTCGGGGTTCTTGCCGCAGACGCCGGTCCGGGTGCAGCCGGTACCGCCGGCGGTTTGTTCACATTGGAAACAGAACATTTCTTCAGTCATGGGATTTCTCCAGGGTTGGGTGTATTTTAAAATCAGGGTTAGTCTTCAAGAAGGGTCCCGTCGGTGCCGACGGTGACAATCTGCCAGGGAATCATCTTGCCGCTGGCCTGGAGTGCGCGTTTGGCTGCTTCGGCAATGCCGCCACAACAGGGAACCTCCATCCGCAGGACGGTGAGGCTCTTGATGTCGTTTTGCTGCAGGATTGCGGTCAGTTTTTCGGCGTAATCGCCTTCGTCGAGTTTGGGGCAGCCGATCAGGGTGACTTTGTTCCGCATAAATTTGCGATGGATGTCGGCATAGGCGAAGGCGGTGCAGTCGGCCGCAATTAGCAGGGCGGCATCCTTCAGATAAGGGGCCCCGGGATTCACCAATTTGATTTGCACGGGCCAGGTGGTCAGTTCCGAGACCGGTGCCGTCGCAGGGGCGGCGGAGAGTGCGGATTCGGCCGGCTTGCGTTCAATCGTCTTGGCCATCTGTCCGGGACAGCCGAAGGGCATCGGGGACTTTTGGGATTCGGTAGCCGGTGCGGGGACCTGGCTTGCGTCCATGCGGGCTTGGACAGCTGCTTCATCATACTCAGCGGCTTCCCGCTCGATCATCTGGATGGCCCCGGTGGGACACTCGGGAAGACAGTCGCCTAGCCCATCGCAATAGTGGTCGGAGACCAGTTTGGCTTTCCCATTCACCATCTGAATGGCCCCTTCATGGCAGGCGGTCACGCAGATCCCACATCCATTACATAAGGCTTCGTCGATCGAAATAATTTTCCGTTTCATGCAATCTCCAGTTTGGATTTGTCCAAAGAAAGGGCGAGGGCTTCGAGGGTCGTTTCTTCCATTTTCTTCAGCAGTCGCTGATTTTCCTCTTCGATCAGCAACCCGAGCCCGCAGGCCCGCCCTTTGCAGATGGAAGGATCGAGAAGACAGCGGTGGGGTGTGAGAGGCTCTCCTCCTGCCGCGGTATAGATGTCCAGCAGGGTCAGGTCACAGGGATTGCCGGCAAGCCGAATGCCTCCATGCGGACCGCGTGCGGTCTCCAGAATATCGGCATGCACCAGCTTCTGGACCACTTTGGCAAAGTGGTGATAGGAAAACCCGAGCTCCTTTGCGATCCGTGAAGAGGGTTGATATCCCTGATCTCCGTCGCTCACCCAGAGACAGGTGTGCAGGGCGATGGACAGGGCATCGGACATATGGACTAAACCGGGCATGAAAATCCTTTCTCACAAAATATTGGTATCACAATACCAGATATATCAAAAAATGCAAATTTGGTGCGAAAAATCCCGTATGTTTGGCAATCGAACCGGCCTGTGTTACCCTTTAAAGCTCATAGTTGTGAGGTTTTATAAGGATTCAGCATGAAAACAGTCATTATTGGCGGGGTAGCGGGTGGAGCGAGCACGGCGGCGCGGTTGCGTCGACTGGACGAGAAGGCGGAGATCGTGCTGCTGGAGCGCGGTCCGGACATTTCGTATGCGAATTGCGGACTGCCGTACCATCTGGGAAAGATCATTCCCGAGCGCGACTGGCTGCTGGTGATGACCCCGGAGAATTTCCGTGCCCGGTTCAACGTGGATGTGCGGGTGAACCACGAGGTCACTGCCATCGACCGGGAGAAGCGAACGGTGTCGGTCCTCAATCGTCAGGATGGGACGGTGCGCGAGGAGCGCTACGACAAGCTGGTGATCGCCACAGGGTCCTCGCCGATGCAGTTGGATTTGCCGGGCATTGATCTGCCGGAGGTGCTGCAGTTATGGACGCTGGAGGACATGGATCGCATCGCCAAGCAGCTGGATGCGGGTGCGAAGAGCGTGGTGGTCGTGGGCGGCGGATTCGTGGGCATGGAACTGGCGGAAAGCCTGCGCCATCGCGGTCTGGAAGTCACGCTGCTGGAGATGGGGCGCCAACTCCTGCCGACAATGGATGAAGAAATGAGTTCGCTGCTGGCCGAGGAAATGCGGCTGGCCGGCATCGTGGTGGAACTGGGCGCAGCCGTCTCGGCCTTTTCGTCTGAGGAGAACGGTGTTCGGGTGGCGGTGAAGGACGGCCGCACCTGGACCGCGGATGTCGTGACGCTCTGTGTGGGAGTGAAGCCCAACTCGGCGCTGGCAAAATCGGCGGGAGTGGACGTGGGGCCGAGAGGTCACATCGTGACCAATGCGCAGATGCAGACCAACGATCCGGATATTTTCGCTGTGGGCGATGTGGTCCAGGTGCTCGATCCCATCTTCAATCAGCCGACAGCGGTCCCGCTGGCGGGCCCGGCCAACCGGCAGGGGCGGATTGCAGCCGACAACATTGCGGGCCGCACGAGTTCCTATGCCGGCACCTATGGCGCTTCCGTGGTCAAGGTCGGCAATCTGACGGCGGCCAGCTGCGGCCATACCGAAGCGCGCCTGAAAACGATGGAAAAAACCTATCAGAAGGTCTATCTGCATCCCGGTTCGCATGCGGGCTACTATCCGGGAGCCAAAACCCTGCACATCAAATTGCTTTTCGGAGAGGACGGCAGCATCTATGGCGGCCAGGTCGTCGGCGGCAGCGGCGCGGACAAGCGTGCGGATGTGCTGGCGACGGCGATGCGCGCAGGGTTGAATGTGCGGCAGCTCGCGGAGCTGGAACTCTGCTATGCGCCCCCGTTCAGCTCGGCGAAGGATCCGATCAGCGTGGCCGGTATGATCGCGGCCAATGTGTTGAACGGCGATACGAAGGTGGTGCAGGCCGATGCCTTACCCGAAGGCGCTCTCCTTCTCGATGTGCGCGAGCCCGCTGAACTGGCGATGGGGGAGATCCCCGGCGCCATCAGCATTCCACTTCATCACATTCGTGCACGAGCATTCGAATTGCCGAAGGACCGGCTGATTGTGGTGTATTGCCATCAGGGGCTTCGGGCCTATGTGGCCGAACGCATCCTGCGTCAGATGGGCTACGATGTCGCCAACCTGTCCGGTGGCTATCTGACGTGGACCCAGTTCCAGCCGGAAAAATGGATGCCGACCGACGATGAAATCACGCTGTCCTGCACCGGAAGCGAAGGCGGGCCGCACATCGAATCGGATGAGGAGGAGCCGGGCATCGTTGTCGATGTGCGGGCGCTGCAGTGTCCCGGCCCGGTGGTCCGCATCAAGAAGGAGCTCGATGGCCTCACGACCGGCACCTCCATCAAGGTGCTGGGGGCGTCGGGTTTCGCACCGGATCTGAACAACTGGGCCAAATGCAGCGGTCACAAGGTCGTGAAGCTGGAGCAGAAGAGCGATCACCTCGAAGCGATTGTGCGGAAGGGAACGGCTCCGGCCTGCTCCACTGCAACAGGAAGCGCCGCCTCCGGTGCGATGGTTCTGTTCAGCAACGATCTCGACAAGGCCATGGCCGCGATGATCATTGCTATGGGCATGGCCGCCTCCGGAATGCAGGTCAGCATCTTCTTCACCTTCTGGGGATTGACCGTATTGCGGAAGAATCCCGGACCGCAGACGAAGAAGACTCTGATCAGCCGGATGTTCGGCTGGATGCTGCCGAAGGGCGCCTCCAAGCTGGCCCTGTCCAAGATGCACATGGCCGGCATGGGCACTGAGATGATGAAGCACGTGATGCGGCAGCAGAATGTGGCCTCGCTACCCGAGATGATTCAGAGCGCGAGAGAGCTCGGCGTCAAATTCATTGCCTGCGATATGGCCATGGACATGATGGGCATCAAACGCGAAGAACTGATCGAGGTGGATGAAGTCGCCGGTGTGGCCACCTTCATCGCCCGTGCAAAGGAAAGTGGGCCCACGCTCTTCATCTGATTTTGGCTGGGTCGCCCTGCCACCTTGTGTGGCAGGAGGCAACCGTGGGCTCCTGCCGGACAAGCCGGCAGGGGGCCTAGAGCTAGGTGGACGCGTGTTTAGCGACGATGCGGAAAGTCGAGATACAGCACGTCCGGGTTGTGCTTCCAGTTTCGCGCGGCTTGCAGATTCGAAAACACGCGCAGGCAGAACGACCGGATTTCAGCGGCATCCAGCGGAGCATAGTGCGAGTGCGATTTGGTTTTTCGGCGGCGCCGGGGCGTGGGGGCAAAGCCCGCGGCGTAGAGGCCGCGCAATCCAAGCAGGCCGGTGCCGGAGGTGTCGTCCCAGGCGGGTGCGAGTTGTTCCAACAGCGCCCGCAGTCCGGGCAGCAGGGTGATTTCCATCCACCCGGCTTCCTCCTGGCGCAGGCGCCGGAAGTCGAGCGTCCAGAGAATTTTTCCTTCAGCGGTGATCGTTCGTGCAGGCCGAACCAGTTTGGAGGCGAACAGCTGCCAGACCAGCAGGGGAACCGGGCCCGGCCAGATTTCCGGATCAAAAACGGGTAGCGGGCCGGAACTGGACAGATGATCGGCCGCCCACTGCGCGGCGGCCTCATCCTGATGCAGGGTGCGCAGTGCACGATAAATCATCATGTGCAGATAATCATCGGGAAGCGGCGGGGAGAGGCGCTGATCGGCTAGGTATTGCGAAACTGCGGCGGTAACCGCCTCGGCGGCTGCCGGTTCCAGAGGGACCGACTGTGCGCTCTCGCGCAGCAGGGATTCCAGATGCGCGCGCAGGATTTCGCGGACTTCATTGCTGGAGGGAATCACTTTCATGCGGCCGCGCCGGTGAAGTTTTCCATACTATGGAAACCATTTTCAGGATTTTTCCATAGTATGGAAAAAATGTTTCCACAGTGTGGAAACATCAGGGGAGAGAAATGTGTCGCCGGCAAACGCATGAGGGACGAAGCGGCCTACTGGCGGCCGATGAGATTTTCGATCTCAGAGAGAAACTGGGAGGCATCGCGGAAGCGGCGGTAGACCGAGGCAAAACGGAGAAAGGCGACCTCGTCGAGTTTTTCGAGCTTGTCCATCACCTTGCGGCCGATGACGGTGGAAGGCACTTCGCGCTCATACTCCGCATCGATTTCCTGGACGATGTCATCGACCAGCAATTCGACCTGCGGTTCGGATATGGGGCGTTTGATGGCAGCATGCTCGATGGCAGCCTGAAGCTTCTTCCGATTGAAGTCCTCATGCCGGCCGTCGCGTTTAAGCACGCGAAGAACGGCTTTAACCACTTCTTCATACGTCGTGAACCGGTGGCCGCACTTGGAACAGACCCGTCGGCGGCGGATGACTTCGCCGCTTCGAATCGAGCGGGAATCAATGACTTTGTCGTCGGATTGAGAACATTTAGGGCAACGCATAGAAGAAGTGTGCGAAGGGGGGGCGGGGAAGTCAAGCATGGAGGATATCCGGAGCAGATGTACGTGGACGCTTGCTTTTTTGGCGCGGGTTGCGGAATATGGGGCGTATGAACGAACGCGACGATCATGGAATGCGAATCTACCTGAAGGAAATCGGGCAGGTGGCTCTCTTGACGAAAGAAGAGGAAATCAAGCTGGCCGCCCGAATCAAGAAGGGGGATGAAGCGGCCCGCCAGCATATGATTCAGGCTAATCTCCGGTTGGTGGTGAAGATTGCGGGTGACTATTCGCGGTTGGGCCTTCCGCTGTTGGATCTGATTTCCGAGGGGAATATGGGCTTGATGAAAGCCGTGGAGCGGTTTGACCCCAAGAAGGGCGGCAAGCTGAGCACCTATGCGGCATGGTGGATCAAACAGGGCATCCGCCGCGCGCTGGCCAACCAGGGCAAAACCATCCGATTGCCTTCACATATGGTCGATAAACTGTTTCGGATGCGCCGAACACATGAAGCGCTTTCGCATGAACTGGGCCGGGTTCCAACCCCCAAAGAACTAGCCACTCGCCTGGATGTCACCGAAAAGACCGTGAAGTACTGGCTCGAAGTTTCGCAGCGCCCCACCTCGCTGGATGTGCCGTTGGGGGAAGACGGGCGCGACACCCTGAGCGATACCCTGAGCGACGCCAAAGCCAAATCACCATTTGACGATCTGAATGATTCGCAGCTGCTGGAAGAGATGGGGCTGTATCTCAAGGATCTGAACGAGCGCGAACAAATTATTTTGGAGCATCGATTCGGACTGAACGGAGTGGATCCCGAATCGCTGGAGGAAGTGGGGGGGCGTTTAGGTATTACGCGGGAGCGGGTGCGTCAGCTGCAGAATCAGGCGCTCGCGACTCTGCGGGAGAAAATGCTACAGGAATAACCGTCCGCGCCACGCCTGCGGCCCGGGACATCGGAATTCATCGCCAGGCAATCGTAAGGAAAAACACAATGGCTGAACAATCAATCAATGACATCCAGATGGATACCGCCAACCTCTACCGCGAGGAGGCCTATACAGATTTGAAGGCAGGTTCGCTTCGCAAGATGGTGCCGATTACCGCAGAAGGCGCGGATGATCCTTCACGCGACCCGATGTTTACAGCAGTGACGCAGGTGATGACGCCGGGCGGTGTGCTGCCTCTGAATGGTCAGGTCGAAGGGGCCAAAACACTTCCCGAAGCTCTGGCTGGATTCTCTGGAACCATCCAGAAGGCGGTGGAGAAGCTGAAAGAAGAGATGGCGGCGATGCAGCGGGAACAGGCATCGAAAATCATTGTGCCGGGTGGTGAGTCACCCAAGGGCGACCTGCTCATTTAAGGTATTCCGCTCATTGCGAGCGGTTGACGATCACCGGTGTAAGCCGGTGATCTTTTTTTTATTCGGGTTGTGAGGTAGCGGCATCCAGCACATGCTGGAGTGCGGCCAGGGCCGCTTCTTTTCGGATCTCGGCTCGGGATCCCTCAAATTGGTGTTCGAACACCACGGTTTCAAAAGGGGGCGGAGCGGCGATGCCCATCAGCACCAGTCCCACTGGTTTGTCGGGAGTGCCGCCGCCCGGACCGGCAATGCCCGTGATGGAGAGGGCCAAATCTGACTCTGTTTTTTTTCGAATGCCTTCGACCATGGCCTGAGCGGTTTCCGCACTGACGGCTCCATGTGTTTCAAGGAGATCAGAAGGTACGTCAAGAAACTGCTTTTTGAGTTCATTGGAATAGGCAATGACTCCGCCGAGATACCACTTGGAACTGCCGGGCAGATCCGTCAGAAGTGCACCCACCCACCCACCCGTGCAGGATTCGGCGGTGGCCAGTGTGCGGCCTTGAGCAACCAGAGCGAGGGCGATGCGGGCAACGAGTGTTTCCATGAATAGAGCCTACGCCTCTCCCGGGAATTTGAAAAGTCTGTGCGGGACATTTCATGGGAGATGTGGCAGACTCAACAGTCTATGAAAACAGTGTTAGTGACAGGTGCGGGCGGACTCGTGGGATCGGAAACGGCCCGGCATTATTGCCGGCAAGGCTGTCGTGTGATCGGGGTGGACAACAATCTGCGGGAGTATTTCTTTGGGTCGGAGGCGTCCACTCGCTGGGCAGTCGAGGAACTGCAGACGGCGTTTCCGGATTCCTTTTCAGCGGCGGCGGCGGATATTCGCGATTTCGAAGCCCTGCGCCCAATTTTTGAAGCCGGCGACTTTGATCTGATTGTGCATACGGCGGCGCAGCCGTCCCACGACTGGGCGGCGCGGGAGCCATTCACCGATTTCAGCGTGAATGCACAGGGGACCCTGAATTTGCTGGAGGCGACCCGGCAATGGGCCCCGGAAGCCGTTTTCATCTTCACCTCGACCAACAAGGTATATGGGGATACGCCCAATCGGCTTCCGTTGACGGAGCTGGAGACACGCTGGGAGTGTACGGAAGGACCCTATGCTGAGAAGGGGATTGATGAATCGATGAGCATTGATCAAACCACTCATTCCCTGTTCGGTGCCTCCAAAGTGGCGGCCGATGTGATGGTGCAGGAGTATGGCCGCTATTTCGGTTTGAAGACGGGCGTGTTCCGCGGGGGATGTCTGACCGGACCGCGACACTCCGGTGCGGAACTGCACGGATTTCTGGCCTATCTGATGAAGTGTGCTGCCACGGGCCGGGAATACCGGATTTTCGGATACAGGGGGAAGCAGGTCCGCGACAATATTCACAGCGAAGATTTGGTGAATGCTTTTGACCAGTTCTTCCAGGCGCCGCGTGCGGGCGAAGTGTATAACATGGGGGGGAGCCGCTTCAGCCATTGTTCGATGATGGAGGCGGTCACGCTGTGCGAAGAGTTGACGGGGAAGAAGATGAAGACGACCTATGTGGAAACGAACCGAACGGGGGATCACATCTGGTGGGTCAGTGATGTCTCAAAGTTCCAAGCGCATTATCCGGAGTGGACCTTGACCAAGAACGTCCGCGATATTCTCTCTGAGATTCTGGAATACAATCTTCCGCGCTGGAAAAACGAAGAGTAGGAGCGGAGCCCATGCCACAGAAAGAACCCCAGCTGATTTTCTGTGACGGACTCCTGCTGCTGCGTGAAGGAGAGGGCTGGGAGCCGGCTCGGGCGGAGGTGGTGATTGCCGAACTGCTGGAACAGCGACAGTCCCGCGATTCTTTTCTGATGAAGCCGGAGGGCGTGATGGTGATGGCCGTATCGGGAGAGCCCGACCCGCCGCCCGCTGGGTGTGTATGGGCCCGAGTCCGGCAGCTGATTGCCGTGGATTCCCCCTGGGCTTCGGCAGCTTGCCGGGCGCTGGGATTGATCAACTGGCGGGCCCGTCATCGATTTTGCGGGAGTTGCGGCGGGCTCATGGAGGAACATGTCACGGATGTGGCACGACAGTGCAGTCTATGCGGCCATGTGCAGTACCCAGCGATTGCACCCGCCATTATTGTACGGGTGGAAAAGGATGGCCGCATTTTGCTCGCCCGGCATGTGCAGCGCATTCAGGACCTGTATACCTGCCTCGCAGGCTACATCGAGGTTGGCGAATCGGCGGAAGACTGTGTGCACCGGGAGGTCCGCGAAGAAGCCGGCATCGAGGTCACCGGTCTTCGCTATGCGGGCAGTCAGCACTGGCCCTATCCGAACCAGTTAATGCTGGCCTTTACCGCGCAGTGGGAATCCGGCGAACTGCACCTGCAGGAGGATGAACTGTCGGATGCACAATGGTTTGATCCGTCAGATCTGCCGAACATTCCGCCGAAGGGATCGGTGGCCTACAGTTTGATTCGCGGGCTGATCTGATTCTAAAACTGCATGAAGTAGTTGTGCTTCTTCTCATGGGACAGCGTGGTGGGGTCGCCGTGTCCGGGATAGACCGTCCAGTCTTCGGGTAGAGCCGCCAGCTTGCGCAAGGACCGGGTAAGGGTTCGGGAATCCCCACCGGGCAGATCGGTACGGCCTGCAGATCCGCAGAACAGCGTGTCGCCGGCAAAGAGCGCCTGTTCTTCCTGAAGCATCCAGCAGACTCCCCCGGGGGAGTGGCCGGGAGTGTCCATGACGGTCCAGTGGCCTCCGGCCAGAATTAGAGGGGTTGTGATCGGCAGCGTGGTGAGAATGGGAGTGCCGGGCTTTTTTGGGGTATCATAGAATCCGGGGAGGGCGGCCCGGTCAGTGAAACACCATTCTGCATCCAGTGGATGAATATAGACCGGCGCGGAGAAGGTATCGGCGAGTTCCGCCAGGGCCGACAGATGGTCCGCATGGCCGTGGGTCATCAACACCGCCGGCACGGTGGCCTCGAGTTCCTGCAGGCGGGCAATGAGTTGGGCGGCATCGGCGCCAGGGTCAATCACGACCGTTTCGCGGGTCTCGGGGTTCGAGACAAAATAACAATTTTCTTCAAAAAAGCCGGTGGTCCGTGTTTCAATGTGCATTGAATGAAATCAACAGATTTGAACGAGCGCGTCAAGGGCGTAGGGGAGGCTGTATTGACGGCTTCAGGGCTTGGCGTGGGGTTCATTCCGGAGGGGGGGCATCGCCAGGAAGTCGTCGGGGATGTGAATCTCTGTTTACGTACGGGCCGCATGGCGGCACTGGTGGGTGAGAGCGGTTGCGGCAAGAGCATCACGGCGGCGGCCTTGGGCGGCTTGCTTCCCCGCGGCATGAAAATGGATCAGGGCGAAATTCAGTGGGCCGGAGCCGGCGCGTGCGGGCCGGGGCGGGGGCTGGCGTACGTCTTTCAGGATCCAGGGGAATGTCTCGATCCGGTGTTCACTATCGGCAACCAGATCCGGGAGGTGCTTCCGAAGGAAGATCGGTCGCGAGCCGAAGAACGGTTGGCGGAACTGTTCCGCACGGTCGGCTTTGATGAGCCGGCCCGCGTGCAGGCGAGCTATTCGCATCAACTCTCGGGCGGGATGCAGCAGCGGGCCATGCTGGCGATGGCGCTGGCGGGACGGCCTCGCGTGCTGGTGGCGGATGAACCGACAACGGCGCTGGATGTGACCGTGCAGGCGATCATTCTTCGTTTACTGGCGGAGTTGCAGCGGAAAGAAAATCTGGCGGTGCTGCTGATTACGCACAACCTGGGTGTGGTGGCCGAGGTGGCGGATGACCTTCATGTGATGTATGCGGGCCGCGTGGTGGAATCGGGGCCGGTCGAGCTGCTGCGGGAGCCTTGGCACCCCTATGTGAAAGGCCTGCTTCGGGCGTTGCCCCGGCTGGAGGAGAATGTCTCGAGGCTGGAGGGGATTGACGGATCGGTTCCGCCCTTGGGCCGCCGGCCTTCGGGGTGCCGCTTTCATCCCCGCTGTCCCTTGGCGCATGCGGTTTGTCGCGAACAGGAGCCGCCTCTTCTCGGGCGCGAGGGGAATCGCGCCGTGGCCTGCTGGGCTTGCATGGAAGGGGGCTGGGCATGAGCCGACCTCTCCTTCAGGTCGAGAATCTTTCTGTGCGATATCATACGGGTCGGCATCGTGTGGATGCCGTTCGCGAGGTCTCCTTTGATTTATCGCGCGGTCGTTGTTTGGGCGTGGTCGGCGAAAGCGGAAGCGGGAAAAGTTCGCTGGCACGTGCGGTTCTGGGGTTGGAAGAGCAGGTGACCGGGCGTGTGGACTTCGAGGGGCAGGCCGTGTTGAACATGACCCGGGAGGCGCGTCTGGCCTTTCGCCGACGGGCTCAGATCGTATTTCAGGATCCGGTGGGGTCCCTGAATCCCCGGATGAAAGTGGGGGTGGCCCTGGGCGAAGTCCTGCGGGTGCACGGGCTGGTGGCTTCGCGCGTCGAAGGGGATGCACAGGTGCGGACCTGGCTGGAAACAGTGGGGATGGATCCGGTCTATGCCGGGCGTTTCCCGCATGAATTAAGCGGGGGTCAGCGGCAGCGGGTCAATTTGGCGAGGGCACTTTGTGTCGGGGCGGAACTGCTGGTGGCGGATGAGCCGGTCAGCGCGCTGGATGTCAGTGTTCAGGCTCAGATTCTGAATTTATTACAGGCTCTGCAGAAGAGCCGGGGCATCACCTGGATGCTGATTGGCCATGACCTGGCGGTCATGCATCACATGGCGGATGAGGTGCTGGTGATGCAGAAGGGGGAAGTGGTGGAGAGGGGGAGTGCCGATGAGGTGTTCCGGCATCCGTCTCATCCGTATACTCGTGAATTGATCGCTGCGGCGCCGAGTGTGGAGCGCGCCTTGAAGCGCCGGACGGCTGAAGGGCCGAGTTTGGGATTGAAAGAACTTGCTTCCCCGGTGCAGGATTGACCCCGTGTGATGCAAAAACTGTGGAATCATGGGATCGAAAAGGCGGGCGGGGCTGTGGTGGTGCGCCGCTGGGCGTTGGCTCTGGCGGCTGGTGCCATGCTGTGGTTCCGTCCTTCCAATAGTATTTCCGAGGCTGTTCTATGGCTGGCAGGCCTTTATGCCTTGTGGAATTGGCGGACGACTCTCACCGCTTGGAAGAATCCGGCCGGTCTCTGTTTTGGAGTGGGGATTGTGTGGGCGGCCGCTTCGGTCCTGTGGAGTTTTTATCCGGCTGGCACCGCGCAGGATTTGAGCGTCGGCCTCCCGTTAGTGATTTCGACGCTGGCGATTTCGATGATTTTTGACCGCCCCTCACGCATATGGGCGGCGCTTGTGACGAGTGCGGGCCTGATCACGCTTCGTCTGGCGTGGGATCTGATCCGTCTCTGGAGCGAACTGGGGTGGCCGACGGTGATGACCGAAGCCCGCTTTTTCCATCCCTATGTTTATACCCATCCCAATGTCTCCAGCATGATGGCGGGTCTTTGCATACTGGTTTTTATTGCCCGCTGGGTCGCGGGAGCGAACGGGTGCTGGCGGAAAGTGGCGCTGGCTGCCGGGATGGCATTGAATCTTGTGTATTTGGTGGTGTTGGCTTCCCGCGGTCCTCAGATTGTGTTTGCGCTGGGGCTGTTGATTTTTCCGATCGTCTTGCTGCCGGGATGGCGCTCCCGGCTGGTGGCGCTCCTCCTGGTGAGCACGCTGGGGTTTGGTCTGTTCAAAATGGCGATCGTGGTGAACCCCCGTTTTCAGGACCGCACGATGACCAATTTTAATTCGCGGGACACGGTGTGGGGACATTCCAAACTGCTGGCGGACCGCAAGCCGGTTCTGGGCTATGGCTTCGGAAAGCAGGCGTTTGAAAAAGCGGTGTATGACAATCCGGACCAACGGCCCCCGCTCGTTCCGTTCCATTTTCCACATGCCCATCAGTATTGGCTGATGCTGTATTTTCAAGGCGGGATCATTGGCTTTGCCCTGTGGAGCCTGGGCTGGTTGGCTCTGTTGGTCCGGTTGGCGCGAACGGCCATCCGCAGGGAGCGACTGGCCGTCGATGGGAGAGGGCGCGTTCAGGCCCGCGTTCTGCCCGCTCTGCTGGGGATGGGAATTCTGTATATTCTCATTTATGGCCTCGGCGATTTTCCGGATCATGTCATCCGCCGTTCCTTGTTCTATCTGGCCGGCCTGACCATGGCGCTGACCCTGCCTCCGACGCCGTCCAAAGAGGCCTCCCAATGAAAATCAGCGTAATTACGACGATTTATAACCGGCCGGAGCATCTGCGCCTGATGCTGGCTTCGCTGATGGCTCAATCCCGGGTTCCCGATGAGATTGTGGTGGCCGATGATGGATCCGATGAGGCGACCGTGTCGGCAATGAACCGCCTGCTGCCCACCTGCGGAATCCCATCGACCGTGGTGCGCCAGGAAAAGGATGGGTACCGGCTTTCGGCGGCTCGGAACAAAGCGATTCGGGCTTCCACGGGCGATGTTCTGTTCTTTATAGATTGCGATATTGCTTGTCTGCCGGACACAGTGGCCCTGCACGAACGGTTGAGTCGTCCTCGCCGCCTGCTATGCGGGAATCGCGCCCTGCTTGATGAGGCGACCACGCAGGCTTTGATGGTCGCTGCGCCTGCTCCTGCGGCCGCAGATTGGGAGCATGCCTGGACGGTGGCCGATCAGGCGGAGCTGCAGGAGGCTACCCGCCGGTTTGTCCGTCAGTCCGCGCTGCGCCGATGGCATCTGGCCCGTCCCCATAAGCCTAAGTTGCTGGGATGCCACTTTTCCCTGTGTCGTGAGGATGTCGATCACGTTAACGGGTTTGATGAACAGTTTGTCGGCTGGGGCTATGAGGATGACGACTTTGTCCGTCGTCTCTATCAAACGGGGGTCCAGTCGTTGAGTGTGATCGAGGAGGCCCGCGCGATGCATCTGTGGCATCCCTCGCTGGCTCCACAGGCGTTGAAGCGACACCGCGACAGGCCCAATCGGGCGTATTTTCGGCGGTGGCGGGTACCGGCATTTTGCCAGAACGGAATCAAATGAATTGGACGGAGAAGACTTGGATTGTGATTACCTGCGGACGCGGGTGTGTCGATGTGCTGAAAGGGGAACTGGAAGCGCTTGGATACAAACCGGAAACGGTGTCTCCGACCACGGCGGGGATCGAAGGCAATCTGGCTGATGCCATGCGTCTGAACCTGTGGCTGAGAACCGCCAATCGCGTGCTGTTCGAGGTGGGTGGCTTTGAAATTGATTCCCCGGATGACCTGTATGATGCCGTGTCCGATCTCCCTTGGGAAGATTGGCTGCGCGCGGATGTTCCCTTCCATGTGCATGGGGTTGCACTGCATCCGAGCATCCGGGATCCCCGTTTTGCGGTCCTTCGCTGCAAGGACGCTATCGCGGATCGGTTTGTGGCCCAAACCGGCTCCCGCCCCGACTCCAGTTCCTCTTCCGAAGGGGCCTCCTGTGTTGCGCTCTTTTGGAAAGGTTCGTCGGCCCAGATCTTTATCGATACCAGTGGAACCCCCCTTTCGCATCGCGGCTATCGCTGGAGGTCCTGGGTGGCGCCGTTGCGGGAATCTCTTGCGGCCAGCATGCTGCTCGAAGCGGGGTGGGGCAAGAACAACGCCGAAGCCTTTGTGGGGCCGATGTGCGGCAGCGGCACGCTGGCCATTGAGGCCGCCTGGATTGTCCAGAATCGGGCCCCCGGGCTCCATCGCGAGGAGTACGCATTTCTGCATCTCAACGATGTGGATACCCTGGCATGGAAGGCTCTCAAGACCGATGCCCGCAACCAATTTGTGACGGCGCCCCGGACCTGGATCGCGGCGTCAGATATCGACCCGCAGGCCATTGCCTGCGCCCGGGAGAATGCGGAGCGGGCCGGGGTGGATCGCATGATCCGCTTCCATACCTGTGATTTCCGCGACACGCCACTTCCCAAACCTCCGGTGCTGATCATGATGAATCCTGAATATGGCGAACGCATGGGGCTGGAGGACCGATTGGTGCAGCTGTATGAAGGCATCGGGACCTATTTTAAGACAAAGTGTCAGGGGATGCGCGGGGTTGTCTTTACGGGCAATCTGCCGCTCGGCCGGAAAATCGGGCTTCATCCCACCCGTCGCGTGACGATGTGGAACGGCGACATCGAGTGTCGTCTGCTCGAGTACGATGTGTATGAGGGAACGCGGGACACCCGCCTCATCCGCAAGCATTCCGGCGAGGAAGAGTCTTCGCCCGAAGTTTCCCCGGTCCCGAACGTCCCGCAATCTCCAGAAGAACCACAATAAGCTATACAATCCAGCTGTATATTCTACGATGAAGACCTGAACATGAACGCGAGCATCCCGATTCTGTGTTACCGCAATATCTCGCCGGTGTGTGGCATCACCCCGGAAGAGTTCCGCGCACACCTGGATTGGCTGGATGCGAACGAATGGACCGGCATTTCCATCGATCAGGCCCTCGACTATCTCAAAGGCGGCCCGCCGCCTCCGGCTCGTGCCTATGTCATGACCTTCGATGACTGCTATCTCGACAACTGGATCCATGCAGCCCCGCTACTGCGCGAATACAAGGTGAAGGCCGCGTTCGGTTGTGTGACCGCCTTTCTTCACGACGGCCCGCGCCGTCCCGATTCGGCCACGCCGAATGCCGACCTGCGGGAACTGCCCGTCGCGCGCGATGCGTGGGATCGCGCCATCGAGCGCAATGATCCCACGGCTTTCATGAATCGCGCAGAACTGTGTGCGCTGGTCGACGAACAGGACCATTCCCTTTTTGGCCACACCCATACCCATCAGGTCTGCTTCCGTTCGAACAAGGTGCTCACCCGCGAACGAAGTGACATTCATCCGAGCGTCCACGGCATCTATCTGGAAGTGCGGGATGGCCAGCCGATGTATCCCAGCGGCTCTGCCTATGCCCACAACGGGTTCTGGCCGGAATCGAATGATCTGTTGGACAACCATCTCATTGAGCGCAGCATCAGCGAGCGCATTGAATTCTGTCTCAACGAATTCATGCTGTGTCGCGAGCGCCTGGAGGAGTTGACGGGGCGGCCCTCGCGTGTGATGAGCTGGCCCTGGGGGGAATATGACAGTGTGGCCATCGAGGCCGCCCTCTTGTCCGGCTATGAAGCGGCTTTATCGATGGATACCGGCCCCAATGTGCCGAACAAAACTCCCTTGTTTGCCCTGCGCCGCGTCAAAATGCAGGGAGGGGTGTGCTGCCGTGAACTGAAGCATCGCCTTCGGGTTGCGACGAGTCCGATCTTGTCGGGACTCTTTCGCAAGACCTACCGCGTGCCGAAGAACTGAAACTTCATTGTTCCGCTGTCCGGGTTTGTGGGATGAAGAAGGGTTCTACCGCTGGTTTCAGGTTTGTTTTTCCCACGGCTGAACCGGTCCGGGCTGGATGGTAAAGAGGGGATGGGGATCCGGGATCCGAATGGGCTGGATGGTTGAAAACCAGTTCGGGCTTCGGACCTGCAGTTTGGTTCGCAGATGGGTCCATTCAAGCTGCACCTGTCCCCGTGTGTCTACAATGGATTTCCGCATCCGGCCGGATTGCAGGAGGCTCTTGTCAAACCGGTATCCCCGTCGCAGCGAGTCCTCATGAATGGCCGCCAGATAGGTGGCGATGGCCGCCACCGGATTCCGCTGTTGCTGAAAGCGGATCAGCTGAGGGTGATGCCGATAGCCTTTGGTTTTTCCCAGTAGGACCGCCTGCGCCAGCAGTCCTTCCCGCCAGACCGCCACGAGGCCTTTCGAATCCAGGTAGCGGGGATGCAGCGTCCAGAGTCTCACCGGTTTGCCAGCTTCTGAAGCCAGGCGGCCCACTGGCGCGGCTTGGCAATCAGCCAACAGCCCAGCCCCAACTGCAGGAAAGTGGACACCAATGCGGCAGGGGCTTGGAGAACCATCTGCTGCTCACGCATCATCTGGAAATAGCCCCATTGACGAGGCAGGGCGATCAGCGCTTGGAACAGGAAAAACAGGCCCATGACAGAAAGGGCCAATTTCAGGAGCCGGTCCAGATCAACGGAGCTGGATTTCGCGGTAGAGCCATTTCCCGTTTTCATGAGGGATTCGGAGGTTTTCCAGATCAAACCGGTACTGATAATTATGATAATGGCGGTTGCCAAGATCACGGCCGAGGTTATCATCCAGATCGGCAGGGAAGAACCTTCAACAGGTAATTTCACCAAGAATAATGTGCTGAGGCTGGGGAGGGCGATCAGCGCATTGAAGATCAGATAGATAGCAAAAAACTTGAGGGCGACGGCGGTGGCTTTGTTCATCATCGTTCATCCTTATTGTGGCGGGGGGGGCATGAAAAAGAATGGAACCGGTTAAAACGGATCCTGTCAACTTTGCATCGATTGATAAATGGCGCTCCGCAGTTCTTTCACGGTGAACGGTTTTCCCATGATGTGATTCACATCCACGGGATATTCATTCTGGGACGTTACGATTTTCAGGAATCCGGTAATCATCAATACCGGCACCGGATGAGCCGAGGCTTTCACATGTTCGGCCATCTTGTCGCCGCTGACTCCCGGCATCGCCCGGTCGGTGATTACCAGATCAAACGGCTCCTGATCGAATTTTTCGATTCCGTCCGGCACATCGACTGCGGTGGTGACACCATGATTGTCCAAAGCCAGATACTTCGAAATCAGGCCCCGTGAATTCGCGTCGTCATCCACCACCAGCACGTTCATCGGCGGGACCGCCTGATCAGATCCATTCCGGGGCGGTTCGAGTTCGGCGTCCTCCTGATGCAAGGGAAGACGGAGGGTGAAGGTGGTTTGCTTCCCGAAGTCGCTGTCGATCTGCAGCGTGCCGTTGTGTCGTTCCACGATGCCGTGCACCATGGCCAGTCCCATGCCGGTTCCTTCATCGCCCTTGGTGGAGAAGAACGGCTCCACGCACCGCTGGATCACATCCTTGGACATGCCGCAGCCCGTATCCTGGATCGTCAGCGAGAAATGGCCATCCAGAACGGTGCCCCGGATGGTGATGTTTCCACCGGTCGGCATGGCATGAATTGAATTCATCATCAGATTCATCAACGCTTCGGAAATCTGGGACTTGCTGGCGGTGACCTGTAGGTCGGCCGGTACATTCTGCTTCACGGTAATGACAGTCGATTCCACTTCCTTATGCGCTTTCCACAGGGGTTTGGTTGCCGTAACAACCCCGGCCACCAGATCGGCCAGAGAGAAGGTTTCCATCTTGGCCCGGGAGTCCGCCCGATGAAATTCCTGAATCCGTTTTACCGTTTCACGGGCTTCGCAGGCCGAGTCCCGGATCGTCCCCAGAATGTCCAGCAGTTCTTTCGGGTTTTCCAGAATGTCCGGGTCTTCCAGCAGGAGATCGGAATACCCCAGTACGGGAGTGAGCATGTTGTTGAAATCGTGTGCAATTCCGCTGGTCATTTGCCCCAGCGCGCTGAGGCGTTCCTGGCGGATCACCTTCTCTTCGCTCTCCTTCAGCTCCAGATGCGCCTTCATGGTTTCGGCCACCTGGGCTTCCAACTGGGTATTGGTCAGCCGCAGCCGCGCAGTTCTTTTGTTGACCTGATACTTCAGCAGGGAACTCATGACCGCCAGGATCAGAATGCCGATACCCGCGGCGGTGAGGGAGCGGAAAATCCACTGGGGTGGAGTCAGCTTGGAGGTTTCACCCAGCCAGTGCCGGATCGACTGATGATAGACAGAATGCTTTTGATTTTTCATGTCCGCCATATGGAGGTCAATCGCGGCGATCACATCAGCATTCGTGCCCTTTTTTGTCGCAAACCGAAGGGAAGCCGGGGAGAAAATGATCGGACTTCGCTCCACCGCATATTTATCCTGATCAGAATATCCATAAATGCGATTGACGATGCCTGCGTCGACCATCTTTTTATCAATCTGAGAGAAGATCTTCGAATAGTCGTCGCACAGCGTCATCTCGTACTCGATTCCAAATTGCCGGGCGAGTTCCTCAAACCGTTTTAGATGGATTCCATTCCGCAATCCGGCCAACTTCAGTCCATCCAGTTCCGTGATGACCTCGATTCCCATGCCGGGCTGCGTGTAAATCTGCGCCCAGTTGCAGATCACATCGTCTTCGCAGAACATAAAGATTCTTTCCCGCTCCGGGGAGTAGGCGATATCTACCATCAGATCGATTTCACCCGTTTTCAGGCGGCTTAGACTTTCCGTCCACGACCCATGCACATAGGTGACCGTCCACCCCTCCCGGCGAGCGACTTCCTCGATGATATCCGGAAAAATGCCGGCGACGGTTCCATCCTCCTGCGTGAACACTTTGGGGTGGTTTTCATAGGCCCCGACCTTGATCTCCCGAGCTTCGGCTGGGAAAGCGGAAATGAACAGACATAGAAAGAGAGACATCAGGCAGGCAAAACAGGTTGGCTGACCTGTGGCTCGGAGCCATTCAATTTGTTTCATCTTTCTCCTTTCGCTCTCCTGAATCACACCGATGCAACCGGGCCGGCAGCGACACATTTTTTAGGCGTTGCAAGCTGATGCTCCATCAGTTAACCAACTCGCTAGTTCCAAGGATAAAAGAAATCAAGAGATTGAGCTATGAAAGAACAATTAAGATTTAATGAAGAAACCCAACAATTTGGGCTGCATGGCATCAAGAAATAGAAAAAATGGCCCCCAATAGGCCCAAAATGTACAATATTCAAGCTGAAAA